>CAZQPP010000192.1:1382-14002 GCA_964594295.1 uncultured Myxococcales bacterium | reverse complement strand
GAGGACTTGCGGCGCCCGGTGCCCCGGTAGTGGTCCTTCTTGACCTTGATAGGCTTGTGCATCGGGGTCCTCTGGATCAGATGTCTTTGACGTCGACGGTGCGGGGCTGCTGGGCCTGGTGCGGGTGCTCCGCGCCAGCGTAGACCTTCAGCTTCTTGTAGAGCTTCCGCCCGAGGGGACCGCGGGGGAGCATGCCCTTGACGGCGTGTCGCACGATTGCGGTCGGGTCCTTCTCGTGCAGCTCGCGCGCCGAGATCTCGCTCAGACCGCCGATGTACCCGCTGTGGCGGCGGTACATCTTGTTCTCCCACTTCTTGCCCGTCAGCTCGATGGAGCCCGCGTTGACCACGATGACGAAGTCACCGGTGTCGGCGTGCGGGGTGAAGGTGGGCTTGGTCTTCCCGCGGAGCGCCGCCGCTACACGCGAGGCGAGGCGGCCGACGGGGAGGCCGGCGCCGTCGACCACGATCCAGTCGCGGCGAGCCTTTTCGGTTGAGATGGACTGCGTCTTCATCAGTGGACTCCGCGGTCACTCGCGGTGAGAGCTTCCACACAAAACACGCCGCACCATTTGCTTCGCGGCGGGTTTTGCAGGGAAGCTCTCGAAGTGGGCGGCACGGGATAGTCGTTTGTGCCCGTGGTGTCAAGGGCGAACACGCTCGTGGCGCGCTAAAACAGCCCAAGGAGCCAGCCGGCCACCGCCAGGAACTGCAAAAAGCCCAAGACGTCCGTCGTCGTGGTCACGAGCACGCCGCTCCCGATCGCCGGGTCGCGCTTGAGCAGGTGGATGCCGATGGGCACGAGCACGCCGAGGAGGGCGCCGGTCACGAAGGTGCCGATCATGCCCAGCAGGACGGCCAGCGCGAGCCGCAGGTCCGGGACCCAGAGCCACGCACCCCCAGCCGCCAGCCCGCCCACCGCGCCGCCCAGCACGCAGGCGACGCCCAGCTGGCGCAGCACGATGCCGGTGACGGCCCCCTGGCCGACCTCGCCGAGGGCGAGCCCGCGGGTGACCAGGGTCAGCGTCTGGCTGCCCATGCTCCCGCCCATGCCTGCGACCAGCGGCATGAACGCGGCGAGGTAGGCAGCTTTGGCGATGGCCGACTCGTAGTAGCCCACCACGAAGGCCCCGAGCGAAGCGGTCAAGAGGTTCAGCAGCACCCACGGGAAACGGGAGCGCAGGTGCTCGCGCAGCCGGCTGCCCACGCGCAGGTGCTTCTCGAGGCCGGCGATGCCGTAGAGGGCCTGGGTCGCCTCCGCCTCGATGATGTCGAAGACGTCGTCGACCGTGACTATCCCCACGAGCACGTGGTGCTGATCCACCACGGGGACCGAGAGCAAATCGTAGCGGGCGCAGGCGCGCGCGGCATCCTCCCGGGACTCGAGGGCGAAGATGGTGACCGGAGGCTCTACTAGCAGCTCGCGCACCGGTGCGTCCGCCTCGGCCACGACGAGCTTGCGCATCTGCACGAGGCCGACGAGGTGTCCGCCCCCGTCGGTCACGTAGAGGTCGCCTACGTCCTCGTCCTCCTCGCTGCGGAGCTTCTCGACCACTCCCGAGGCGGTGTCGTCGATCGAGACCGCGAGCCGCACGGGCATGGCGATGCGCCCGGCGGCGTCTTCCGGGTAGGACATGAGCCTCTCGACCTCGGCCCTGCGCTCGGGCTCGAGGTGGCGAAGAATAGGCTCCTTGCGCTCCTCGCCGACGCGGTCGAGCACCTCGGCGGTGGCCTTGGAGTCCAGCCGCTGGAGCACTCGCGCGATCCTCTCGTCGCGCAGCGAGAGCAGGGTGCGCTCCAGCTCCCGCTCGGGCATCTCGTCGAGGATCTCCGCCACCCTGCCCAGCGGCAGCACGTCGCTCAGCAGCACCCCGACCTCACCGGGTCGGAGCTTGGACAGGAGGGGCACGGCCTCGGAGGGGTGCACCCGGTCGAGCATCTTCCGCACCCGCGCGGAGGCCCCCGACCGCAGCATGCGCTGCACCATCTGGGCTAGCTGGCGGGTGTCGGCCATCGGCTCCTCGCCGGTCCCGGCCCGGATCGGGCTCGCCGGGTGGCGCTACCAGTGACGGACCCAAGGTGCAACCGTGCCCCGCCAACTGCCGGCTCGTCCCCTCCCCCAGGGGCTACGTCAGAACGCCGCCCCTGCCTTGCCCGAGGCGAAGGCCAGCACGGCACGCTCGATGGCCGCGCCGTCGAGGGCTTCTATGGCCTTGCTCATCTCCTCGGTGACCTCGACACCCTCGGCAGTGAGGGTGCCCTTGGGGTCATCGACGAGCTTCTTCATGAAGTCCACGTCCTCCGTGGCGCGCTTCGCGATGCTCTGCAGATCCGCCATCATGCAACCTTCGCTTCTGTTGTCTGGGTTGGCGCCCCGCCCGGGAGCGCCGTGTGGGGCCTTCGCCAGCCTGCGCGCGACCGCTCGCGCGAGCTCGGCGAAGATGACCGGGTGCCGGTAGCCGAGCAGCCGGAGCTGGCTCGACAGGAGCACGAAGACCTCGCAGTCGGTGTCGGCGCGCACGGTCGCCGTGCGCGGCTCCAGGGTGAGGAAAGCCATCTCGCCGAAGGTCTGACCGGCGTCGATGGTGCCAAGGACGCGCGCACCATCGGCCGTGACGGCTGACGCCCGCCCCTCGAGCAGGATGTAGACGTCCGTCTCCCTGTCGTCGGCCCAGATGACGGCCTCGCCCGCCTCGTAGCGCTGCCGGATCAGGGTGGCGGCGAGATCGAGGAGGACACCGGCGGGGAGGGCGCGGAAGATGTCGGCCCGCTCGAGGAGCTCGAGGCGCGACAAGGTCGACGCCGCTCCTTCGTCCTCCTCGCCACCGAGCACGTGACGCCACAGCCTGCGATCGGCCTCGTCCACCATGTCCTGCGGAGCCTGCTCGCCGGCCCCCTCGTCTCCGGCGAGGGAGTCGGGGAGAAAGGCCTGCAGGTGAGTCGGCAGCAGTCGGCGCGCCAGGTCGAGGGGCTCGGGCTGACCGGGGGCCCACACCTCGAAGGTCCGGCGCACCTCCTCACTGGCGATGACCTTGGTGAGATCGCCTTCCGCGGCCGCCAGCTCGAGCCGGTCGAGGAGGGCCTCCCGGTAGCGGCGGTAGAAGAAGCTCGCCGCCGCCGGCGCGCTCTTCTTCAGGGCGAGGTGGGCCCGGAAGGCGGCCACCGCGCCACGCTCCAATAGCTCGTGTCGGGGCCGCGCGCGGCTGACGAGCGAGGGCGGGCGCAGGTCGAGGTACTCGCGGATGAACTCCTCGATGAAGTGGTTCTGCGGGCTCTCGAGGTCCAAGACCATCCAGCTCAGGTGGGTCCGCAGGTAGCGGTTCCAGTCGGAGGCGTAGTCGCGGTTGAAGGCCGCTATGGTCTCCTCGTGCCTCTCGAGCGCCTCGTTCACGTCCTCCCCGCCGATGACGCTCTGGCGCAGCAGCTCCTCGGGGCTCAGCGAGAGCGCCCTGCCCGCGGTGAGCAGCGTCTCGAAGGTGCCGGCTTCGATGATGCCGCCGACACGCAGGGCGTGGACGGCCGAGTGGTAGGAGTCGGCGTCCCCGGCCTCCGAGCCGTCGGCGAGCTTGGCGATGGCCCTCTTGACGACCGCGAGGGTCTCCTGCCGCTGGCTCGGGCTCATGCGACGCTTGGTCATGGCCGTCGCGAGGTGGTTCGCCACGTGCTCCTCGTGCCAGAGGTCGCTCCCGAAGCGGCCATGGCGGTGCCTGTAGTGGTGGGCGAGCTCGTGGGTGATGAACCTGGGGAGGAGCAGGCGGATGAAGCGGTAGAGCTCCTCGTCGCTCTCGCACCCGGTCATCTCCCGGATGACCACGGCCTGGAAGCGGCCGATGGGATCGTCGACGTCGGGAATGGACAGGTAGACCTGCCTCTCCTCGAGGTCGTAGTGGCAGAAGACTCCCGTCCCGGCCTGGAGAGCCAGTCCCTCGTCGGCCTCGACGCCGTACGACGCCATCTCCTCGACGACTCCGCGGAAGGTGGCCTCGGCAAAGGCGAACAGGTCCTGGGCGACGCTCATCGCGGCAGCTCCCCCGAGAGGATGGTGCCGAGCCGGCAGAGATCACGCAGGCCCGGACGCAGCTCCTCGGCCCTGGCGGCGATCTCTGTGGCCCTCGCGGCGAGCAGGGCCTCGATGGGGGCGCTGCCGATGCGGCGCGCCACGCGCCGGGTCTCGCCGAGCCAGCGCTGGGCCCGCTCGAGGCCGAGCTCGAAACCCTCACGAGCGACCCACGCCCCCACGGGCTCGGCGGGCCGCCGGCGACTGCTGGCCTCCTGGAGGAAGAACGTCGCCACGCCGTGCTCGTGGTCGCGAGCCCAGTCGAAGAGGTCGTTGTGCATCTGGTGCCAGCACCCGTAGCACTCGATGAGCCGCTGCCAGTCGTCGAGCACGTCCGCACGCCCGGCGAGGTGCGCAACCGCCGCCACGGGGATCATCGAGGCGATTATCTTCAGGCCGGCGGTCTCACGGAAGCTCTCCTCGTCGGTCGCCTCGCCGAGGTGATCGAGGACCGTGGCGTCCACGCTGGCGCGCAGGTAGCGCTCGAAGTCACTCCAGAAGCCGTGCTCGGCGGGAAAGAGCCTGCCGAATGGGCGCTCGAGCTCGTGCTGGAGGTACATGGCGGCCGGGAGGAGGCCGATCTCCGTCCGGCCCTCCCCGTCCATGACGTTGTCGAGGATGCGCACCAGGTAGTAGCCGTGCACCACCCCGCGCGCGATGGAGAGCTGCCGGTCCTCGTCGACGCGCCCGGTCAGCAGGCGCTCGGCCTCCCAGGGGAAGAAGAAGATCGGGACGGCGCCCGGGTGGAGGAAGTACGCCTCCGGCGGCTTGTCGCGACCGGGCAGGGAGGCAGCCCAACCTGCCAGGTCAGGGCCGATGCGCGGCAGGTCCTGCGCGAATCCCCGCAAGGCGTCGTGGACCGCCTCGCTCACGACACGTCGCAGCGCGGGTTCGTAGATGGTCTCCACATTCCTCCTGAGCGCGGCCATGGCACGCGTCGACCGCTCGACCTTGAGACAGAACCGTAGCCACGGCACGGTGGATCGTCAAACCAGACCGGGATTCGGCGCTCTGCGCGTGCAAAGCCGACTCCCTCTGCGCCCTCCGCGCTCCCTGCGGTAGACGGCCGCCGGAGCGCACTGGCTCGGCACAGTGAGCCGAGATGCGGACGCGCCCCGGGAGACGCGCTGGCTTGTCCCCCCGCAGGCCCCTATGCTAGCGCAACCCGCCGATGCACCAGGGCTTCACCATACGACACCTCCTCTCCGCCGCCGCCCTCGGCGTCCTGGCCGTCGCCCTCTCCTTGCCGGTGCGGGCGGGGGACGAGCTGCGCTTCGAGCGCCTCGCCGACGGCTTGGAGCGCCGCACCCTGAGGTGGGCGCCTCCCGGGTCCGGGCAGAGCGCGGTGGTCGTGCACGCCTTCCGCGTCGACCCAAAACGCTTTCGCTTCCGGGTCGTGAGGGCGAGCGATGGCAAGCGGGACACCGTCCACGCGATAGCGCGCAAGGCGGACCTCGTCCTTGCCGTGAACGCCTCCTTCTTCGACCCCAAGGGGCGCCCGCTCGGCCTGCTCGTGGACCGCGGCCGCGAGCTCCAGAGGCTGCGCAAGGTGGACTGGGGAGTCTTCTACACCACCAGCGGCGGCGGCGCGGGCATCGTCCACAGGCGTGACTTCGAGGCGCCCGAGGGCATCGACGCCGCCGTGCAGTCCGGCCCGCGCCTCGTGGTGGGGGGCAAGCCCCTGGACCTCAAGCCGCAGATCGCGCGCCGCACCGCCGTCTGCGTCGACACGTCGGGGCGGGTGCTGCTCCTCGTGAGCGAGAGCGGGATGCTGCTCGAGGATCTCGCGGCGCTGCTCGCGCGGCCCACCGGCGAGGGAGGGCTGGGCTGCAGGGACGCCCTGAACCTCGACGGCGGCGCTTCGACCCAGGCGACCCTGCTCATGCCGGGATCGATCTGGGACCTCTACGGCGGCTCCGCGGTGCCCGTGGTGCTCGGCATCCAACCGCGGGACGCCGACGTGAAGCCAGGCGAACCCACGAAGGCCGAGCCCGGCGCACCCGCGCCGGCAAGAGCAGGGGGTGGGCAATGAGCGAGGACCGCACCACCACGCGCAAGGCAGACCACCTTCGCATCGCCGTCGACGAGGACGTGGAGGTCCCGGTCGGCGCCGAAGGCCCCTTCTCGGGCGTGCGTCTGGTGCACCAGGCCCTGCCGGAGATCGACCTCGACGAGGTCGACACCTCCGTCGAGCTCCTCGGCAAGCGCCTGACGATGCCGCTGCTGATCGGGAGCATGACCGGGGGTACGGCCGAGGCCAAGGAGATCAACCGCCGCCTCGCCTCGGCCGCTCAGCGCTGCGGCGTCGGGATGTGCCTCGGCAGCCAGCGCGCCATGCTCGAGAGGCCCGCCCTCGCCCACACCTTCAGGGTGCGCGACGACGCCCCGGGGGTGCTGCTCATCGGGAACATCGGCGCCACTCAGCTCCGCGAGGGGCTCGACGGGCGCGGCGTCAGGCGCCTCGCCGAGGAGGTCGGCGCAGACGCGCTGGTGTTCCACCTCAACGCCGCCCACGAGGCAGCCCAGCCCCACGGAGACACCTGCTTCGCGCGCCTGACCGAGCTCATGAGAGAGGCCGTCACGGAGGCGGGGCTGCCCTGCGGCGTCAAGGAGGTGGGCTCCGGCTTCTCGCTGGACGCGGCGAGGCGGCTGTCCACGCTGCCCCTGGCCTTCATCGAGAGCTCGGGGCGCGGAGGCACCTCCTGGCCGCTCGTCGAGAGCAAGCGCCGCAAGACTCCCGCCGAGCAGAAGCTCGGGGCGCTCTTCGCGGACTGGGGAATCCCGAGCCTGACGAGCCTCCTCGCCTGCCTGCGCTACGCCGGCGACACACCCGTAATCGCCTCGGGCGGAGTGCGCAACGGCGTCGACGCCGCGCGCGCCGTGGCCGTAGGAGCGAGGGCCACGGCCATGGCTCTGCCCCTTCTGCGTGCGGCGAATGAGTCGAAAGGAGCTGTCGTGGACGAGATCATGCGCTTCCGCGCCGCCCTCGCCACGGCCATGTTCCTGACCGGCGCTCGCAACCTCGACGAGCTGCGGCGCGTGCCCGCGCGCATCGAGCCGGAGTGCCTGCCCGAGGCCTGGGAGGGCCGCGCGGGCTCTGCTGGCGAGGGCTCTCCGTGAGCGACGGCGACACCTCGAAGCCCGCCCGCTCGAGCCGCCTGCCGGGCTTCCACCGCCTCGCACGCTCCGAGCGCCTCGACGCGGTCGCCGCCTTCTCGGGCGTCGACCGCGAAGCCCTCGAGAGGGCGTGCGCTGCCGAGGGCCTGCCCGCGGAGGTCGCCGACGCGATGAGCGAGAGCGTGGTCGGGCGCTTCAGCCTGCCCCTCTCCTTCGCTACCAATTTCCGCGTCAACGGGCGCGACTACATCGTCCCGATGGTCATCGAGGAGGCCTCGGTCGTCGCGGCTTCGTCGAACGCGGCTAGACTGCTCCGCACCGGCGACGGCATCGTGGCGAGCGCGACGGCGCCTGTCATGATCGGCCAGATCCACTTCCCCGACCCGCCGGCCGCGCCCCTCCTCGAGCAAGCCGTCGAGCACCACAGAGAGGAGCTGGGCACCTTCCTCGACTCCAGGGATCCGGAGCTGGTGGCGGCCGGCGGGGGCTTTCGGGGCCTGCGCGTGCGCCGCCTCGAGGACCCCGACGGGCGGCCCATCGCCGTGCTCCACTTCCTGGTCGACGTGCGCGACGCCATGGGCGCCAACGCCGTCAACACCATGGCCGAGGCAGCCGCCCCGCTGCTCGAGCAGTGGACCGGAGCGCGGGTGGGCCTCCGAATCCTCTCCAACCTGCCGATCCACCGGCGGGTCGAGGTCAGGGGCCGCGTGCCCCTCGGCGAGGGGGGCCTCGACCGCGCCCAGGCGGAGCGAATCGAAGAGGCGAGCCGCTTCGCCGAGGCGGACCCCTACCGGGCGGTCACGGCGAACAAGGGGGTCATGAACGGCGTCGACGCGATCCTCATCGCCACCGGCCAGGACTTCCGCGCGGTCGAGGCCGCGGCTCACGCCTTCTGCGCGAAGGAAGGCCGCTACGGGCCGCTCGCGAGGTGGCGCGCCTGCGATGAGCACCTCGAAGGCACGATGGAGCTCCCGCTCGCCCTCGGGACCGTCGGCGGCGTCACGAAGGTGCACCCGGCGGTCAGGATGAACCTCCGTGTGCTCGGGACGCAGAGCGCGCGCGAGCTCTCGGAGGTCGTCGCCGCGGTCGGGCTCGCCCAGAACCTCGCCGCCACCCGGGCGCTGGCCAACGAGGGGATTCAGTCAGGGCACATGCGCCTGCACGCGCGCAACGTGGCGATGGCCGCCGGCGCCGGGGCGGACGAGGTCCCGCCCGTGGTCACGGCCATGATCGCCAAGGGGCGAATAGACTCCGAGGCGGCGCTGAGCTGCCTTCAGAGCCTCCGCGAAGAGGAACCGTGAGCGTCAGCCCGGACACCTCCCCTGCGCCCGCCGCAGCGGCCTGCGCACCGGCGAAGGTCATCCTCGGCGGAGAGCACTTCGTTCTCTACGGCGCCCCGGCCGTGGCGGTTCCCGTCTTCGAGCGCCGGCTCGTGCTCAGGCTCCAGATGAGGCCCGGCCCCCGGCTCGTGCTCCCCGAGCCGCTCAACGCGGTGGCCGAGCGCGTCTACGAGATCCTCGAGGGGCGCCTGCAGGGCTTCGCGCGCATGCACATCAGCAGCAACATCCCACAGCGCGCCGGCCTCGGGAGCAGCGCCGCCCTGGCGGTCGCGCTCGGGCGCGCGCTGGTGACCGCGGCGGCCGGAGGAGGCCCCTCCGAGATGCTCGACGGAGCCCTCCCGGACCCGAAAGGAGAGAGCCGTGCTCGCGCCGTCGCGGCGTTGATCGAAGCCCACATCCACGGCCGCGCGAGCGGCATAGACACCGGCGTCGTCGCCGCCGGGCGAGCCATCCGCTACGAAGCCGGGCCGCCTGCCTCCACCAGGGTGATCCGCCTCGGCGCTCCCCTCGATCTCCTGCTCGTGGACACCGGCCTCCGGCGCAGCACCGCCGCGCAGATAGCGCGGGTGGCGGAGCAGCGTGAGGGCTCCCCGGCGGCATTCAAGGAGACCGCCTCCGCGGTGCGGGTCGGCACCGAGATCCTGTGCGCCGGGCTCGAGGAGGGGGACGCAGAGGACGTCTCCGAGGCCCTCTTCACGCTCGGACACCTCATGCGCGGCCTGGGCCTCGAGCCCGAGGAGGCGGGCGCTATTCGCGAGACCGTCGCGGGCCTGGGTGTCGCGCTGAAGATCACGGGCGCCGGCGGCGGCGGCTTCATGGTCGCGCACGCCTCGAGCGCCGAGGCCCTCGACGAGGCGGCCCGCCTGCTGGCGCCGTCCTGGTCCGTGCTGCGCACGCGCCTCGACCCGCGAAGGCGCGCGAGGGGCGAGGAGGTGCCGGCGTGAGCCCCGAGCGAACGCCCGTCACGGCTCGCGCGCCGGCGAACTTCGCCCTGTCCAAGTACTGGGGGAAGAGCGACGAGGCCGCGCGCCACCCCGCCGTACCGAGCGTGTCGGCCTGCGTCCTGGGTCTCGAGGCCTGGGCCGAGGTGAGCTTCGAGCCCGGACGGGAGGGCGACGAGGCCTTCTTGATGGGCGAGCCCGCGGACCCGAACACGGTCGCGCGGGCCTCCGTGGTGCTCGACGCCGTCAGGGAGCGGGCCGGCATCTCGGAGGCGGCGAGGGTCGACGCCGGGGCCGACTTCGCGGTCGCCGCCGGGCTCGCGAGCAGCGCCGCCGGCTTCGCGGCCATGGCCGGAGCCGCGTGGGCGGCCGCGGGGCTCGATCGCTCCGCGCTCACCGATATCGCCGAGGTGGCACGCCTGGGCTCGGGATCGGCGTGCCGCTCGGTGCACGGCGGCTTCGTGGCCTGGGAGCCCCACGAAGGAGGGAGCCGCATCCGGCCCGTCGCCCCCGCGGAGCATTGGCCCCTCGATCTGTGCGTGGTGGAGGTCGACACCGCGCAGAAGAAGGTCTCCTCGACCGAGGGCATGCGCCGAGCCGCGCTGACCTCCCCATTCTGGCAGGAGTGGGTCCGGAGCGCGCCGGCAGACGCGCGCGAGATCGAGCAGAGCATCCTCGCCCGAGACATCGAGAAGCTCGCCACCATCGCCGAAGCCAACTGCATGTGCATGCACTCGACGACGTGGACGGCGCGCCCCCCCTTCTTCTACCTCCAGGAGAGGTCCTTCGAGGTGATCGGGGTCGTCCTGAAGCTCCGGTCGGAGGGCCTGCCCTGCTTCTTCACCGCCGAC
Source organism: uncultured Myxococcales bacterium (assembly GCA_964594295.1). GTDB lineage: Bacteria > Myxococcota_A > UBA9042 > UBA3505 > UBA3505 > CAZQPP01. The sequence goes on along the minus strand of CAZQPP010000192.1, from coordinate 3,697 downwards.
GCGGGCCCCAACGTGAAGGTCTTCTGTGCGCCTGGCACCGGAGACAGGGTGCGGGCGGCCCTCGAGGAGCGCCTGAGGCCTGGGACCGCGCTGCGCCTGTCGGGCGTGGGTGCCGGGCTGCGCTTCGTGCCGGTGGAGCGGCCATGAAGGCGCGGGTGCCGGGCAAGCTCTTCCTGGCGGGCGAGTATGCCGTGCTCCATCCGGGGCAGCCGGGCATCGTGCTGGCCGTCGACCGCTGGCTCGCTCTTCGCTCGGAGGCCGCCGAGGCGCACCGCCTCGAGATCCCGGCCTGGGATCTGGACCTCCGGGCGGAGCACGCCGGGGACGGTTCGGAGACGGGCTCCGGCAGGGAGGCCTTCGTGCGCCAGCTCTACGGCGCGGTGCTCCGCCGGCTCCCCGACGCCGGCGCCCGCCACCTCGTCGTCGAGCCCACCGACGGCGGCCTGCTGTCGCGCGACCTCGGCCTCGGCTCCAGCGCCGCCCTGGCCGTGGCGATGGTCCGGGGCCTGGGAGCCGACGCCGGTGAGGCCGGGCTCGAGATCGCCTGCGGGGCGCACTTCGAGGCCCAGGGCGACCGGGGGAGCGGCCTCGATGTCGCGGCCTGCTGGAGAGGACGATCCGTCCTGGCTCGAAGCGGCGACCGGGGCAGACCGACGGCGACCCCGCTGGCGCCGCGCCGCCCCTTTTGGCTCGGAGTGCTCCACACCGGGCGACAAGCACGCACGGCGGGCGCCCTGGGCCGCTACGCCTCCTTCGCCACGCTACGCAGAGCCGACGTCGAGCGCTTCCGGAGCCGCAGCGCCAAGGCCGTGGCACGTCTGGACGCGGCGCTCCGAGATGGACCGGCGCCGGTGGTGTACGCGATCGAGGAGCACGCTCGGCTCCTGGCCGGCCTCGCCGCCGATCTGGGCGAGGCGCCGCCGGTGCCGGAGCCACTCCGCGCGGCGATCAGGGCTTGCGGCGGAGCGGTGAAGAGCTGCGGAGCGCTGGGAGGGGATTGCCTGTGCGTGACCGCCAGGTCCGCCGCCGGGTTGGAGCGCGCGCGCGCCCTCGGCGTCTCGGCCGGCTGCGAGGACCTGGGCCTGCGAGCCCTCTTCGAGGAGACGAGATGACACTAGCGCCCTGTCACGGAAGTTCGATTGGCTCTTCGCCGGCCCTCGCCGAAGAAGCTCAACCAAATCCCGCGCCATGACACTCGAGGACCTGAGAGAAGAGATCTGGTCGGTCCAGCAGGCGTGGCTCGAAGAGCTGGTGGAGAACGAGCGTGCCGCCGGCTGCGGGGACCTGGCGGACGCCGCCTGGCACCAGGTGTCCACCGAGGGCAAGCGCCTGCGCGCCGTGTTGCCCGTTGCCGTGGCGCGCGCCCTGTGCCCCGGGCTGGAGGCGAGCTCGCAGACCTGGAACCGTGCCGCGTGGGCGGGCCTCGCCGCCGAGATCGTGCACTCGGCCACCCTGGTGCACGACGACATCATGGACGGCGACCGCATGAGGCGGAACGTCGAGAGCGTGTGGGCACGCTTCGGCATGCCCCAGGCGATCAACGCCGGAGACCTCCTCTTCTACGTGGCCGAAGAGGCCCTCGCACGTTGCCCCGTCGACGACGCAGGGCACCTCCGCCTGTCGGCCGAGCTCAGAAAGACCATGCGCCAGCTCATCCACGGCCAGGCAGCTGAGATCGAGCTCAGGCGGGAGGCGCGGCTCCCCGACATGGAGACCTACCGGCTCATGGTCGCCGGGAAGACCGGGGCCCTCTTCGGCTTCTGCCTGGCCGCCGGCGGTCTGGCCGCGGGCACAACACCCGCGCGGGTCGCCGCCCTTCGCGAGCTCGGCGTCGAGCTCGGCGAGGCCTTCCAGATCCAGGACGACCTCCTCGACATCCTCGGCGACAAGGGTCGTGGGGCCTCGGCCCAGGACCTGTGGGAGGGCAAGCCGTCCTGGCTGATCGCCACGGCCTCGGCAGGCCTCGAAGCAGAGGAGGAGGAGGAGCTGGCGAAGATGCTCTACGTGCCTCGTGAGGAGAAGAGCGGGGAGCAGGTCGCCAGGCTGCGCGCCGCCATCGAGGGCTGCGGCGCCCCCTCGGCTGGCCTCGCGGAGCTCGAGGCGATGCGGAGGCGCATCGTCGCCGGCTCGGCCTCCCTCGGGGAGGCGACGCGCGAGCTCGTGGAGCGGATCATGGGGTGGTTCTACCGGCCCCTGAGCGCCGACCTCAGCTCGCGTTCTTCATCCCCTTGAACGGACGGAACGGACGGGGTCAGGTCAGCACAATTTACACATATCGCCGTGGCGCTAAGTGTCAAAAGTGCAGACCAGACCCC
>CAZQPP010000192.1:0-1372 GCA_964594295.1 uncultured Myxococcales bacterium | reverse complement strand
AAAGGGCGGGGGCCCGGCCTCCAATTTTCACACTTCCCGCCGTGGCTATATGTGAAAATTGGGCAGACCTGACCCCAATCTCGGCAGCCGGCTGGGAAGCGTGCCGGCAGATTGGCGAAACCCGCAGCAGTTGCCTCTCCGGGCGCGCGGTGTTAACCCGCTCCGCACGATGCGACGCGACACACAGCTCTCCCTCATCCTCTCCACCCTCACGGCTCTCGCCCTGATCGCCTGCGGCGGCACGCGGGTCAAGGCCCCCGAGCTGGCCGGGCGAAAGCCCGCCCCACCGAAGCCAGCGGCGGCCGAACCAGCGCCCGAGGTCGAGCCGGTGAAGAAGCCGCTGACAATCGCAGAGCGCTGGCGGGGCCCGATGGACGCGCAGACCCTCGGGCTGCCCATACCCAACACCCGCCTGGAGGCACCCTCGCCGATCCAGGCCCTCGTCGACGCCTCGGCGGACGGCTCGGTCATCGAGATCCCGCCGGGCGAGCACGCGGGGAGCGTGCTCATCCACAAGCGCGGCCACCTGACCCTTCGAGCCCGACCCGGCACGGCGTGGCTCGTCGGCCAGGACAACCAGTCCACCGTCCTCGTGATCCACGGCAGCTCCGGCATCACCATCGAGGGCCTCGGCGTCCTGCACCGGACCTCGGGCTGGTGCACCGGCGACGCCGTGACCGTCTTCGCCTCACGCGGCGTCACCGTACGCGGCTGCGACATCTCGGGCAGCGGCGTGGTCGGCTTCGAGGTCACCCAGTCCACCGACGTCGTCCTCGAGGGCAGCCACGTGCACCACTGCACCTACGGCGCCGTCGCCCTCGACCAGGTGCAGGACGTCCGCATCGAAGGGAACCTCTTCCGAGAGAACCGGCAGGAGGAGACAGACGAGGAGGGCATCGCCCTCAGGGACGTGCGCGGGACGGTGGAGATCGTCCGAAACACCTTCGCGGGCAACCTCTCCGCCCCCATCAACATCTTCCGCCGCAACAGCGTGCCCATCGACACCTACGCGAGGGTGCACATCGCCGAGAACGTCTTCTTCAAGAGCCGCTCACCCAACACGCTCGAGAGCATCGTCGACCACTCCACACGCAGGCCGGACATCTTCGGCCCCACCATGGGCGCCGTCGAGGTGGTCTCGAACTGCTTCGGGAAGAGCCGCGCGCGCAAGAAGCTCGCAGATCATGTCTCCCCGGGCGCGCGCGAGCAGGGCAACAAGGTGGCCAAGATGCGCCTCGACGCCTCCTACGCGGTGAAGAGGCCCCGCGCCTGCCGCGGCCGCGGCGCGCCTACGGTCGCGTGGCTCGGCCTGTCGCTGGACCCGGTCAATGCGGAGAGCGTGGCAGCCGAGGTGAAGGAGCTCGAGCGCAAG
>CAZQPP010000191.1:0-14021 GCA_964594295.1 uncultured Myxococcales bacterium | reverse complement strand
CCGTGAAGAGCAGGAGCACCACCATGAAGGGCAAGGCGTCGGGGGTGTTCCAGATGAGCCCGTTGAGGGCGTCGATGACAGATTTGAGCTCGCTCACGTCGCCGCTAATTGTTTGAAAGCAAGGGGGTTATGGCTGCTGCCACCTCAAGGGTCAAGTCGGGCTTCTGGCCCGCGCCTCGGGCGGGAATCGGAATCGTTCGTGGACCGTCCCGTTCCGATTCGGCGATTCGGGGACAGTCCCCAAATCGTTCGTTTCGATTCGGTCGATTCGGGGACAGTCCCCAAATCGTTCGGGGACTGTCCCCATAGGCCTTGACGAACCCGTCCCGGCCTGCCCAAGCTCTCCGCCGCACCGAGGAGGGCATCTTGGCAGCCATCATCAGCAAGCTCGGAGTCGGCGCCGGGCTCATCGTGTTCGTCGTCAGCGTCGTCGCCTGCAGCGACCCGCCGGTCAGCGACCTCGGCAACTCCTTCACCTTCCAGGTCAGGGACCGCCAGGAGAACTTCGCTCCGGCCAAGGTGGACTTCCTTTGGGTGATCGATAACTCGACCTCGATGTGCCAGGAGCAGATAAGCCTCTACAAGAGCTTCAAGCGCTTCGTCGCCGGGCTGCGAGGCGGCCTCGAGCTCGACGCGCGCATGGCCGTGGTCACCACGAACGTGCTCGGCGAGCACGGGGTCTTCCGGACGGCTCCGCCGGAGCAGGGCCTGCCTCCGAATTGCCGCGGGAGCATGCCGAAAGCCTGCCTCAAGCACGCCGACTGCATGATGAACACCGCCGAGGGGCCGGCGCTCCCGGACCCGGGAGGAGACGGCAGCTGGGTCTGCAGCCTCGACGGCAAGTCCTCGCACGCGCTGTACGCCACCTGCGGGGGGCTCGCCCTGAGCACGTGCAGGCTCGTGTGCAGCACGGAGCAGGTCTGCGTCGACGTCTTCGGAGCAGGCAACTACTGCAAGGAGTACACGGCGGACAACACGGACCCGGGCTGCCTGCCCACGCTCCCTGCCTGCACGCCGCCCCTCCCCCCCTACCACGAGTTCAACGCCACCTCGGACGGCACCGACACCTTCTTGTGCGCGGCCGTCGTCGGCGTGCACGCCGGCTTCGACGCCAACCTCGAGCAGGGTCTCAACGCCGCGCGCTTCGCCCTCGACCGTTTCGGTCCCAACCCGCAGCAGGCCCGAGACTTCCTCCGAGACGACGCCTGGCTCGTCATCATCATCCTGTCGGACGAGGACGACAGCTCACCGACCGAGAGCTGCCTGCTCCAGAAGGACCACCTCACGTGGCAGGGCGAGAAGTACCTGAGCGACAATTGCATCACCAAGGACCAGTACGGCGTCGCTCCCTGCTTGGGCACCACCGACGGCGACGGCCCTCTCGAGCCCATCAACCGCTTCGTCAACGTCTACAAGAGCATGAAGGGGGATCCCTCGCGGGTGCTGGCGGCGGTCGTCGTCGGCGACTCCCAGGCGGCGAATGGGGAGGCACGCGACAAGGCGCGTGAGGAGCACCACGGCTGCAGGTGCACGGCCGCGGCGGGCCAGAAGGCGCACCCGATCTGTACGTCCCGGCAGGGCACCGCCGACCTCGGCCACCGCTACCTCGAGCTCGCGAAGGCCTTCGGCGACAACGGCCTCGCCGCCAACATCTGCGGCCCCACGCCTTGCGCGCTCGAGGGCGGAGACCAGGGCATCATAGGAGAGGACGGCGCCTGCCGGGCCCTCTCCCGCGACGAGGACGTCTCGACCATCGGCGTGCAGCGCGCCCTCGACCTCATCGCCGACACGGTCGTCCGGCGAGTTGCCCGCATCTGCCTGCCGCACCCGGTGCGCTGCCCGGTCGGTCCGAGCGGCCAGCCCTCGGACTGCGGCGCCAGGGCGATGGAGGTCCTGCGCACTACCGCGAGCGGTGAGACCGTCGCCCTCACCCCCGCCCCCGAGGGAGCCAGGGTCGCCGACCCGGGCCAGTACCTCGTGATCGACGACCCCGAGTGCGAGGACACCGGTCAGGCCATCACCTTCGGCGACCTGCTCGACAAGGACGAGGCGGTGGAGATCCGCTACGAGGGCGACACCTCGAAGTAGCCGCCTTCGCGGCCTCCGCCGCCCGCTCTCCCGCCTCCCTCGGCGGGCTCAGCCCAGCAGCCCTTCCTGGTGCAGCCACTCGGCGATCTGCACGGTGTTGAGCGCCGCGCCCTTGCGGATGTTGTCGGTGACGCACCAGAAGGCCAGGCCCGGCGACTCCAGCAATGTCGGCCTGAGCCTGCCGACGAGCACGTCGTCGAGCTCTTCGCCCATGGCCGCGGTGATCGGGTAGATGTGCTCGGGGAGCTCGTCGACCACGTGCACTCCCGGGAAGGCCTCGAGGAGATCCCTGGCCTCGCCGACGCTCAGCTCCCTCTCCAGCTCGGCCCACACCGCCTCGGCGTGACCGAAGAAGACCGGCACCCGCACGCAGGTGGCGCTCACAGGCAGCCCGGGGAGATCCATGATCTTCCGGGTCTCCCGGATCATCTTCCACTCCTCGCCGGTGTAGCCGTGGTCGCCGGGGGAGTCGATCTCCGGCAGGCAGTTGAAGGCTATCTGGTGCGGGAAGGCCTCCGGCTCGGGCGGGACGCCTCCCATGACGTTCCTGGTCTGTGAGGCCAGCTCGTCGACGGCGCCTTTCCCCTTGCCCGAGACCGACTGGTAGGTCGCCACCGTCACCCTTTTCAGCCCCGCCGCCCGGTGGAGCGGCTCCAGGGCCATGACCATCTGGATCGTCGAGCAGTTCGGGTTGGCGATGATGCCCTTGTGCCCCCGCGCGGCCTCGCCGTTGACCTCAGGCACGACCAGCGGCACCCCGCCGTCCATCCTGAAGGCGCTCGAGTTGTCGACGCAGACCGCGCCCGCCTCGACCGCCTTCGGCAGCCACTCGCGCGACGCTCCTTTTCCGGCCGACGCGATCACGAGATCCACCCCCTCGAAGGCCTCGACCTCCGTCCGCTGCACCCGGATCTCGCGGTCTGCGACCTCGATGACCTGCCCCTCGCTCCGCTCGCTGGCGAGCAGACGCAGATCGCTGAAGGGGAAGCTCCTCTGCTCGAGCACGCGAACCATCTCGCGACCGACCAGCCCGGTGGCACCAAGGACCGCCACGCGCATGCCGCTACTCCTTTCGAAAGAGGGCGGGGCAGGCGTTTCGTGCCGAAACGCCTCGGGCAGCGTGCCCCCGGCGAGGGGCGCTGTCAACGTACAGCTCCTCCCCTCTCTGCGCCTCCGCGGTTGTTGGCGGGGTCGGCGAGCTCGGGCCTCGCGCACGCGTGTCTCGATTGATTCGAGGGATCGATGCCGATAGAGTGCCGTTCCCACAGGATTGTGAGGTGGATCTCGCATGAGCAGGCCGATTTGCGGGGCAGGCGTTTCGCAAGCGAAACGCCTTTCCAGGGGAGCCGTCGCGCTCCTCGCGTTCACACTCGCGGCCCTGGCCCTCAGCCCGGGCTGCAGCGAGACCAAGGGGGGCATAGAGCAGCGGGGTGACGCCGGCTTCGTGACGGTGGACGGCAGCACCGGGCGGCTCTTCTTCGACATCACCGTCCGCGATCCTGACGGCGGCAAGCCGAGCGGACCCGTCGCTTGCACCCACAACGCGGACTGCGTCGCGGTCCTCGGGGACACGGGGCCCTGCAAGATCCCTCAGTGCATGAACGAGGTCTGCGCGCTGGCGGCGGCCGACGACAGCAGCGCCTGCGACGACGACGACCCCTGCACCGAAGGCGACGCCTGCAAGCAGGGCGAGTGTGTCTCCGGCGAGCCGAAGGTCTGCGACGACGGCCACCCGTGCACGGCCGACCGGTGCGACCCGGACACCGGCGCCTGCCTCTTCGAGACCGCGGCCGCCGACGGGAGGGAGTGCTCGGACGGCCTCCCCTGCACCATCGAGGACACCTGCAACGGCGGAGCCTGCGCCGGCAGGCTGCGCAACTGCGACGACGAGAACACGTGCACGGTGGACACCTGCGACGAGGAGATCGGCGACTGCGTCCACGACTCCACGGTCCTGCAGGGCCTCGGCTGCGACGACGGCGACGCCTGCACGGCCAACGACGCCTGCGTGGAGGACAGGTGCGAAGGGCAGAAGAAGGAGTGCGACGACAGCAACGCCTGCACGGCCGACGGCTGCGACCCGGACACCGGCGTCTGTGTTCACGAGAACGATCCGGTGACCGGCGCCCCGTGCGAGGACGGCAACCCCTGCACCCTCGACGACCGATGCGCAGACGGGGCCTGCGTGTCGGGCAAGGCCAAGGCCTGTGACGACAACCGCCCCTGCACCGTCGACCGGTGCAACGAGGAGACCGGAGAGTGCGAGCACTCCGGCGAGGAGATCGAGGGCCAGCCCTGCACCGACACCAACGTCTGCACCCTCGATGACGCCTGCAGCGGCGGCTTCTGCGTGGGCGCGCCGAAGAACTGCGACGACGGCGATCCCTGCACCACCGACTCCTGCGACTCGGGGACCGGCGAGTGCCTCCACGACGACGCCAACGTGCCTCCCGACACGGAGTGCGACGACTACAACGTCTGCACCACGAACGATCGCTGCATCGCCGGCACCTGCCAGGGCACCTACAACAGCGAGGTGGCGGGCTGCGCTGAAGGGGACTTCTGCGGCCGGCCGGTGGAGGCGCTCACCGTGCCCTTCACGCACCCCGGCACCACCGCCGACCTCGCCGACGACATCTCCGCCGAGGGCTGCCCCGTCGACGGCGAGAGCCTCGGCAAGGGCTCCCCCGACGCGGTGGTGCGCTTCACCGCACCCCAGAACGGCCGTTACAACTTCGAGCTTGCCGTTGCCGGTGACGGGGAGGAGGGCTTCGACTCGGTGCTCTCGCTCTACGACCGCTGCCCGGCACCGAACACGGGAGCGGTCTGCGTGGCCGCCGAAGACGTCGCGGGCAAGGGCGGGGAGACCCTGACCGCGGTCCTCCCGGCCGGCGAGACGGCCTACCTCGTCGTGGACGGGAGCGGCAATGAGCAGAGCGTGTCAGGCCCCTACGAGGTCAGCATCATGCTCGTAGAGCCCGTGGAGCTCGACTGCGCGGACGACAAGGACAACGACTCCGACGGGAAGGCCGACTGCCAGGACGTCGCCGACTGCGGCCGGGACATCCACTGCGTGCAGAGCGGCGACCTCTGCGCCAAGCCGAACGTCATCGAGCCGCGGCTCCCCGCGTCGGTCTTGGGGGACACGACCGCATACCACGCCGACCACTTCGGCTCCGGCTGCCCGGGCATCGACGGCTCGGCCACGGCCGGCAGAGACGTCGTGCACGCCTTCACCGCGCCCAAGAGCGGCCTCTACAGATTCCGCTTCGACCCCGCCTACACTCGCTTCGACTCGGTCATCTACGTCGTGACAGCATGCCCGCCGACCGCCGACACCTGCGTGGCCGGCGCCGACGTCGAGGACCTCGGCGGCGAGGAGGTCAACGCGATCATCGGGGCGGGCAGGACCGTGTTCGTGGTCGTCGACGGCAGCGAGGCCGACGACAAGGGGGCCTATCGGGTGAAGCTCGACCTCGTCGAGCGGCGTGAGGTCAACTGCGGAGACGGCGTAGACGACGACGAGGACGGCCTCGCCGACTGCGACGATCCGGAGTGCCTCGGCAAGATCGAGTGCCCGGTGCCGGGTGGAAACTGCCTGCAGGCCCTCGAGATCGACACCATGCCCTACAGCCACACCGGCAACTCCCAGGGCAAGCTCGACGCCTTCAACGTGCCCGCCGACACCTGCCCCCTCGCGAGCGACGCCCACGCGGTCGCCCCCGCCTCCGGGATCGGCATCGCCGACGTGCTGTTCAGGTTCACCCCCGAGCACACCGGCTCGTTCACCTTCACCCTGAGCTCGATAGACTCCGAGACGGCGCTCACCCTGATCCTCACCGAGGGGGTCTGCCCGCTCGCGCCGGAGGGCCCGGGCTGCGTAGCCGTCACCCACGTCGAGGCCGAGGGGGAGGGCAGCATCGGGGCCCCGCTCACGGGCGGGACCACCTACTTCGTGGTCGTCGACGGGCCGCCGGACGGAGTCACCGCCGGCGGGCTCTTCGTGCTCGACGTCGAGGCCGTGGGCGAGAGCAACTGCGGCGACGGCTTCGACGAGGACCACGACGGCCTCACCGACTGCGAGGACGCCGACTGCGCCGTGCTGCCGATCTGCCGGCCGGAGCAGGACTGCTCGGACGGCGTCGACGAGGACGAGGACGGCAGCACCGACTGCGAAGACGAGGACTGCTCCGGCCACGAGGCCTGCGTGCTCCTGCCGGCCGCGGCGGGCGATCTCGTCATCACGGAGATCATGGGGCACCCCGTAGACGATCCCACGTCGGTCGGTGTGTGGTTCGAGCTCGTCAACGCGGCCGCGGGGCCGCGATCCCTCAAGGGCGTGACCGTGGCGGTGCAGGCCGTGGACCCGGGAGACCCGGCCTCGGCGGCCTTCGGCCTGAAGCGCACGATCGAGGAGGAGGTCGAGATCCCGCGGCGCGGCGCGCTCGTCGTCGCGGCCTCCACGGGAGACGCGCTCGGCTTTCCGCCGCAGGTCGTGTTCCCCGGCCTCTCGGTCACCCACGACCCCGCACACCAGACCCGCATCGTCCTGATCATCGCGGACTCGGGCTGGGATGGGGAGACCGAGCCGGTGGACGCGGTCGTGGTCGACCAGGTCAAAACCGAGGCCGGTGCCTTCGCCCCCGGCAGCGACGGTGAGGGCCGCTCATGGCAGCTCAGCGTCGCCGCACCCGAGGAGATCGACGCCGAGCGCAACGACGACCCCGCCAACTGGTGCTACACCCCGGCGGCAGAGCAGTTCGCGCTGCCCGGCGGAGGCCACGGCACGCCGGCGGCGCCCAACGGGGTCTGCACGCAGTAGGCCGGTGCTGCGGCGTCACCAGAGGGCGCGCAGGGCCACCCCCCCATGCCAGGGGCTGAAGAGCAGACGGGGAGCGAGCGCGGCCTCCGGCACCGGATCGTCGAGCAGGTACCAGAGCGCTCCGCCGGCCACCGCGGCGGCGCCGACCCCGTAGAGCACATAGGCGGCCGTGCGCTGGCCCGCGCCTTCGTCCTCACCGGCGACAGCGTCACCCTGCGCCGAGGTGCTCACGACGCCTCCCTCCGCGGGAACCGGGCTCCCCGAGGCCGGGGCGCTGAGGTGCAGCGCGACCCCTCCCGCGGCGACCAGCAGCCCGCCACCCCCGACGACGAGCGGCCAGAGCGACCTCCCCTGCCGGGTCGCCGGCTCCGACGCGGTCGGCGCCTGCCCTGCCTGCGGCGGCTCCTCATCCGCCGCGGGCTCGTCGGGGCGCTGCAGCAGCTCGTGCGCTCCCGGCTGCAGGTCCACCACCCGGGACAGCACGGTGCGGTTGCCGCTCACTACCTTGATGGAGTGTCTCCCCGCGGCCAGCTCGTGGCGCCCCGGTCCGCGCTCGGCGAGGGCGCGCCCGTCGACCAGCACCAGGGCGTCCCCGGCGACGCCGGCGATCTCGACGGTCCCTCGCGGTGCATAGGCGACCGTCTCGATGGCCCCGGGGAGCACGCGGAGCGTCCGCCGCAGCACGTGCTCTCCGTCGACCAGCTCCACGTGATGGCTGCCGGGCAGGACCTCCCTCCCGCTGGTCATCTCCGTCGCGCCCAGGGTCTCGCCGTCGAGCCTGGCGATCACGCCCGCCCTGTCGGTCTCCACGCGGACGCGCGCCCGACCGGCTCGTTTGAGCATTCGGCCCAGCGCGGCGCCGAACTCCCGGGCCTGCTCCGGCGCGATGGCCGCCGACGCGGCCAGGCGCTCCATTATGCGCACGCCCTCGGCCTGGTCGCCCGCGCGAAACACGCACCAGGCCCTGAAGCCCTCGTAGATGGGCCGTGGGTCCAGGGCGTGGGCCTTCTCTATCTGCTCGAGGGCGTCCTCGTAGCTGGCGGCCTTGTAGAGCTTGCTGGCCCGCTCATAGTGCCGCAGGGCCTCTCGCTCCGGGTCCGACGCCGCCACGCTCCGGGGCACCCACAGCAGGGCCGCGCACAGGGCGAGGGTCAGGGCCGCCCGGGCGTGGACCGGGTGGAGCCCATCGTGGCAGCTCATTCCGGCATCCTGGGGTCGATGGCCGGCTCGGGCTCCCGCGGAGGTGGCGTCGGAGCGGCGCTCGGGCTCGGGAGGCTCGACCTGGAGGGGCGCGCGCTGCGTCGTTGGAGGACCAGGGCGCGCTCCATGTCTTCGCTGAGCTCGACGCGCTCCGTGAGGGTCCGGCGGCCCGGGTAGGTGGCCCGGAGCACATACGCGCCGGGTAGGAGGGGCAAGGTGGCGGGGGCCTTCCCCATGACCTCGAAGGGCCCCTTGGAGCCGGCCGGGCGCAGGGCGATCGTGGCGCCCGGCGGGGTGGTCCTGACCGTCAGGCGGGCCTTCGCCGGCTCTGCCTCGGGCTCGGTCTCGACCTCGGCCGCCGCCGCCGCCTCCGCCCCTGGTGGCGGCGCGACCTCCTGCGGCGCGGGCTGCGAAGCGGGCTCCATCGCCGCGGGTGTCGCGGGAGAGACCGAGGGGGCGGGCGCTTCCTCCACCGTCTCCGGAGGCGAACGGTCGGCCAGGAGCACCCCGGCCAGGAGCCCACCGCCGACCAGGGTGATACCGAGCACGGCCACGAGCAACCACGGAGACGGGGTGAGCCTGGGGATCGCGCCGGTCTGCAGCGTCCCCCGCCCGGTGTCCGGCGCTATGTCCTCCGGCAGGTCCTCGGTCTCGGGCACCTCCTCCGAAGGCGTGTCCGAACCCATGGAGCGTGTCGTGAGGAGGCGTCCCCGGCCTGGCTCGGGAGGCTCGGCGGCGGCGCCGCCGCCCGAGGGCCTGGTCCTGGCGACCGCCCCCTCACCCGCCCGGCCGGCCAGGGGGGTGTCGACGTCGCTCCACCCCCCCACGCGAGGCTGCTCTCGGGCCAGCTCGTCGAGGATCCCGAGCACCGCCTCGGCGCTCTCCGGGCGCTCGTGCGGCATCTTGGCGAGCAGCGCGTAGACGAGCTCGACGAGGCGGTCGGGGGCGTCGGCTCGACCCACGGGGGGAGGCGGCTCCTTGAGGTGCTTGACGATCACGTGCACGGCCTGCTCGGCGGTGAAGGGCCTCCTGCCGCAGAGGCTCTCGTGCAGGATCACGCCCAGGGCGTAGAGATCCACCGCCGGGCCGAGGGGGCCGCCCGAAGCCTGCTCCGGCGCCATGTAGTGAGGCGAGCCGACGATGAGCCCGGTGTCGGTCAGGGACTCCTCGTCGGGCAGGCGCTCGACCTTCTTGGCGATGCCGAAGTCGAGCACCTTGGCGATGTCCCGGATGCCCTCGCTCTCGTAGAGGAAGATGTTGCCGGGCTTGAGGTCCCTGTGGACCACGCCGCGACCATGGGCCGCCATGAGCCCGCGGCAGACCTGCCGCGCGACGTGGACGACGAAGGAGACGGGGAGCGCGCCCTTCTTGCGGATCTCCGACGCCAGATCCCGCCCCTCGAGGTACTCCATCGCCAGGTAGAGCCCGACATCCGGCTCGATCCCGAAGTCGTGGATGCGAACGATGTTCGGGTGCTGCATCCGGCTGAGCGCGAGGGCCTCACGCTCGAAGCGGGTGCGCTGGACCGGGTCGGCGGCCACCTCGGGGTTCATGACCTTTATCGCGATGGGCTGGCGCAGCGTCACGTGCTCGGCGAACCACACGGTCCCCATGCCCCCCGCCCCGAGCAGCGAGAGCATGCGGTAACGCCCGCCTATCACCGTCCCCGCGAGAGGCTCGGTGCCGGCCCGGTACCGGGAGGCCGGTACCGTCGGGGTCCCGTCGCTGGGACACAGCTGCGCCTCCACCTGATGGGCGCATGCGGGGCAGACGCGCATCGCGCCTATGGTATAGCGCGCCTCCGGTGCCCGGTCCACAACCGACAGCGTTCGCGGGAAGGCAGAGCCCCCCTCGGTCGTTTTGTCCCGCTCGAAGCTGTGGTAGCTCAATAGACCCCTCTCCCCGGTCACACATGCCCGACACTCCCCAATCCAGGACGGCTGTCATTCTGGCAGGAGCGGTCTTCCTGCTGGTCTTGGGACTAGGCGCAGTCCTGATGGTGACAGCGCCCGGCAGGCTCGAGTCCGGCCTCGGCTCCGCTGGCGGCCCGCCCCCTCCGGCCGAAGCCGGCGAACCCGGCGGGGAGCAAGAAGAGCCAGCGCCCTCTGCCGAAGAGGCGGAGCCTGGTGCCGGCACACCGGCCGACGCTGCGCTCGGTGGCGCGGACGGCGCCGCCGGCAACGCGCCGGGGGAGGAAGAGGCCGCGCGCGGCGAGCCGGCTGCTCCGGCGCCGGTGGAGGCCCTCCCCGAGGAGGAAGCCGAGGAGGAGTACGATCCCACGCTCCCCCCGCCCGGGACCGTGCAGCTCGCGAGACCCGACGTCGAGACCCTCTACGAGTACATCACCGAGGGTGATCCGCGGAGGCACTGGCCGCTCTTCCCTGGCAGCGAGAGGCAGTTCTCGGGCCACCACGGCCAGGTCCTGTCCATGCGGGTCAACCGCTCCGCGGAGCAGGCGCTCAAGTCCGGCGAGCGAATCCCTCACGGCGGCTCGCTCGTCCTCGATGTCTTCGACGGTCTCGGGCAGCCCATCGAGACCTACGTGATGTCGCGCTGGGACGGCCTCGATCCCAAAAACGACGACTGGCTCTACGCCCGCTTCGACCGGGAGGGACGCGCGATCCGCTTCGGCAAGGTCGTCCCGTGCATCGAGTGCCACATGGAGGAGCCTACGACAGGAGGCATCCTCCGGCCACGGGCGCCGACAAAGGCCAAGCCCGAGGCCTCGGAGCAGCCCGAGCCGCCGCAGCCCGGGGAGCCCCCTTCCCCCGATCCGAAGGACCAGGAGCAGCCGGGGCTCTGAGGCAGGCTACCCGCCTCCCTTCAGATCCCTGACCTCCTCCTCCAGCTCCGCGATCCGCGCGCTCAGCTCGTCCTTCTCGGTGAGGTGCCGGTCGAGCTGCTCCTCGACGAGCTTGCTTGCCTCGGCCGCAGCTTCTCGCAGCGCCTCCTTCTCTACCTCGTCCCTCGCGTGACGCTCGTTGGCGATCTCGTGGGCTCGGAGCACCGCCTCCTCGAGGGAGGACCTCTCGTCGGCGAAGACGCGTGAGCCCGCCCTGATCTCGTCGGCAGCCTCGCGGGCACGTTGGGCGTCCGCCTCGGCCACCTCGAGCGCGGCCCGCAGCCGGTTGAGCTCCTCGCGAAGGCGCTCCACCTCCTCCCGGCGGCCCTTCCTGCTGAACTCGAGCAGGTCTTCGAGCTCCTCCACCCGCGCCTCCATCTCGGCGCTTCGCTCCTTTCGGGTGTCAGCCTCCACCCTCGCTGCGTCGCGCCGAGCGTGCGCAACCTCGATCTCGTCGCTCAGCCTCCGCACCTCCTCCTCTGCTTCGCGCAGCTTGTCGTCGAGGCGCTGGACCTCGTCTTCGGGCCCACCTTCTCCGCCTTCGCGCGCCTTGCGCAGGTTCTCGATCTCCTCCTCGGCAGCCCTGCCCTGCTCCTCGGCCGCCTCGGCGCGCTCCCGGAGCTCGACGATCTCCTTCTCCCGCGAAGCGAGCGCCTCGTCCCACTCGTCGAGCTGCCCCTTCATCTCGGCGATCGCGGACTCCCGGTCTCGGAGCTGTCCCTCGAGCGCGTCGACCTGCGTGGTGCGCGCGTCAAGGGCGGCCTCCTTCTCCTCGACCTGCCCGCGGGCCTCGATCAGCTCATCGCGCAGCCCCTCCGCCGCCTCGCCCGCGTCGGAGCGCATGGCCTCGAGCTCCTCGCGCAGCCGCGCGAGCTCCTGCTCTCTCTCCGCGAGCGCCCCCGCGGCCGTGCCAGCCTGGCCCTCCGCCTGCTCGTAGGCCTCCACCTGGGACTCGAGCGCCGAGCGGGCCGTATCGAGCTCTGCCCGCGCCTCCTCGAGGGCGCTCTCCGCGTCGGCGAGCTTGGTGCCCGTAAGCTCCGCTTCTCGTGCCCGCGCGTCCCGTTCCTTGCGCAGCGCCTCAGCCTCTCCCTGGGCAAACTCCAGCTGAGTCGCCATGCGGGAGTAGTCCGCTCGCACCTCGTCGAGATCGGTGGCGCGGCTGTCGAGCTCCTCCCTGAGGCCAGCGGCCCTGCCGCGCGCGGCCTCGTGTTGAGCCAGCAGGCGGGAGTAGTCCTCGCGGGTCTCGGCGAGCTTCGTGGAGCGCCCGGACAGCTCCTCTTGCACGAAGGCGGTCTCGGTCTTGGCGATCTCGAGATCCTCGGTGCGCGCCTCGAGCTCCTCCTTGACCGCGGCAGCCTCGGCTCGAACAGCCTCCAGCTCGGCGGTGCGCTCTTCGAGATCCTCCCGCACCCCGGCCGCCTCGGCCCTCGCCGCTTCCAGCTCGGAGGAGCGCTCCTCGAGCTCCTCCCGCGCGGCGGCGGTCTCCGCCCGCGAGGCCTCGAGATCCTCCTGCAGGGAAGCGGCGTCGGCGCGCGCGGCGGCCGTCTCGCCACGGGAGGCCTCGAGCTCGGTGGAGCGCCCTTCAAGCTCCTCACGCGCGGCCTCGAGCTCGGTGGAGCGCCCTTCAAGCTCCTCACGCGCGGCGGTGGTCTCGGTTCGCGCGGCCTCCAGCTCCGAGGAGCGCCCTTCAAGCTCCTCACGTGCGGCGACCGTCTCGGCGCGCGCGGCCTCCAGCTCCGAGGAGCGCCCTTCAAGCTCCTCACGTGCGGCGACCGTCTCGGCGCGCGCGGCCTCCAGCTCCGAGGAGCGCCCTTCAAGCTCCTCACGCGCAGCGACCGTCTCGGCTCGCGCGGCCTCGAGCTCCGCGGTGCGGGCCTCGAGCTCCTCGCGCAGCTTGGCGGACTCCGCCCTCTCGACCTCGAGCTCGGCGGCGCGGGCCTCGAGCGCATCCTGACCGGTCTTCGTCTCGGCTCGGGCAGCCTCCAACGCAGTCGAGCTGCTCTCGAGCTCCTCCCTCAGGGCGGCCGCCTCGGCCCGCGCGGCCTCCAGCTCCTCCGTTAGCGCCTCGACCTGCTCCCGGACACCGTCCACCTCCGCCCGCGCGGCCTCGAGCTCCTCGCTACGATTCCCCAGCTCCTCCCGGGTGGCCTCGTTCGCGGCTCGAGCGGTCTCCAGCTCCGCGGAGCGGCCTTCGAGCTCCTCCCGCGCTGCTTGCGTCTCGGCTCGGGCAGCCTCCAGCTCTGCGGATCGCCCAGCGAGCTCCTCTCGCACGGCGGCAGCGTTCGTGCGCGCGACATCCAAGTCGGCGGACCGCCCTTCGAGCTCCTCTCTCGCCTCGCCAGCTTCAGCGCGGGCAGCCTTCAGCGCGGCCACCAGGTCTTCGAGCTCGCTGGCCTGAGCGGCCAGCTCGTCCCTCGCCATCTCGGCGTCGGCGCGCACGGCCTCAAGCTCCTGGGCCCTCTCGGCCACCACGCCCTTGAGCGCTTCGAGCTCGTCACGCGCCGCGGCCGTGTCGCCCTTCGCGACCTCCAGCTCCGCCGCTCGCTCCTCGAGCTCCGCCGCTCGCTCCTCCAGCTCTCCCGCCCGTGCTTCGGCGCTCTCCCTCGCGGCGCTCAGCTCGGCCCGCGCAGTGTCCAGCTCCGCCTCTCGAGCCTCGAGATCACCTCTCAGGGCCGCGGTCTCGGCCTTCGCGGCCGCGAGCTCCGTGCCCCGCTCCTCGAGCTCCTCGCGCGCCGCCGCAGTCTCCGCCTTCGCGACCTCCAGCGCCGTGCCCCGCTCCTCGAGATCTTCACGCGCCGCCGCGGCGTCGGTCTTCGCAGCCTCGAGCTCGGCCTTCGCGGCCTCCAGCTCTCCAGCCCGCTCCTCGAGCGCTTCTCTCGACGTCGCCGCATCGGCCCTCGCGGCCTCGAGCTGCTCACTGAGGGCCTCGAGCTCCTCCGTCGACGACGAGGTCTCCGCCTTCGCGGCCTCCAGCTCCGCGCCAAGCTACTCGAGATCCTCACGCGCCGCCGCGGTCTCCCCCTTCGCGGCCTCGAGCTCCTCCCCACCCTCCGCGATCTACTCAATCAC
>CAZQPP010000190.1:0-14023 GCA_964594295.1 uncultured Myxococcales bacterium | reverse complement strand
TAACAGCTAACTGCTTGCCCGGTCGCCCAGACCCCCTTTTTGCCAACGCACCCCCCCCGTCGAGAGGCGGCGTGGCTCCGGGATCGACACGCGCCAAGACGCCGGCGTCGTCTTCCGGAGCGCCAGGGTCGTCCACGCTGCCGGAGTCGACGAGGACGAAGGCACCGCCGACGTCTTGCGGCGCTCCGGGCGCCGTGACCGTGGTGCACCCAAGGCACAACAGGGTGGCACAGGTGAGAGGCAAGCTGCGCAGCATGGGCATCCTCGGACGCGCTCCCGTCAGGCCGGAATGTGGCTGCAAGTGCCCTTCCGCGGGAAACAGCGGCCCTTGACGCAGTAGCCGCCGGGGCATTGCTCGGAGTCCGTGCAGGGCGCTCGGCGGCACTTGTTCTCGTGGCACTCGAAGTGGGCGGGGCAGCCATCGCCGCCGGTGCAGGCGGTGGGCTCGCAGCGGCCGGTCTCTGCGTTGCAGCTCTCGCCGAGACCGCAGTCGGTCGGCCCGGTGCAGGCGGCGACGCACTGGTAGCTCGGCGAGCACAGACATGGGCTGCTCGTCTGCACACAGATGCGGCGGACGCCGTCGCTGGCGCAGTCCGCGTCGCTCGCGCAGGCGTTGGGCCGCTCCTGGCACATGCCGCAGGGGAGCTTCTCGCCGGGAGCGAGGCACATCTGGCCCATGTCGTCGCAGTCGTTGGCGGTCTCGCAGGGGCAGCCGGGGATCATGCAGGCGTCGGTGGCGTAGCAGCCCCACTGCCCCTCCATGCAGCTGCACACCAGGCTCGGGTGGCACTCGCCGCAGCAGCACTCCTCTCCGTACTCGCAGCGCAGCTCCCCCTCGCAGGCGCCCGTCGGCAGGGGCTCTGCGGTGGCCGGGCACACAGGCGCGCCCTCATCGGTGATCTCGCCGGCGTCGGTCGGGCCGCCCTCGTCGGGAGCCTCGCCGCCGTCCGCGAGGTCGTCGCCGCCCCCGTCCACGACGGCTCCGGTGTCCTCTTCGGCGTCGTTGACGGTGGTGTCGCCGACAGATGGGGTGTCGACCCCGGCTCCCGTGTCTTCGCCGGCTCCCGTGTCTTCGACGGCTCCCGTGTCTTCGCCGGCTCCCGTGTCTTCGACGGCTCCCGTGTCCGGCTCGACGGCTCCCTCGTCCTCGGCTGCCGCCGGCACGTCCGGCGCGCCGCCCGGATCGCTCAGCGCGACATCGGTTCCACCGGCCGCGGTGTCGCCGGACGGAGCGGTGTCCGCGCCGCCGGTTGTGGTGCCGCCCGAGCTCTCGATGGAGCAGGCGCCCACCGCAAGAGCGGCGAGGGCGACGATGAGCAGGAGTGTCCTCGAAGGGTTGTCGGCGCGCATGGTCTTCACCTGGTCCGGGGGGCGTGGGCGCTGTGCGCAACCGGGAGCTGGCCAGGCACTATAGCTTGGTGATCGCGAGCTGCCCCTGGCTGCCGTAGGTGACGCTGGTGTACTGGGCATCTACCACGACGAAGAGCACCGTGCCCGCCGCCAAGCTCGTCACTCGTGCCGCGGCGGCGCCGCCCTGCCCGTCGTCGTCTACGCAACCCAGCTCCTGAGCGCCGTAGGTGCCTACTCGGAAGTAAAGCCTGGTGGTGAAGCCGCTGCCTTCGGTGTCGAAGAGGAAGTCCCCGTCCTCGGGCGCCGTCCAGCGGAACACGCGCTCCACTCCCCAGCCTCCGCACGAGCCCGATTCGTAGGCCCCGAGGCGGTAGTCCACCGAGAAGGTGGCCACCGGGTCGCCGACGGCCGAGCCCAGGTCCTCGGCGCAGTCCCCGTCGGCGCCGTCGGTGGCTCCGTCTCCGTCGTTGTCGGCGCCGTCGGTGCAGGCTCCCTGCTCCCAGACCACCGGGCTGATGCCCACGACCGGCACCATCGCCGCCCGGTCGTGCGCTCGCTGGCCGTCGCCGAGCTTGCCGGACCCGGCCTCGCCGGCGCAGCGCACGCCGCCGTCAGAGCGCAGCACGCAGGTGTGGTCGCTCATGGTCGACACCTGCGTTACGCCGCCGACCACCTCGCCGGTCAGGGCACCGATCGCCGCGAGGGCCTGGCTCGCGAGGCGGCTCCCGCCCAAGGTGCCGTCCGCCATCTCCCCGTGCTGCTCCTCACCCCAGCACACCACCGTCTCGTCCTGCAGCAGGGCGCAGGCGTGCTCATCCCCGGCGGCGGCGTCTCTCACGCCGTCGAGGAGCTTCTCCGGGGCCTGAGCCGACCCCAGCCACGGGTACTCGCCCCAGCACAGCAGCTCGTCACCGGTCGTGACGGCGCAGGAGTATTCGGACACGGACACGGCTAGCGCGCGCGCATTGGAGAGCCCCGTGACGTCCACCGCGACCAGGCGGTCCTCCGCGCTCGCGTCGCCAAGCTGCCCCTTCGAGTTGCGGCCCCAGCATTTCACCGCCCCGGTCTGAAGGCGGGCGCAGGCGTGATTCTCTCCCGCGGCCACCTCCGCCGCGCCTGTCACCCCGGAGACCAGCACCCCCCTCAGGCTGTCCTCCTTCGTCCCGTCACCCAGCTCGCCGTAGGTATTGTCCCCCCAGCAGTAGACCTCTCCGCCCCTGGTCGCGGCGCAGCCCATGTTCATGCCCGCCGATACCCGGATCGCCTCCGGGACTCCGCTCACCGACCCGGGGAGATCACGATCCTCGGTCGTGTTGTCGCCGAGCTCGCCGGTGTAGTTGTCGCCCCAGCACAGCACCTCCCCGGTCGCGCGCACGGCGCACGTGTGGTCATGACCCGCCGACAGGTCCACAGCGTCCCGCAAGCCGAACACGGCTCGTGGCACCTCGCTGTCGTCGCTGCTGCCCGCGCCGAGACGCCCCGAGTCGCCGTCGCCCCAGCAGAAAGCGCGCCCCGATGTCAGCAACGCACACGAGTGGCTGTTCCCGACCGAGACCTTGGCCACCTCGTCGGGCTTGCACTCACCCAGCTCGCATGACTCGTCGACCCCGCACGGGCTGTTGCACCCGCCACAATGCCGGACGTCCACCGTGGTGTCGGACTCGCAGCCGTTCTCGTCGTCGCCGTCGCAGCTCAGCTGTGTGTCGGAGCACTTCCCGCCGTAGATGCTCAGTATGCCCACGTCGCCGAGGTCCGCGGAGTAGGAGTCCAAGACGATGTGGAGCACCTGCCCCTTGATCAGCTCCTTCGTGAGCTCGCTCCCCGCGCAACCGAGCTCCTGACCCGCCAGGCCCTCGGG
Organism: uncultured Myxococcales bacterium; assembly: GCA_964594295.1. Lineage (GTDB taxonomy): Bacteria > Myxococcota_A > UBA9042 > UBA3505 > UBA3505 > CAZQPP01. The sequence continues at coordinate 10,815 of CAZQPP010000190.1, read as the reverse complement.
GCGGAGGTACACGTAGGAGTAGAAGGTGCTCTGGCTCGCGTCGAAGACGTAGCTGCCGGTCTCGGGCACGGTCCAGCGGAAGACCCTCTCCACCGCGGCGCCCCCGCAGGCGCCGTTCGTGAAGCCGCCGTCGCGGAAGCCGACCACGAAGGTGCTCACTCCCGTGCCACGCGCCGAGCCCAGCTCGGTGGCGCAGTCCGGGTCGAGGGCGTCCGCAGCCCCGTCCGAGTCGTTGTCCAGGCCGTCCTCACAGAGGCCCTGCTCCCAGATGATGGGCCGGATACCGACCACCGGCACCATCGCGTGCCGGGTGTTGGCAGCCTGGCCGTCCCCCAACCTGCCGTCCCACTCGGAGCCGGCGCAGAAGACGCCCCCGTCCGAGCGCAGCGCGCAGGTGTGGCTGCTCCAGGCCGTCGCCTGCACGACCTCTCTCAAGGGCCGGGCCGAGACCGCGTCGTGCATCTCCTGTGCCTTGTCGAGAGCGAAGGAGCCCGCGGTGGTACCCACGCCGAGCCGCCCGCTGCCGTTGTCACCCCAGCAGGACGTGCTGCCGTCCGTGCGCACGGCGCATATGTGCTTGCCACCGGTCGCCACGCTCTCCACCGCGTCCATCATCTGCGTGGGGGTAGCGCTGGATCCCGTGCCCGGGTAGTTGCCCCAGCAGAGCAGAGCGCCAGCGTTCGTGACCGCGCAGGAGTAGTTGTCATCGTACCCGGAGCTCGAGAGGGCCAGGGAGCCGACGTCGCTCAGCCCGGTGACGTCAACCGCGCCCGCGCGCTCACCCGTGGTTCCGTCGCCGAGCTGCCCCCAGGAGTTCTCGCCCCAACACTTCACGGTGCCGCCCTGCAGGCGCGCACAGGCATGGTCGTCCGCCACGTCTACCTCGACCGCGTCCGCAACCCCGGGGACCTGGACGGGCAGCCGGCGATCGCTCCGTGCCCCCGCGCCCAGCTGGCCTTCTTCGTTGTCTCCCCAGCAGAACACCTGGCCGCCCGTGGTGAGAGCGCAGCTGGAGTAGGCCCCGGCCGCCACCGCGACCGCACCGGAGACTCCCGAGACCGGGAAGGGGAGGTATCGGTCGCTTTCTCCCCCGTCGCCGATCGCGCCCGCGAAGCCGCCGCCCCAGCACAGGACCTGGCCCGTTGCACGTGCGGCGCACGCATGCGAGGCGGCCACCGAGATGTCCGCCGCGTCGTGCAGACCGGTCACCCTCCTCGGTGTGAGGCTCCGCGCGTCACCGACGCTCCCGAGCTGCCCTTTCTGGTTCGTGCCCCAGCAAAGCACCTGGCCCGACGCCAGACGCGCGCACGTGTGTGCGCTGCCGGCGGAGACCTCCTGCACCTCGTCGCGCTTGCAGACGCCTTGATCGCAGACCTCGTCTATGGCGCAGGCGTTGTCGCACTCGCCGCAGTGCTGCTCGTCATCCTGGGTCTCGCTCTCGCAGCCGTTGTCGTCGTCGCCGTCGCAGCTCAGGCGGGTGTCCGAGCATACTCCGCCTCGGATGCTCAGCATCGCGGACTCCCCGTAGGCCACGTAGGTGGAGAACGCGTCGAGCACCACGAGAACGGTCTGGCCCTGCTCGAGCGCGAGGGCGAGCGTCGCGTCATCGCCCGAGCCCCCGTCGTCGGCGCAACCCAGCTCGCCTCCGTCGGGGCCCGGCGAGCGCACGTGCAGAACGGTGTTGTAGCTGCTGCCGCTCGCGTCGAAGACGTAGTGGCCGGTCTCGGGCGCGGTCCAGCGGAAGACACGCTCTATTCCTTTGCCGCCGCACGAGCCCTGCTCGAAGCCTCCCACGCGGTAGTCCACCGAGAGCGTGCCGACCGCCGTCCCGAGGACCGATCCCAGGTCCACGGCACAGTCTTCATCCGCCGCGTCCGTGGCGCCGTCGCCGTCGTTGTCCACGCCGTCGTTGCACAGCCCCTGCTCCCAGACCACGGGCGTTATCCCCAGCACCGGCACCACCGCGGTGCGCAGGTGAGTCTCCTGGCCGTCCCCGAGCGTCCCATTGGACGCACTCCCGCCACAGAAGACCCCGCCGTCGTCACGCAGCGCGCAGGTGTACAAGCCGCGCGTCGCGAGCCGGGCCACGCCGGCCAGAGGCTGGCCGTCCACCCCGTTCAGCACGACCTTCGCCTCGTCCGGCCCCCAGTAGCTCTCGTCGTTCTCGGTCAGGCCGGCCGCCAGCCTGCCGCTGTCGTTGTCGCCCCAGCACGCCGCTGTGCCGTCCAGCCTCACGACACATATTTGCTCGGTTCCGATCGCCACGCTCGACACAGAGGACATGACGAGTCTCGGCAGCTTGCTCGACTGGTCTCGCGGGGGGTAGCCCCAGCACATCAGGTCGTTGCTGGAATCGAGCGCGCACGAGTAGCCCTTGTTGCGGTACCCGATGGTCGCCACCGAGACTACGTCGGCCAGGAAGGGCACGGCCACCGCGCCCGAGCGCGCCTCGGTGGTCCCGTCCCCGAGCAAGCCCCACGAGTTGCGTCCCCAACACATGACCGTGGCGTCCTTCAGAAGGGCGCACGCGTGCTCGGTGCCCATGGAAACCTCCGCGGCGTTCTCCACTCCGGAGACCCCCACGGGCCGCGGGCTGTCGGTGGTCGTGCCGTCCCCGAGCTGACCGTATTGGTTGTCTCCCCAACAGAAGACCTCACCGGCCTGGGTCACGGCACAGCTCGACGCGCTCCCCGCCGAGACCTTGGAGGCGCCCGTGATGTCGGCCACGGCGGTGGGCACCAGCTTGTCGGCGCCGTCACCGTTGCCCAGGCGCCCGTCATCGCCTCTGCCCCAGCACACGACCTCACCGGTCCCCCTGACCGCACAGCTGTGGTAGCTGCCCACCGACAGGTGCGCTGCGTCATCGAGCCCGGGCACCGCCTGGGGAGACACCGCCTTCGACGCGACGCCACCGTCCCCGAGGCGTCCTTCCGTGTTGCTCCCCCAGCACAGCACCCGCCCCGAGGTCAGCAGCGCGCAGGTGTGAGACGAGCCCGCCGACACCATGGTCACCGGGTCGGCCACGCAAAGCCCGTCGTCGCAGCTCTCGTTCGCGCCGCAGCCCGCGCCGCAGCTCCCGCCGCAGCCGTCGTCTCCGCAGCTCCTGCCCTCGCAGCGCGGCACGCACACGCAGATCCCGGCGGCGCAGATGCCGCTCTGCGGCCCGGAGCCGGCGTCGCAGTCCGCGCCCTCGCGCGTGGCGGACTCGTGGCTGCAGTGGAAGGTGCTCGGATCGCAGCTCTCCACCGTGCACTCGTTGCCGTCGTCGCAGTCCGGGGTGGTCGCGCAGCAGCCCGGCTCGTCGGCCGGCACGTGGGTGCACCCGTCGGTCGCGTCGCAGACGTCGTCGGTGCACTCGTTCTCGTCGACACAGGGGAGCTCGTCGTGGGTGCAGCCGACGGCGGAGTCGCAGGCGTCGACGGTGCAGACGCTGTGGTCGTCACAGTCCCTCGGCTCTCCGGTGAGGCATTCACCGTCCTCGCAGACCTCCCCCGCCGTGCACTCGTCTCCGTCGTCACACGGAGCCGTGTTGTGCTCGTGGGTGCACCCCCCTTCCTCGGCCTTGCAGACGTCGTCGGTGCAGGGGTCGCCGTCGTCGCAGGATAAGGGCTCGTAGGTACAGCCGAGCACCCGATCACATCCGTCCTCCGTGCAGATGTCCGAGTCGTCACAGCCCGCGCTGTCGTCCACGTTTGTGCACCCCTCCTCCTTGTCGCAGGCGTCGTCGGTGCAGAGGTTCCGATCGTCGCAGTCCGGCGGGTCGCCGGGTTTGCAGGTGCCCTGGTCGCAGGCGTCGCCCGCGGTGCACTCGTCTCCGTCGCTGCACGGGCTCGTGTTGAAGGCGTGGGTGCACCCCACCGCCGGGTAGCACTCGTCGTCGGTGCACAGGTTGCCGTCGTCACAGGGCGAGGAGGTGTGCCAGCAGAAGCCGTCGCGGCACTCGTCCGCGGTGCAGGGGTTTGCGTCGTCGCAGTGGACCGCGAACATGCAGGACGCGGCTGCAGGCGCGCTCCGGACGGGACGGAAGCCTCTGCTCTGGTAACGCGCGGTGGGGCCCACCCAGCTCCGCAAGCTCGGCGTGCAGGCCCAGGCGACGAAGTCCCATCTGCCGCCGCGAATCAGGCGCTCCTTGCCGCCTTCGGCGCCGAGCGGGTCCACAACCGGTCCCTCCGGATAACGGTCCAACCAGTCCCACACCCACTCCGAGACGTTTCCAGCGGTGTCGTGGAGCCCCCAGGCGTTAGCCGCCTTTCCCGCCACGGGCTGTGGGCCGCAGGTCGTCGCGCCCTCGAACCAGTCGGTGCAGCTGCTCGCACCATCGTAGCTCGCGGCGCTGTTCCCCGCGTACCAGGCGATGGCGTCGAGGTTGGGGTCGAGGGGAACGGCCTGGGGGTGGGTCATGGGACCGTTGTGGAAGGTCGTGCTGCTCCCCGCCCTCGCAGCGTGCTCCCACTCTGCCTCGGTCGGCAGGCGATAGCCCTCACAGCCCGGCCCGGCGAAGGTCAGGGTGCTGCATTGGTAGTCCGCCCAGCAGCCGATCGCATCCGCGTCGCAGCCCGTTCCCGGCGCGTCCGCGCAATCGCTCAGCTCGTAGCACGGCTCCAGGCCCTTCTGCTTCGAGAGCTCGTTGCAGTAGGCCAGCGCGTCCCACCAGCTCACGCGCTCCACCGGGCAGTCGTCCCCGCAAGAGGAGAAGAACGAGGGGTCGGTCCCCATGACCTCGCGCCACTCCGCCTGCGTGACCTCGGTCGCCTTCATCCAGAAAGACCTGCTCAGGGTCACGTGGTGCGGGGGCTCGCGGTCATCGTAGGCGTACTGGTGCGGCCGGACCCCCATGACGAGCTCGCCCGCCGGCACGTACACGACGCCGGCGGGCCGGCAGTCCCGCGGGCAGGTCGTGGTGCTCTCTCCGCTACCACAGCACCCGTCACCGCACTCCTCGCCGCAGCCGTGGGTGTACCCGATGCCGCTATACGAGCACAGAGACTCGTTTCCGGCGGCGTCGGTGGCCTTCGCGTAGAAGGTCGCAGTGCTCTCGCGCACCACGCCGACGCGCGCAGAGAAGTTGCCGTCGCCGTCGGCCGCGCCCCTCGCGACGGCGTGCCCGGTGCAGTCCGCGCCCGTGTAGAGCGTCACGGTCGCGCCCGGCTCGGCCGTCGCGTGGATCCGCGGGCTCAAGCTCTGTCCGGGCGACGCCGGGTCCGTATAGGCGAACACCGGCGGCTCCGGCGCCACGTCGTCGTGCACGTAGGGGATCCCCGTCGCCGAGCACCAGGACTCGTTCCCGGCCGCGTCGGTGGCCGTCGCGTAGAGCGTCGTCTCCGCGTTGAGAGCCGCCTCGACCTCCACGTCGAAGCCCCCGTCGGGCCTGGTCGTCCCGTCGCCGACCACCCCGCCGATGCAGGAGGAGTTGTCGTAAACGAGCACCGTCGACCCCGGCTCGGCTTGTCCGTGCAGCAGCGGGCTCGGCTCGTTGGAGGGAGACCCGGGCGTGGCGCCGACGAGCTCCGGCGGGTCCGGGGCCGTCTCGTCGAGCTTGCAGACGCCCGCCTCGCACCAGCCGCTGCCCGGGCCCTCGCCGGCGTCGCAGGCGGCGGCGTCCGGCATCGGGTCGGAGGCACAGCCAAGGCGGCCGTCGCAGCGGTCGGCCGTGCAGGGGTCTCCGTCGTCGCAGGCGGCGGGCAGGTGCAGGCAGGCTCCGTCAGAGCACTCGTCGGTGGTGCACGGGTTGGCGTCGTCGCACGAGCCTGCGCCCGCGCACGAAGACAGGTCACCCACGGCTCTCACGGGGCGCAGGCCGTTCCACGAGTCGCGATGGGCCGGCTTCGTCCCGGCGCGGGTGGCCGAGCGGCAGACGTGCGCGTTCTGCGCCCAGGAGCCACCGCGGGCGACGCGGTACTCGCCCGACGGCGGTCCCTGCGGATCCGTGTCCACATCACCCGCGAGCGCGTCGACCCTCTCCTGGTAGTAGGCCTCGCCATACCAATCCCAGGCCCACTCACTCGCGTTCCCCGACATGTCGAGCAGGCCCCAGGCGTTGGCCTCGTGCGTGCCCACCGGGGCGGGAGCGTCCGAGCAGTAGGTCGCGATGGCGTCGAGCCGCGGGTCCGCGCAGAAGACATCGGTGATCTGCCCGCTGTAGAAGGCCGTGTCGCTCCCCGCCCTCGCCGCGTGCTCCCACTCCGCCTCGGTGGGCAGGCGGTAGCCCTCGCAGGTCGGGCCGGCGAAGACGACCTGGGCGCACGAGTAGTCTCCGGTGCAGTCCTCTTCGTCCGAAGCACAGCCACCTCCGACCGTCCCCGTACAGTCGCCGAGCTCGTAGCACTCCTCGAGCCCATCGGCAGCCGACCGGGCGTTGCAGTAGGTCACGGCGTCCCACCAGCTCACCCGCTCGACGGGGCACTCGTCGCCGCAGGACGAGAACCTCGACGGATCCGTCCCCATCAGGTCCCGCCACTCCTTCTGGGTGACCTCGGTCGCCTTCATCCAGAGGCCGCCCGTGATCCGGACCCTCCGCTGGGGCCCCTCCGGAGCCCAGATCCCGAGCTCGTCCGCGGGCGCTCCCATCATGAGCTCACCCGGCGGCACGTAGACGTAGCCCTCCGGCCTGCAGTCCAGCGGGCAGCTCGACGGCGTCTCCTCCGCCGCGCAGCACCCGTCCCCACACGCGGCCGCGCACCCGTGCACGTACTCGACGCCGGTAGCCGAGCACGAGGACTCGTTGCCGGCCCTGTCGGCGGCCTTCGCGTAGAAGGTCGTAGTGCTGTCGGGCGCGACCTCCACCTCGACCGCGAGAGCTCCGTCTCCGGCGACGACGCCGCTCGCGAGGGCCACGCCGCTGCAGTCCGAGCTCGCGAAGAGCGAGACCAGCGATCCAGCCTCTCCCGTGCCGAGTATCCACGGGCTCGCGCTGGCGCCCGGCGAGGACGGGTCGGTCCCGGTGAGCTCCGGCGTCTCCGGCGCCACGTCGTCGTGGACGTAGGTCACGCCCTTCGCCGAGCACGGGGAACGGTTGTCGGCGCCATCCTCGACCGCCGCCCAGAAGGTGGTCGTGCTGGAGACCTCCACCTCGTAGGAGCGGTAGGGGGGATCGTCGAGGGGCGCCGAGAAGGTGCCGTCTTCGCCGGCGGCTCCGAACGCAATGGCGAAGCGGTTGCCGCGGGAGTAGGTGCAGTAGTGCTCGTCGACGAAGATCGCCACCGTGGCATAGGGCTCCGTCTTCCCCTCGATCCGAGGCGACCTGCTCTGTCCCGGTGAGGCCGGGTCGGTCCCGGTGAGCTCCGGCGCGTCCGGCGCGATGTCGTCGTGCTCCTGCCACACCCCGTTCGAGCAGTCGGACTCGTTCCCCGCAGCGTCCGTGGCGCTCGCATGGATCCTCGTCTTGGTGTTCGCGGGGACCGCGGCATCGATGGCGAACTTGCCCCCCGCGTCAGCAACTCCCTCGCCGAGGACGTAGCCGTCGCACCTGTCGTTCGCGTAGAGCCTGACGGTCGCGCCGGGCTCGGCCGTTCCGTATATCGTCGGGGTCCTGTCACCAGAGGGAGAGCGCAGGGCCGTATGTGAGATCGTGGGCTTCGCAGGCGCCACCTCGTCCGGCTTGCACTCACCCGCCTCGCACAGGCCGGTCCCGGGGCCCTTGCCCGCGTCGCACGCGGCGCCGTCGGCGGACTGGATCGTGACGCAGCCCACCTCCTCCTGGCAGCGCCCTGTCGTGCAGGGGAGATCGGCCTCGCAGGCGCGGGGCACATGCCAGCAGGCGCCGTCTCGGCACTCGTCGACGGTGCACTCGCTGGCGTCGTCGCAGCCGGGCTCCTCCCAGCAGGCGGTGCGGGCGAAGATCGTCCTGGAGGGGCGGAAGCCCATGACCTCGTAGCCGTAGCTCGGCGGCCAATCCGCGCGGACGGCGGAGCGGCTGCCCCTTGGCTGATCGTTCCAGCTGCCGCCCCGGAGAACGCGGCTGGAGCCGTAGGTGGAGCCGAGGGGGTCGACGTCGGCAGCGCCGGCCAGATCGGCGACCTGCCTGCCGTAGTAGCTGCTCTCGTAGCGGTCCCACACCCACTCACCGATGTTGCCGAGCATGTCGTGGAGGCCCCACGCGTTCGCGCGCATCAAGCCGGCCGGGTGGGTCGTCCTCCCGGAGCTCTTGCAGTACCAGCCGAGGGGGTCGAGGACCGGCTCCTGCACGCAGCCCGTCCCCTCCGCTTCGTAGGGTCCCCCGTAGGCCGATGTAGTCGTCCCGGCGCGGGCGGCGTGCTCCCACTCCGCCTCGGTCGGCAAGCGGTAGCCCTCGCAGAGCAGGGGGTTGCCGTCCTCCGCGGTCACGGTGGCCTTGGAGCAGACCCTGTTCTTCGCCCCTCCCGGATCCGTCACGTCCCTGCAGTTTTCGAGGAGGTAGCACTCCGCCAGCCCCTCGGAAGCCGAGAGCGCGTTGCAATACTCCAGGGCCGCCCACCAGCTCACGCTGTCCACCGGACAGTCGTCCCCACAGGACGCGTGCAAGGAGGGGTTCTGGTCCGCGCCCATCAGCGCCTTCCACTCCCCCTGGGTCACCTCGGTCGCCTTGAGCCAGAAGCCCCGGGTGATCTCCACCCTCCGCTGCGGCGCCTCGTCCGGGCTGTGCCAGAGCTCGTCCGGAGTGGAGCCCATGAGAAACTCCCCGGGCGGCACGTAGGAGAAGCCGTCCAGAGGGCAGTCCCGCGGGCAGTCCGACGAGGTCTCGGACCCGGTGCACTCGTCGTCCCCGCAGACCGACGAGGTGTCGTGCACGTAGGTGACGCTGTCGGCGCTGCACTCGGAGGCGTTCCCCGCCGCGTCCACGGCCGTCGCGTAGAACAGCGTCGTGCTCCCCTCGTCCACCACCACCTGGATCGCGAAGTCGCCGACGCCGTCCGCGGTGCCGGTCGCGACGGCGTCGCCGCTGCAGTCGGCCGACGTGTACAGAGACACCGCGGCGCCTGCCTCGGTGCTCCCCTCCACCGTCGGCTCCTGGCGCCAGCTCGGGGAGGGCGGCGAGGTTCCCGAGAGCGAGACCTCGGGCACGGTCCTGTCGTTGGTGTAGGCGTAGCCCTCCGAGCACTCCGAGGTGTTGCCGACCTCGTCTGTGGCCCGGGCGAAGAACGTCGTGGTCCGGTCCTCCGGGACGGTGAGGCTGATGTCCGCCGCGCCGGTCTCGTCCGCCGTGCCCGACTCCACGGGCTCGGCCCCGCAGGCGAGGTGCACGGAGACCACGGCACCTGCCTCGGTCTGCACGTGCACCGTCACCTCGGTCTCCGGCGAAGGCGAACCCGGCGCGGTGTCCGTGATCTCGGGCCTGGCGGGGGCCGTGCCGTCGTGCGTGAAGTCGAAGCCCGCGCTGCACTCGGAGGTGTTGGCTGCGCCGTCGGTCGCCGTGGCGTAGATGGTGCTCGCGCTGTCCTCCGGCACCATGAGCGCGATGGCGAAGCTGCCGTCCTCGGCGGCCTCCGCGGTGCCCGCGGGCTCCCCCGTGCAGTCGGCGAGGAAGTAGAAGCCGAGCCTCGAGAAGGGCTCGGCCTCACCGGCGACCAGCGGCGTGCTCACGCTCGACGGGGACTCGGGATCCGTGCCCGTGATCACCGGCGGGTCGGGCGCGACGGTGTCGGCGACGCATTCCCCGGCCGCGCAGAAGCCGCTACGTGGACCGAGCCCGGCGTCGCAAGGTGCGCCCCCGTGGGGCGCGCTGTCGTGGGCGCAGGTGAAGGCGACCGGGTCGCAGGCGTCGGCGGTGCACGCCCGGCCGTCCATGCAGTCCGCGACCGTGGCGCAGCAGCCGGGTCCCAGCGCCGGGCTGTGTGTGCACCCGGTGACGGGATCGCAGCCGTCGGCGCTGCAGCCATTCTGGTCGTCGCAGGAGATGTCGTCGTGCGTGCAGCCCGACGACGGATCGCAGCCGTCGTTCGTGCACACGTTCGAGTCGTCGCAGTCCCGCGGCCCTCCCGCCACGCACTGCCCTCCGCTGCAGGCGTCGCCCTCGCTGCACTCGTCTCCATCCGAGCAGGGCTCCGTGTTGTCCACGTAGGTGCAGCCCGAGGCCGGGTCGCAGCCGTCGTTCGTGCACGGGTTCTGGTCGTCGCAGTCCCGCGGCCCTCCGCTCCGGCACTCGCCCCCCGCGCACACGTCCCCCTCGGTGCACTCGTCTCCGTCGGAGCAGGGCTCCGTGTTCTCCGAGTAGCTGCAGCCCCAGGTGGGGTCGCAGCCGTCGATCGTGCACGGGTTCAGGTCGTCGCAGTCCCGCGGCCCTCCCGAGAGGCACACGCCCTCCTCGCAGACGTCGCCCTCGGTGCACTCGTCACCGTCCGAGCAGGCGCCGGTGCTGTAGGTGTGCACACAGCCCACCTTGGGGTTGCAGGCGTCGCCGGTGCACTCGTTTCCGTCCTCGCACTCGATCGGCGCGCCGGCCCGGCACTCACCTCCCACGCAGGTGTCGCCCACGCTGCACTCGTCGCCGTCGGTGCACGGGCTGCCTTCCTCTACGGCGACGAAGGTGCAGGCGCCGGCCTCGTCACAGGCGTCGTCGGTGCAGGGGCTCTGGTCGTCGCAGGTGCCGCAGACGCCGCCGCAGCCGTCCCGGCCGCAGTCCTTGCCCTCGCAGTCTGGCTTGCAGGGCGCGCACGCCCCCTCATCCGTGCAGATCTCACCCGAGCCGCAGCCGCCGCAGGCCCCCCCGCATCCGTTCGCGCCGCAAACCCTCCCGTCGCAGGAGGGGTCGCAGTCGAGCTGGACGCACTCGCCGGCGCGGCAGGGCGCTCCCTCCTCGCACGTCCCGCAGGTGCCGCCGCAGCCGTCCGCGCCGCACTT
>CAZQPP010000189.1:10378-14071 GCA_964594295.1 uncultured Myxococcales bacterium | reverse complement strand
GATGACCCCGGTCGGCCGCTCGGCGGCCCTCTGTCGCGCCCCGCCGCGCGCATAGGCCGGGCCGAGCGCGAGGCAGAGCGACAGCGCGACCGCCACGACGGCGGAGCACATAGGGACCGTTCCTCTACAGTCGCCTTGGGGGAAGACTCGCACGACCCCGGACGATAGCAGCCTTTGCTCCGGGCCTCCAGCCCCGTCGTCTCACCTGCGGCCCCGCTTGCGCCGCCACTCGCCCGCCGATAAACCCCTGCGATGCGCATGCTGCCCGGAGACTGGCCGGTACACCTGATCCCCCTCGGCGGGCTCGGTGAGATCGGCATGAACGCCATGCTCGTCAGGCAGGGCGACGACTACCTCATGTTGGACTGCGGCGTGCGCTTCCCAGACGCCACCACCGTGGGCGTGGAGCACCTCATGCCCAACCTCGACGTGCTCGCGGGGCTCAAGGGCAGGGTGCGCGGCGTGGTCTTGAGCCACGGGCACGAGGACCACGTCGGCGCGCTGCGTTGGGTGTTGCCCCTGCTCGACGCCCCCGTGTACGGCACGGCCTTCACCCTGGGGCTCGTGCACAAGCGCCTGAGCGAGCACGGGCTCGCCGAGAGGGTCCCCTTCCACGAGGTCGCCCCGGGAGACCAGGTCCAGCTGGGCCCCTTCGATCTCTCCTTCCTGAGGGTCACCCACTCCATCCCCGACTGCGTGGCCTTCGTCCTGAGGACGGCCGCCGGGACCATCGTGCACACCGGGGACTTCAAGATCGAGGCCGACCCCGCGGACGGGGTAGCCTTCGACGTGGAGGGCTTCCGGGCCACCGGAGACCGGGGAGTGCACCTGCTCCTGAGCGACTCCACGAACGCCATGCTCGCCGGCCGCACGGGCTCCGAGCTCAAGGTCGGAGAGCGCCTCGCCGAGCACGTTCGGAGCTGGCCGGGGCGCGTGGTCGTGACGCTCTTCGCTTCGAACCTCTACCGCCTGAGCACCCTCTGGCGCGTCGCCCGCGAGACGGGGCGGCAGCTCTGCGTCGCGGGGAGGAGCATGGACACCTACCTGGAGGTGGGCCGGGCCACGACATCTCTTCCGCTCCCGGGGGAGGGCGAGGTGCTCGACATCTCCGAGGCCGACTCCCTCCCCATGGACCGGGTCCTCGTCGCCTGCACCGGCAGCCAGGCGGAGCCCCGCAGCGTGCTCGTGCGTGTCGGCAAGGGGGAGCACTCGGGGTTGAGGGTCGGCGCCGCCGACCTCGTCATCTTCTCGAGCCGCGTCATCCCGGGCAACGAGCGCCCCATCTACCGCCTGGTCAACGACCTGATGCGCCTCGGCGCCCGGTGCGTCCTCCCGCACGCCGGCAACGGGGTGCACGCGTCGGGCCACGCGAAGCGGGAGGAGCTGTCGGAGGTGATCTCGTTGCTGCGGCCGCGGCACTTCGTGCCCGTCCACGGCGAGTATGCCTTCTTGCGGGCCCACGCGGACCTGGCCGCTGAGCTCGGCGTGGAGGACGTGCACGTCGTCGAGGACGGCGCTGTCCTCGGCGTCGCGGGGGACGACGTCGCGGAGATCAGCCGCGTCGAGGCGGAGCCCTTCTACAACGACGGCGCGCGCGTCGGCACCGCCGAGGCCCTCCACCTCGCCGAGAAAACCCGCCTGGCCTGGAACGGGGTCGTCGTCGCCCGCCTGGCGCGCGGGAAGCCGCGAGGCGGCAGGAGGCTGCGCCTGAGCCTGGAGTCGAGCGGTCTGGTGACCGACGACGGCGCTCTCCTCGACGCCGCCGTGGGCTTCGTGGAGGGCTGCCTCGAGGATCTCCCGCCGGGCATGAGCGAGGACGCCCTGCGCGGGGAGGTGCGCATCCTCGTGCGCCGCTTCTTCCGCAAGGAGCTGGGGCGCAAGCCCACTGTCTTCGTGGTACCGGTGAGCGCGCAATGAGCTCCTCAAAAGGACCCTACCTCGGCGCCTCCAAGAGCCCCCTCGCGGGGCCGGACCACGAGCTCTGTGAGATCGCCGTCGGGGGGCGCTCCAACGTGGGCAAGTCGTCGCTCCTGAACGCCCTGCTCGGTGCGAAGGTGGCCCGCACCAGCCGCACGCCCGGCCGCACGCGCCTTCTCCACCTTTTCGAGCTCTCGCGCCGAGCCGTGCTCGTCGACCTGCCCGGGCTCGGCTACGCCAAGGTGCCGCCGAAGGTTCGCGCGGAGCTCCGCGAGCTCGTGTTGGCGACCGTGTCCGGGCGCCCGGCCCTGCGCGGCCTGCTCCTGCTGGTGGACATCCGCCGGCGGCCGGGCGACCTCGAGCGTGAGCTGCTCGACCGCGCGACGAGGCGCGGCCTGCGGGTGCAGGTCGTCGCCACCAAGGCCGACCAGCTCCCTCGCCACAAGAGGAAGCCGGCCGTGGAGGCGATCGCCGGCTGGTCCGGGCTCGGCAGGTCGGCGACCAGCTCGGTGAGCGTGAAGAGCGGGGAGGGAGTCGACGCCCTGAGGGAGATCGTCCTCTCGTGGGCGCAGGCCGACGACAGATGAGGTAGAGATCGGGCATGTCCGCTCCTCCGAGCTCTCTCCTGCCCCTCGTCGCGGCCTTCAGCGGCAACCTCGCGATCGCCGTGCTCAAGGGGTTGGCCGCGTTCTTCACCGGGAGCGGCGCCATGCTCGCCGAGTCGGTCCACTCGCTGGCCGACACGAGCAACCAGGTGCTGCTCTATATCGGCTTGCGCCGGGCGCGCAGGAAGCCGGATCCGCTGCACCCCTTCGGATACGGGCAGGAGGCTTACTTCTGGGCCTTCCTCGTGGCCATGGGCATCTTCGCCGGCGGGGCCGTGTTCAGTATCTACGAGGGCGTGCACCGGCTGTACCACCCGGTCGAGGCCACCGGCTCAAGGGCGTGGGGCTACAGCGTGTTGGTGGGAGCCATCTTCTTCGAGGGCGGCGCCTTCGCGGTCGCCCTGAGGTCCTTCCGCAAGACCATGGGTGAGATGGGTCCGCTCCGAGCCATCAGGGAGGCCCGCGACCCCGTGATCTTCACGGTCCTGCTCGAGGACGCCGGGGCCCTCGTGGGCCTGGTGGTGGCGCTGCTGGGTCTCGGCCTCGTGGACCTCACCGGGATCGCCGCCTTCGACTCGGTGGCCTCCATCATCATCGGCCTCATCCTCGGGTGCATAGCCTTCTTCCTGGGCCGCGAGGTCCACTCGCTCCTGCTCGGAGAGTCGGTGCACCCGCAGCTGCGCGGGCGCATCGTGGGCGCCCTCGAGGCGGCCCCCGAGGTGAAGGCCCTCGTGGAGCTGCGCACGCTGCAGATGGGCCCCCAGAGCGTCCTCGTGATGGTCGACGCCGACGTGGACGCCTCCGGGCACGGCGGCAACGTGGCGGCGGCCGTGGACGCCCTCGAGCAGGCTGTGTGCGCGCTCGACGCCTCCATCAAGAGGGTCTACGTCCACCCCGAGTCGGCAGGACCGGGTGCCTGATCTTCCCGCGGTGCTGCCCGCGCGACAGGCCGATCTGGCCTTCGTCTCGGCCCTCTCCGTGGGCGCCTTCGGCGGAGATCCCGCGGCCTGCTGGAGCGAGGAATCGCTACGCGAGTGGCTCGGCGAGCAGGGGGCCATGCTCTCGATCGCTCACCTCGGCGCCGGGCCGGCCGGCTACTACGTGGCTCGGCAGGCCGCCGACGAGGTGGAGCTCCTCTCCGTCGCGGTCGAGCCCGAGCTCCGGCGTCGCG
>CAZQPP010000189.1:0-10368 GCA_964594295.1 uncultured Myxococcales bacterium | reverse complement strand
CCGGTCACGACCGTCGAGGGATTGTCCGCCGACGGCACGGCTCACCCCGTCCAGCAGGCGCTGCTCGACCACCAGGCCGCGCAGTGCGGCTTCTGCATCTCGGGGATCGTGGTGCGCGCCGCGGCCCTGCTCGAGGACCTGTGTCGCCGCTCGCTGGTGGGGGGGGGCGGGTGATCTTCTTGGAGGTGCGCGCCTCCAACGAGGCCGCCATCGCCCTCTACGACCGCCGCGGCTACGTCCGCGTCGGCCTCCGCCCGCGTTACTACAGGGACGGGGAGGACGCGGTGCTCATGTCGAGGGGGCTTGGGTCGGAGCGATGATCAGCTCTCGACGGTGTCGTCTCCAAGCTCCGCCGCCGCCAGCTCGCTCACGAAGTCCAGGAGCTTCTGGCGGGAGAAGGGCTTCTTCAGGAGCTGCGGCTTCTCGTCCTCCGGGAGGCTGTCGAGGCGCCCGCCGAGCGAGCCGCCGCTGACGAAGGCCAGCTTCGCGGCCAGGTTGGGCGCTATCGCGCGGAGGTGCTGGTAGACCGCGACCCCGTCGGCGTCTGGCATCATGAGGTCGCACAAGATGGCGTCGAAGCGCCGGTCGCGGGAGAGGAGATCTATGGCCTCGGGGCCCCCTTCGGCTGCCACGACCTCGTGCCGCGCCTCGATCATGCGCCGCAGCGCCCGCCTCACCTGGGTGTCGTCGTCCACGATGAGCACGCGCAGGCGCTCCGGGTCCGGCTCGACGGCCACCTCTTCGACGGCGGCGCGCTCGGGGCTGAGCCCGATTCCCGTGTCGAGCGGCACGTAGACCACGAAGGTGCTCCCGCGGCCCACCTTGCTGTCGACGCCGATCTCGCCCCCGTGCTGCCCGACGATCTCGGTGCAGAGCGAGAGCCCGAGGCCGGTGCCGACGCCGCGCGGCTTGGTCGTGAAGAAGGGGTCGAAGATGCGGGCGAGGTCCTCTCTCGGGATGCCCGAGCCCGTGTCCGTCACGCGAAGCTCCACGTGGTCGCGCCCCCTGACCGTCTCGACCTTGATCTGGTTCCTCGCGGCGTCGCCGGGCTCGATGGCGTGGGCCGCGTTGAGCAGCAGGTTCACGAGCACCTGGCAGAGCTTGGACTTGTCTCCCGTGATCGTGGGGACCTCGCCCAGGTCCTTGACCAGCCGGGCGCGGTGCCGGATCTCGTTGAAAGAGAGGTCGCAGGCCGTGTCGACGACGTCGTTCAGGTAGACCCTGTCGACCTGGTCACGCTCGGCCCGGCTGAAAACCTTCAGGTTTCTCGAGACCTTGCGGATGCGCTCGAGGCCGGAGACGTTGTCCTCCAACATCTCGCGCATCTCGGCCATGGTCGAGCCGATGCGGTGGCGGCGCAGCACCTCCGCGGTGCGCCTGTCGGAGCCGCCCTCGCCGGCGCCGAGGGCCGAGAGCTCGTCGAGGGCGGCGTCGAGGCCGTCCATGAGCTCGGTCATCATGGAGGTGTTCCCGATCAGGAAGGCCAGCGGGTTGTTGATCTCGTGGGCGACGCCCGCGGCGAGCTGTCCGATGGAGGCGAGGCGGTCAGCGTGGATCAGGCGCCTCTCCAGCTCGGCGGCGCGGCTGCGGTCGGTGACGTCGCGGATGTTGCAGAGCGTCGCCGGCCTGTTCCTCCAGGTCGTCCGCGTGGGGCGCGGTTCTCCGAGGCGGCGCGCGCCGTCAGGGCGCACGATGTCCAGCAGCCCGTCCTCCGTGGTGGTGGCCAGGCTGGTCATCGACGAGCCCATCAGCTCGGTCGCAGGTCTCCCGAAGAGCAGCTCGGCTGCCGGGTTGGCCCTCAGGATCGTGTCCTCGTCGTCGGTGACGAGGACGGCGTCGAGGCTCCGCTCGATCACCTGCCAGCGCCCCAGGTCGCTCGCCCGTGTGTCCTCGGCGAGGCGCTCGAGGTCGGCCAGCACCTTCTGGCGCTCGATCACGTGTCGCAGCCTGGCGACCAGCAGCTCCGGGCTCAGGGTGTCCCTGACCAGGTAGTCCTGCGCACCACAGAGCAGCACCTGCTCGGCGGTCGCGTCCCCCTTCGACGAGGTGAGCGCGACGACGGGCAGGCTCAAGCCCGCGGCGTGGACGCGCGCGTAGTCCTCGAGGTTTCGGCCGGGCGCGTCCACGTCGATCAGCAGGATGTCGTATGGGCCGGCGGAGAGCATGGCGGCGCAGTCGTCGAGGGAGTCCGCCCGGTCCACGTGGGCGATGCCCTCCGGGGCCGCGGCCAACAGGTCGCCGAGCTCGTCGCTGCCGGCCACGTCGCCTCCAGCGAGCAGCACCCTCATGCCCTCGCTCGCCCGCTGCGGCCTCTGCGCCCTCACCGCCGCGAGGAAGGAGCGCCGCCACGCGCGCTCGATCACCTCGACGAGGTTGCTCGTGTCGAAGGGCTTGGTGACGAAGTCAGCAGCCCCGGCGCGGAGGCAGGCCACCGCGCTGTCGAGGCTGGCGAAGCCCGTCATCACCACGGGGACCACGCGTGAGTCGAAGCGCAGCGCCGCGTCGACGAGCTGCTCGCCCGAGAGCCCGGGCATCCTCAGGTCGGTCAGCAGGACGCTGAAGGCCTGCGAGCGCATCAGTCGCAGCCCGTCTTCGGCGTTGTTCGCCGTCGCCACGGCGATGCCGGCCCGGTCCATGACCTCCCTGGTCACTGGCAGCACGAAGTCTGTGTCGTCGTCGACTACGAGCACCCTGCGAGCCCCGGCTACGCTGTGGCACTCGCTCAGGCGCCCGCGGTGCTCGGCCAGCCGCCGCACCAGCTTCACGATGCCGACCTCGTCCTCCCCTCCGTCGAGGATGCCGTCGGCGCCGGCGGTCAGGGCGAGCAACTCCGCTTCCGGGCTCGCCACGCCCGCGAGCATTATGAGCGGCAGCTCGGGCGCGCAGGTGCGCAGGTTCCGCACGGCATCCGGGTCGCCGGATCTCAGCTCCTCCTCGGACACGAAGCAGGCGTCGGGCTCCTCCTCGCCAAACAAGGTGTTTCGCTCGCGAAACGCCCGCCCCGCAAGCAAGGTGTTTCGCTGGGGAAACGCCCCGCGGTAGTGGCGTCTCGCCTGCGAAACGCCTGCCCCGCCGGCCGCGCAGAGCTCCGCCAGCTCGTCTACCCGCTCGAAGCGGTGACCCGGGTGCTCCCACAAGGGGGTGAGCTGGACCGGGTAGTCCTCCGGCGTTCCCGCCAGGACAAAGCGCATGTGCTCTCTTCCTCCCCGGAGTCTGTGGTCGATTCGCTGGGTACGCTTCGAGAAACGCACATCGCCCGGTTCCCGGTCAAGGTCGCTTGCGCGCCGCGCCGCCCTTTGTCAGACAGGCGACGATGCCTCGTCTGCTCCTGCTCGCAGCCTTGACTCTCCTCGTCACGCCTCCGGGGTGTCGCGGCGACCGCTCCGCGAAGGCCCCCGGCGAGGCTCCCGAGGAGGCGGCCCCCGAGCCGCCGCGGGTGGTGGAGGGGAGCAGCGACCTCTACTTCCGCTACCTCGATCGACAGACCGGGAAGTTCGAGACAGCTTCCTCGCTATCGGAGATTCCGGCGCACGCGCGGGCACGCGTCGTGGTCTACGACATGGAGCGCGACCGCCCCGGCTGGTTCTTCGTGGCCGACCTGAGCAAGGCCGCCGCCGACGGAAGCTACCCCTGCGAAGCCGTGCAGGGCTCGCTCCTCAACCTCAAGCTCTCTTCAGGCGGCGCCGAGGCGGGTGCGGACGCGGCCCCGGCCGGCGACGAGGTCGTGCGTCTCTACTCCGCCTCCTGGTGCGGCGTCTGTACCAAGGCGCGCAGCTTCTTGAAACGCAAAGGCATCCCCTTCGTGGAGAAGGACGTGGAGAAGGACAGGGGCGCGACCGCGGAGATCACGGCCGCCGCGAGGCGCGCCGGCGTAGATCCGTCCCGGCTCAGCGGAGTTCCGATCCTGGTGATAGGAGATCAGGTCCTGGTGGGCTTTGATCCGCAGCGCGTGCTGCGCCTGGTCGGTCGATAGCAGCTCGCCAGCCCTGCTGCGGCGGTGCTATCCTGGATATGGCAAGAGGGAACATGAGCGCGGAAGGGCACCAAGCGGTCACACCAGAGACGCCCGTCGAGGAGGGTGTGGTCGTGCTCGTGGTGGACGACGAGGCGATCGTCGCCGAGGAGATCGAGAGGCGGCTCCGCCAGGACGCGGCCATCGAGGTGCACCTCTGCCTCGAGCCCCAGAAGGCGCTGGCGACGGCCCTGGAGATCTCGCCCTCGGTGGTGGTCTTGGACCTCCAGATGCCGGGGATCGACGGCATGACTGTCGTGCGCTTCTTGAGGGTGCACCCGCGCACTCGGGAGGTCCCGGTCGTGATGCTGGCGCCCAAGGCCGAGCCCATGACCAAGGCGGACGCCTTCCGCAACGGCGCCACCGACTTCCTCATCGGCCTGCCGAGCGCGGTGGAGCTCGTCGCCCGGGTGCGGCAGCACTCGCGGAACTACAGGCTCACGCAGCAGCGCGACACCATGATCCGCGAGCTGAGCGACAGCCGGCTCGCGCTGCGGGAGGTCAACCGCAAGCTCTCGGCGGCGATGAAGGCCAAGGAGGAGTTCCTGGCCAAGATGAGCCACGAGATCCGTACACCGCTCAACGGCGTGCTCGGAGTGACCGAGCTCCTCTCCCAGACCGGCCTCGACGCCGAGCAGAGGGAGCTCCTGAGGGTGATCCGCTCTTCGGGCGACGCCCTGCTCGTGCTCATCGACGACATCTTGGACTTCAGCCGCATCGAGGCGGGGCGCCTCCCCATCGAGAGCGTCGAGTTCGGGCTCGGCAACCTCGTCGACGACGCCCTCTACCTGATGAGCGAGTCGGCCGAAGCGAAGGGCCTCGAGCTCGCGTCCTGCTTCGGCGCGGGGGTGCCCGAGCGCGTGGTGGGCGACCCGGTGCGGGTACGCCAGATCCTCAGCAACGTGGTCGGCAACGCCATCAAGTTCACCGAGACCGGCGGTGTCTCCGTGCGGGTCGGGCTGATCGAGGCGGAAGGGGACGAGGCGCGGGTGCAGTTCGAGGTTCGGGACACGGGCCTGGGCATCGCCGCCGGCCGCCTCGGGGCCATCTTCGAAGCCTTCAGCCAGGCCGACACCTCCATCACGCGTGAGTTCGGCGGGACCGGCCTCGGCCTGGCCATCTGCAAGCAGCTCGCCGAGCTCATGGGCGGGGAGCTGAGCGTGGAGAGCACGCCGAGCAAGGGCAGCGTCTTCGCCTGGTCGCTGCGCCTGGGCCTGCCCGAGGCCGCCTCCTTCGAGGGCTCGGGCCCGGTCTCGGGAGACCCGCGCCTCGAGGGCCGCCCCGTGCTCGTGGTGGACGATCACGAGACATCACGTGAGGCGGCGGTGTGCCAGCTCGAGGCATGGGGCATGAAGGCCAGCGGGGCCTCGTCGGCGCTGGAGGCCATGGAGGTGCTTCGGGCGGCCGTGATGACGGAGGAGCCCTTCGAGCTGGCCCTGGTGGACCTCCGAATGCCTGAGGAGGACGGGCTCGATCTGCTCGCGCAGGTTGGCGAGAACCCCTCCCTGCGCAGCCTGAAGACCGTCCCCATGGTGGCCATGGCCGATCGTTCGGGGGTCGCGGAGCTCCGGAGGGTGGGGATACGCCGCTTCCTGACCAAGCCCCTGTCCCGGCGGACGCTCTTCCGCTGGTGCCTGCGCTCGGTGGACCCGACGGCGACCGAGGAGACCCTGCCGGTCGTGTTGGAGGATCGTGCCGTGACCCCGGAGGCAGGGACCGAGAGCGTCGGCGGCTGGAAGGTCCTCGTGGCCGAGGACAACCCGGTCAACCAATTCGTAGTGCGCAGGATGCTCGAGGGGCTTCGTTGCGAGGTCACCCTCGCGGCTAACGGCCGCGTCGCAGTCTCCCTGGCCAACGAGCGGGTCTTCGACGTCCTGCTCATGGACTGCGAGATGCCCGAGATGGACGGCTTCGCCGCCACCAGGGCCATCCGCGGCGGCGACGGGCCGTGCGCGCGCCGGCCGATCCTGGCCCTGACCGCGTACGCCATGGATAAAGACCGCAAGCGCTGCCTCGCGGCCGGCATGGACGCCGTCATCACCAAGCCCGTCTCCCAGTCCGACCTCGACGAGGCCCTGCTGAGCTGGGCTCGCAAGGAGCACCGCGCGGCCGCCGCGGAGAGAGACACCACCGAAGACGAGCTCGAGATAGTGGTGGAGCGCGAGGGCTCGTCCATCGACCAACTCGAGGAGCTCGACCTGGCCGCGATAGAAGCCCTCGTGTCCATCGGCGGCTCCGAGCTGGTCGTCTCGGTGATCGACATCTTCTTAGACGACGCACCCAAGCACATCGCCGAGGCGCGGCGCGGGATCGACGAGGGCGACCTCGAGACGGCGAGCCGGGCAGCGCACACGCTGAAGTCGGCAGCCGCCCAGATAGGTGCCCACCGCCTGAGCGAGCTCTGCCGGCGCGTGGAGGATCTCTGCGACGCCGGCGAGACGACCTCGCTGGCCGTGGATCTCGGGCAGGTCGACGACGCCCTCGCGGAGGTCACCCCGCTCCTGCGGATCGCCCGCGCGAGGCACATGGAGTGAGCCTCCCCTTTGCCGCCGCGCGCCCCTCCGGTAGACTGTGTGGGCGACACACATTGGAGGAAGAAGCATGACGCAGCCGTCGCCGGCCCAGTTTCGGATACTGCTCGTCGAGGACGACCGAATCCAGGGCATGGTGATCACGAAGATGCTCGAGAAGCACGGCTACGCGGCGGTGCACGAGACCGACCCGCGCCAGGCCCTCGTGGCTCTCGAAGGGGACGACTTCGACATCATCATCAGCGACTACGTCATGCCCGAGATGGACGGCCTGCAGCTCCTGAGGCGGGCGCGAATCCTGCGCCCCGACGCCGTGCGCATCATGTTGACCGGCAAGGGCAACTTCGACCTCGCGGTCAAGGCGATCAACAAGGGAGAGATCTACCGCTTCATGACCAAGCCCGTGCAGGAGGGCGACATGGTCACCGCCCTGCGGCTCGCTCGGGAGCGGCTCGAGCTCACCCGTGAGAACGCCCTGCTGCGAGAGGAGCTGCGCAAGCGGGACGAGCTGATAGCGAAGCTGAGGGAGGGTGATGCCTGAGGAGAATTCGGGGGGCGGCGAGCAGAGCGCTCCGCTCGCCCAGCTCGCCGGGATAGTAGTGCGCGTGCCCGAGCTCCCGGAGCGCCCGCACCCGACCGAGGACATCCTGCTCGAGGAGCTGCGCGACGCCGTTCAACGCGGCTCCGGCGTGATGGGGCG
The DNA here is from genome assembly GCA_964594295.1 of uncultured Myxococcales bacterium. Lineage (GTDB taxonomy): Bacteria > Myxococcota_A > UBA9042 > UBA3505 > UBA3505 > CAZQPP01. Next base: position 3,125 of record CAZQPP010000189.1, on the reverse strand, counting down.
GCTGCTGGGCCGAGGGGCGGATCCATCGTATCTGGAGTCCGCGAAGAAGGCCCTCGCTCGCAGCCGCCGTCGCGCCGAGCAGCTGGAAGCGTGGCCTTCGGAGCTCTGCGCCTGCATCGCCGAGGCCTGGATCCAGGCCGGCTCCCCCGGCTGGCCGGGGTTGACGAAGCGAATGCAGGAGCGCCTCGAGAGAGAACGCGTCGAGATCGACGCCCACCTCGCCGAGCTCGAGAGACGCCACGAGGAGCTGCGGCGTGAGCTCGAGGACTCCCAGGTCAGCTCGTCGGAGCGTCGCAAGCGCATGACCCGCAGGCTGCTCGCCCTCGAAGACCGGGCCGAGGTCCTCGAGGCGGCCGTGGAGGCGCTGCGCAAGAAGGACCTGCCGACGGCCCTCGAGCAGCTCCACCGCCTGCCCCCGGGGGTCCGCGACAAGATGCCGAGGCAGAAGCTCAACGACCTCGGCCCGTGGGCGGCGGCCCTGCTCGCCGAGGTGGTCGAGCAGCAGAAGAACCTCGAGCTCGAGCGAGCGCGCGTCGACACGAGCGAGGTGCGGACGGCTCGGCAGAGCGCCACCGAGGACAACGTCGTGCTCGAGCAGGCCGCGGCCGTGCAGGAGAAACGCCGCCGGCGCGAGCGCAGCATCCGGACCTTTCTCACCGAGGTGGGACGGAAGCTCCTGAAGAGCGCCCGCTCCTTCTCGAACGGCAAGGCAGTGACCGCCGCCTTCGAGCACTGTCGCGTGCGGGAGGCCGAGGAGAAGGCTCGCGCGGAGGATCTCGCGGCGATCGTGGAGAAGATGGGGGAGAGCGCCGGGGGTTAGTCGGGCTCCGCTAACCCCCAACCAACGAGCGTACGGGCCGGAAGCTCAAGAAGGGCTTCCTCTGCTCGGGCTTGCACCAGTCCCTGTAGCCCAGCCGGCAGGGCTCGTCGGGGAAGACCCAGTCGTAGCCGCGGCGAACGCGGAAGGTGCCCTTGTCAGGGCCGAGGGGATCGACGTCCGGGTTCGGGCGGGTCCGGTAGTAGTCGTTGGCGTACCAGTCCCAGACCCACTGGGCGACGCTGCCGAGCATGCCGCGGAGGCCTGCCGCGTCCCCCTCCTTGCCCGCCGCGGCGCGGGCCGCGTACTCCCACTCGGCCTCGGTCGGCAGCCTGAACCCGGGGCAGCTCAGGCCCTTGAAGGTCACCTGGGTGCAGGCCCAGCCCTGGCCGGGCCTGGCGTCGGTGGGGATGCCCTGGAACACGTAGCACTCCTCGAGGGAGAGCGCGCGGGAGAGGGCGTTGCAGAAGGCCAGGGCCTCCCACCAGCTCACGGTGTCGACCGGGGAGTCGGGGGTCCCGCCCCGCTGCGTAGACGGGTCGTTGCCCATCAGGCTGCTCCATGTCCGGCGTGTCACGGGGGTGGCCAGGACAAGGAGCGGCTTGCTGATCTGGACCGTGCGCACCGGGCGCTCGCCCGCGCCGGCGCCGGAGACGTGCTCGGGGGTGCCCATGTGGAAGCGCCCCGCCTCGATGCGCAGCCAGTCGAGGGGCAGCGCGTCCACGACCGTTTCCCCGCCGCCGCCGGGGCGCACCCAGCCGATCTCGGTGGCCTTGGATCGCGTGACCACGGTGCCGCGTTCGCTGAAAGGCGCCTGCGCGATCGGCTGGGGCTTCTTCTTCTCGGGGATGAGCGCGGTCGGCTGGCTGTCGGAGCGCAGCGGGGCGACCTCCTGGTCGGTGTCGATCTTCTCCGCGTAGGCCGGCATGGCCTCCACCGGGAGGTCCTCCCCGGGCTGGCGCATGGTGAGCATCTCGGAGACGTCCTCGGCGTCGAGCAGGGGGGCGAGGTCCACGTTCGCGCCGTCCGGGCCGACCTCGTAGCGGTCAAGCACCGAGTCGAGCTCGCCGCGGAACGCCTCCACGGTCCGGATCCGGTCCTTCGGGTCCGGAGCGATGGCGCGCTCGAGGAAGTCGAGCACGAAGGATGGCGTGGCGGAGCCCCCGGCGGCGGCGACCGGATCGTACTCGCCGGTCGCCTTGACCCCGAGGACCGCCTCGCTCGACTTCTGGGGGAAAGGCTGCCGGCCCATGAGGAGCTCGTAGCAGATGATGCCCAGCGAGTAGAGGTCCGTGAAGGGGCCCACCTCCTCGCCGAGCAGGTGCTCCGGCGCCATGTAGATGGGGGTGCCCATCACCACGCTGGTCTGGCTGTGGTGGGCGACGAACTTCACGAGGCCGAAGTCGAGCACTCGCACGAAGTTCGGGTGACCCACTGCCGACTGCAGGATGATGTTCTCGGGCTTCAGGTCCCGGTGCACGATCTCGAGGCGGTGAGCGGCCTCGAGGGCGTTGAGCACCTGGTGCAGCATCTCGCGCAGCTCCGAGCTCGTGAAGCCCTGCTTGTGTGCGACCCGCGAGGCGACCTCGCGGATGAGGGTGCGCCCGCCTTCGACGAGCTCCATGACGAGGTAGGGGATGACGCCGTCGCTGGAGTACTTGATGAGGCGCACTATGTTCGGGTGGCGCAGGGTGGCCAGGGCCCTCGCCTCGGCGGCGAACTTGCGCTCCACCTGCACCCGGTGGCGCTCGGTGCGGGTGTGCCCGTGCAGGATCTTGAGGGCCGTCCTCATGCCGATGGGGAGCTGGAGGGCCTCGTAGACCTTCGCGAAGCCGCCTCGGCCGAGCTTCTCCACGATGAGGTACTCGTCGAGGCGCACGCCGATGCGGGAGTCTGCCGTGCCCTCGATGCCGCCCGTCGCGCGGCGGTGGTAGGCCGGCGGGATGAAGCAGAGCCTGTGCTTGGTGCACGCCCGCTCCGAGCACGGCTCTCCCACCCGGCCGATCTGATCGCAGCCTACGCAGATTCCTGGCTCGTCCGGGCCCTTGGTCATCTCACTCATCCGCCGGGTAAAACGGCGAGGCGTAGTCTGCCACAAATGGGCTCGGAGATCAGAGTCGCGGGACGTGCGACACAAGCTCCCGTCTTCGCCGTGGAATCCGGCGGTCCCGCGTGCTAGTCTTTGATCTAGCTGTTAGCTGTTAGCTGTTAGCGGTTAGCCTGAAACCCTGCGCACTTGCGGCTGCGTCTCTGCTCGCGCCTTCGCGTTTCAGGTGAAGTGCCCACTTCGCCGAAGCAACGAGAATGC
>CAZQPP010000188.1:2967-14088 GCA_964594295.1 uncultured Myxococcales bacterium | reverse complement strand
AGGAGAGGACGGCTGCGTGAGCACCCCCAACGCCGAGCCCTGCGACGACGGCGACCTCTGCACGGTGGGAGACACCTGCAGCGGCGGGAGCTGCGAGGGCTCGCCAAGGAGCTGCGACGACGAGAACCCCTGCACCGACGACGCCTGCGATCCCGCGGCCGAGGGCGCAGGAGAGGACGGCTGCGTGAGCACCCCCAACGCCGAGCCCTGCGACGACGGCGACGCCTGCACCGACGGGGACACCTGCGCGCAGGGCGAGTGCGCCGGCCCCGACGCGGTGGAGTGCGACGACGGCAAGTACTGCACGGGCGAGGAGTGGTGCGACCCCTCGGAGGGCTGCCAGGCCGGAGAGCCGGTGGAGATCGACGACGGGATCGACTGCACCATCGACGTCTGCTCCGACGCCCTCGAGCTCGTCCAGCACATCCCCGACGCCGCCCTCTGCGACGACTCCGACGTCTGCACCGACGACGTGTGCGTGCCCGAGCACGGCTGCCTGAACCCCGACAACGAGGCGAGCTGCGACGACGGCGAGCCCTGCACGGAGGGAGACCGCTGCTTCGAGGGCCTCTGCGAGGGCAAGGAGGTCTTCTGCGGTGACGAGAGCTTCTGCAACGGCCGGGAGCGCTGCGAGCCTGGCGTCGGCTGCGTGGACGGCGACGCCGTGGACACGGACGACCTCGTGGAGTGCACCGTCGACTCCTGCGACGACGAGACCGCCACCGTCACGCACGTGCCCCACGCGGCCCTCTGCGACGACGGCGACGGCTGCACCATCGACCGCTGCGAGCTGGGCGTGGGCTGCGTCAACGAGCCGATCCCGGGGTGCGGGGGAGACTGCGTCACGGCGGCCGACTGCGGCGACGACCTCTGCACGAACCAGGCCTGCGTGGAGGGCATCTGCGTCCCGGACCCCGTCGACTGCGACGACGGCGACGAGTGCACCGAGGACCTCTGCGACCCGGGGAGCGGCACCTGCGAGAACCTCTACGTGCCCGGCTGCGGAGAGCCCCCCACCTGCGACGAGGACGCGGACTGCCCCGACCTCGGGCCCTGCGAGGAGCGGCGCTGCTACCTCGGCCGCTGCGAGTACAGCCCGCTCCACTGCTTCGACGACGACGTCTGCACCCACGACCTGTGCGATCCCGGCGCGCCGGGCAGCGGCACCGACAAGTGCACCTTCTTGCCCATCGAGGGCTGCGCGAGCCCGTGCAAGACACACGAGGACTGCGAGAGCACGGACCCCTGCGTCACCCTCTTCTGCGCGGCGGACGAGACCTGCGCGGCGCGGCCCCTCTCCTGCGACGACGGCGACGAGTGCACCGTCGACGAGTGCCGGCCGGACGAGGGCTGCACGCACGAGCACATCCCGGGCTGCGCGGAGCAGGGCTGCGTGCCCGACGCAGGCGTCGACATCTGCGGCGACGGCAGGGACAACGACTGCGACGGCCGGGTAGACGCCGACTGCCTGCAGCAATGCGAGGAGGAGGCGGACTGCGCCCCGCCGGAGGCCGACCCGTGCTCGACGCCGCTCTGTCGCTTCGGCTTCTGCAGCTTCGACCCGGTCGACTGCGAGGACGGCGATCCCTGCACCCTCGACCACTGCGAGCCGAGCTCCGGCTGTGCGCACGAGCCCCTGCCCGAATGCGGCGGAGCGTGCGCCGCTGACGCCGACTGCCCGGCGAGCGACGCCTGCGTGAGCTACTCCTGCGAGCCGGAGACGGGCACCTGCCTGCCCGACCCGACGATCTGCGAGGATGGCGATCACTGCACCGCCGACCGTTGCGAGCCGGCCGAGGGCTGCGTCTTCGAGCCCCTCGCCCTCCCCGAGTGCCCGCCGCTCCCCCAGACCTGCAGCGAGACAACGGACTGCGTCGCAGAGAACCCCTGCGAGGTGCCTCTCTGCAACGCGGCGGGCATGTGCGAGTTCGACGAGAAGGACTGCGACGACAGCGACCCGTGCACCCACGACTACTGTCTCCGCAACACGGGCGAGTGCGAGCACGAGCCTGTCGCGGGCTGCGGTGTCGGCTGCACCACGGACGCCGACTGCGAAGGCGGCGATCTGTGCACGCCGCTGGTCTGCGAGGCCGGGGAGTGCACGACCGCGCCTTTCGACTGCGACGACAAGGACGTCTGCACGGACGACATGTGTGAGCCCATGCAGGGCTGCCTGCACCGGCCGATCGCCTGCGACGACCACGACATGTGCACCTGGGACGCCTGCGACCCGGGCCTCGGCTGCGTCCACGAGGCCGTGCCCTGCGACGACGGCGATCCGTGCACGCTGGACGAGTGCGGCCCCGCGACGGGCTGCGACCACCACCCCATTCCGGGCTGTGCCTCAGGGGGCGAGACCTGCGAGGCCGACGGGGACTGCGTCAACCCCGACCTCTGCCAGATCGGGAGCTGCACGGAGGGGCTCTGCGTCTGGTTCCCGAAAGACTGCTTCGACGATGACGAGTGCACCCTGGACCTGTGCAACCCGGAGACGGCCGGCTGCGAGTTCGAGCACATCCCGGGCTGCGGCGGCGCCTGCTCGATCGACGACGACTGCGTGTCGACCGACGCCTGCGTCACCCTGTTCTGCGGCGCAGACGGCATGTGCGTGGCCGAGCCCGTGGTCTGCGACGACGGCGACGTGTGCACCGTGGACCGCTGCGACGGCGTGGAGGGCTGCATCTTCGACCCGAACCCGTGCGACGACGGCGACCCCTGCACGAGCGACAGCTGCGAGCCCGGCGAGGGTTGCCTCCACGAGCCCGTCGAGCGCTGCGAGGTCGGCGCGTCATGCCTGGGACCCGAGGACTGCCCCGCTTCGGACAAGTGCGGGGAGTGGTCCTGCACCGAGGGTCTCTGTGTCGGCCTCATGGTAGACTGCGACGACGGCGACGAGTGCACCCGCGACCTCTGCAACCCCGTGCCGGGCTGCTTCCACGAGGCGATCGCCGGCTGCGGCGGCGCCTGCGTGGAGGACGCCGACTGCGTGAGCGAGGACAAGTGCCTCGACCTCTATTGCAGCGAAGACGGCGCGTGCCTCGCCGAGCCGAGGGACTGCGACGACGGCGATGCCTGCACGGAAGACGGGTGCGAGCCGACGCAGGGCTGCGTCTACGGGCCGGTCGACTGCGACGACGGCGATGCTTGCACCGAGGACAGCTGCGACTCCCTGCTGTGGTGCCTGAACGAGCCGATCCCCGACTGTCAGGTCGGCTCGCCCTGCTCGGTGGACGACGACTGCGTCCCGCCCGCGGGCTCGGAGCTCGGCGCCTGCCTCGAGGTCTCCTGCGACGGGGGCCGCTGCCTTTTCCAGCCGCGCGTCTGCGAGGACGGCGACGAGTGCACGGTCGACCTGTGCGACCCGGACACCGGAGAGTGCAGCTTCCCGGCCGTCGCCGGTTGCGGCTCCGCCTGCGCGCAGGACACGGACTGCCAGAGCGGCGATCCCTGCGTGGTCCTGGTGTGCGACACGGGCCTCGGGGAGTGCGTGCCGGAGCCGCCCGACCCGGACCCGGGCGCGCCCGGGATGTGCGACGACGGCGACATCTGCACCGACGACTGGTGCGAGCACGGGCTGGGCTGCCAGAACAAGCCGGCACCCTGCGACGACGGGAACCCCTGCACGGCGGACAGCTGCGACTCGACGATCGGCTGTCAGCACGACCCCATCCCCGACTGCCACACCGGGGGTGTGTGCGAGGTGGACGACGACTGCGCCCTGACACCCGGTGAGCTCTGCGACCGGGCCTCGTGCGTCGGGGGCACCTGCGTCTTCACGGAGGTCTTCTGCGACGACGGCGAGGTGTGCACCTTCGACTTCTGCGACTTCGCGACGGGCGACTGCGTGTACGAGCCGATCGCGGGGTGCGGTGAGGGCTGCGCCAGCGACGACGACTGCCCCTCGGGCGACGCCTGCTCGAGCTTCGAGTGCGACACCGAGACCGGGACCTGCCTGGCCCTCCACACGGACTGCGACGACGACGACAAGTGCACCGAGGAGCGCTGCGACCCGGCGGTGGGCTGCGTCTACGAGCCCGTGGACTGCGACGACGGCGACGACTGCACCATCGACACCTGCGATCCGCAGGAGAGCTGCACCTACGAGCGCATCCCGGGATGCGAGGTCGAGCCCATACCCTGCGGGGACTGCGACGACGACGACCGCTGCACGGCCGACCGCTGTGACGAGACGACCGGGGAGTGCGAGCACGCTCCACGCAGCTGCGACGACCTCGACCCGTGCACGGAGGACTCCTGCGCGCCGGCGGTGGGGTGCGCGTTCAATACGATCGAGGGCTGCTTCGCGGGCCCGCCCTGCGAGGCCGACGCCGACTGCGGTGCAGCCCAGAACCCCTGCCAGGAGGTGATCTGCCTCGAGGGGCGCTGCGTCGAGAGGCCGGCCGACTGCGAGGACGGCGACTCCTGCACGGCGGACTGGTGCGACCCCTCGGCCGGCGGCTGCCAGCACATGCACGTCGGGAGCTGCGGTGATGCCTGCGAGGGCGACGCCGACTGCGCGGGCGGCAACCCATGCATTCAGCTCCTCTGTGGCGAAGACAAGCTCTGCCACATGCAATGGCTCGACTGCGACGACGGCAACGCCTGCACCAGGGACCGGTGCGAATACCAGAGCGGCTGCGTGAGCGACGGGCTGTCCTGTGACGACGGCGACCCCTGCACCGAGGACTCCTGCGACGTGGCCTACGGCTGCCTCCACAAGCGCCTGCCCGACTGCACCCTCGGCGCCTCCTGCGCCACCCAGCTTTGCCCGGATCAGGGCGACGCCTGCCTCATCGTGGGCTGCGTCGCCGTGGACGGGGAGCAGCGGTGCATGAGCTACCGGAACAACTGCGACGACGGGGAGCCGTGCACCGAGGACAGCTGTGATCCGCTGGCCGGCTGCACCAACGAGATGGTGCAGGAGTGCGGGCAGACCTGCTCCACCGGCGAGGACTGTCCGGCGGGAGATCTCTGCACGCCTTTCTACTGCGACGCCGAGACCTCCAGCTGCAAGGTCGACTGGTCCCACTGCGACGACGACAACTGGTGCACCCTCGACAGGTGCGACGGCGAGCAGGGTTGCGTGCACGAAGAGAGGACCTGCGACGACGGCGACGAGTGCACCGAAGATCGCTGCGACCCGGTGCGCGGCTGCGAGCACGAGGTGGTGCCGCGCTGCGGCGTTCCCGAGATCTGCGACGACGGCTCCGACAACGACCTCGACGGCAAGCTCGACTGCGACGACGACGACTGCGACGAAGACCCGAGCTGCACCTGCACCTCCACCTGCGGGAACAAGAAGTGCGGCGACGACGGCTGCGGCGGGGTATGCGGCCACTGCCCCACCGGCGAGATGTGCAACGACGAAGGGTTCTGCGAGCCGGCGCAGTGCGAGGCCGACGACGCGGACTGCGACTTCGTCAAAGACGGAGACGACAACTGCCCCGACGACCACAACACCGCCCAGGAGGACGGCGACAGTGACGGCGTCGGCGACGCCTGCGACAACTGCCCCGAGCTTCCGAACACCGACCAGGCCGACGGGGACCAGGACCGGATCGGCGACGCCTGCGACGCCGACAAGGACAACGACGGCGTCGACGAGGACGGCGACACGAGCGGCACGCCGGGCGACAACCCCTGCACGGACGGGTCCACCGAGGGCTGCGACGACAACTGCCCCGACGTGCACAACCCCGGGCAGGAGGACGAGGACGGCGACGGAATAGGGGACGCCTGCCAGGGCCTTCCCCAATAATCGCGAAGGAGACGCATGCGATCACCTCGGACAACAGTCGCATTCGCCGGGTTGGTCGCCTGCGCGCTCCTCCTCGCGGCGCCGGCGCCGTCGGGGGCGACGGAGCCCCTCGCCCTCCTCGACCACGTCCCCGCCGACACGCCATACGCCTACGTCATGCTCGAGCCCATGCCGGAGGAGCTCGCGAAGCGGGTGCTCGCCCTGGCCGGCGACGGATGGGACGCGGCCTCGAGGATGGCCGAGAAGGCCGCCGCGGCGGAGCCCGAGCTGAGGCGCTTCGCCAAGGTCGTCCGCCTGCTCGGCGTGGAGATCGAGGGGGCGCAGGGGAGCGAGGCCCTCGCCCGCCTCGGGCTCTCGGCGAAGGGGCGGATCGTCATCTACGGGGTCGGGGCCATGCCGGTGCTGAGGATGGAGCTGCTCGACGGCGCCGCCCTGCGAGGCGTCATCGACCGAGCCACCGCCGTGGCCGAGGTCACGCTGCCGATGCGAAAGCACAAGGGCGTGGCCTACTGGCACATCGAGCACGAGGGCAGCGTGCTCGCCGCGGCCGTCGTCAAGGACACCTTTGTCGCAGGCTTCGCGCCCAAGAGGGCCTTCAGACACCTGCTCCCCTACGTGCTCGGGAAGAAGAAGCCGCGCAAGACTCTCAAGGCGGCCAAGCTTCGGGAGCTGGCGAGGGAGCACCGCCTGCTTCCCCGCGCCGTCGGCTTCCTGGACACCGTCGGATTGGCCCGGATGCTCCTCGGGAAGGCGCGCGGCGAACATCGGAAGGTGGCCGCGGCCTTGAGGCCTGGCAAGAAGAGGCCACCCAAGGTGTGCAGAAAGGAGATCCTCTCGCTGGCCGCGAAGCTCCCGCGCGTGGTCTTCGGCTACGAGCGGCTCGACACGAAGCGCCTGGACATGGCCTACGTCTTCGAGCTCACGAAGGACCTGGTGACGGAGCTCCGCGGCCTGCGCTCGCCCGTGCCGGGCCTGGAGACACACCCGGACAAAGGCCCGCTGGCCACCCTGGGCTTCGGGTTCAAGCCCATCAAGGCCGTCGAGCTCTTGAGGAGACGGACGAAGGCGCTGGTGAACCGGCCCTTCAAGTGCAAAGACCTCGCCGAGCTGAACCGCGCAGCCCGGACGATCTACACCGCGGTCGCGACCCCGATGCCCACGGTGGTCACGAGCCTGAACGGCGCCGTGCTGAAGATCGAGGAGATCGACATGCCCTCTTTCGGCCCGACCGGCGGAGAGGCGCCGACGGTCAAGGCGACGTGCGTGATCGCGAGCGACAAGCCCGAGGACCTCGTCACCCTCTTCGCCAGCTTCACCCCGGAGCTCCGGGGCGTCGTGCTGCCGCCCGACGGCAAGCCCGTCACCATCGCCCCCGGGACCCTCATCCCGGGTGACGCTCCGGTCTTCCTGGCACGCACCGCGGAGGCCCTGGCCTTCTCGACGGGGCTCGACTCCGAGGTCGCCCTCACGACCCTCCTGAACGCGCCCGCGCCGCAAGCCCCTCCCCTGCTCTCGCTGAGCTACGCGGCCGGCCGGCTGGCCCAGCTGAGCCTCGACGCCTCGAAGAAGGCCAGGGAGGCGCACGGCCAGGACGACCCCGCGGCCCGGGAGATGAACGCGACCATGGAGCAGATGGGGCGGCTCTGGAAGGTCTTCGAGCACGAGTCCCTCGCCGTCCTCGTCGAGGAGCGGGGGCTTCGGGTCATGGCCCGGATGTGGCTGGGGGAGTAGGGCCGAAGGCGAAGAACGCCATCAGCGGCCGTCGTGGTGCCCGCACCGGCACGGCCTGGATCACTTGTCTACAAGCATCCGGAAAGTGCATAAGGGGGCAGGCTCTCGGGATGCACAGGTGAACCTTCGACATGAACCGTGGGTGGTCAGGGGAACAGCTGCCGCGATCTGCGGCACGCTCTTCGTGCTGAGCCTGCTCCCCCGCCAGGAGTTCCTGATCGATGACGCGCTGATCTACCAGAGCTTCGTACGAAGCGCGCTGGACGGCCATGGGCTCGTGTATGGACCGGGTAACGGTGCTGAAGGCTACAGCTCGCCGCTGTGGGCTCTTCTCCTCGTGCTCATCGGGGCGTTCGGCTTCGAGGGCTTGACCGCTGCGAGGGTGTTGGGCGCCCTCACAGGCCTCGGGACGGTGGTCGGCGTAACAGCCCTGCTGCCCGCCCGGTACTCCTGGCACCTGAGGTCGCTGATCGGCGCGCTGCTCGCTCTCCAGGCCGGGTTCGCCTGGTGGAGCGTGAGCGGCATGGAGGGCCCTCTCCTCATGATGCTGCTGGCCTTCGCCACGGTCTCCATGGTGCGCGGCTCCTACGCCGGCGCGGGCCTCTGTGGCGGACTGCTGGCGATCTGCAGGCCGGAGGGCGCCATGTACCTGCTGCCGGTCTCGGTGTGGCTGTTCCTGCGCCACCGGAGCGATCCGCTTTCGCGCCGGCAGGTGGCCCATGCGCTGGCGCTCCTGATCCTGCCGGCCTTGTCCTGGCAGACCTACCGGCTCCTCGTCTATGACGCGATCATAGCGAACAGCGCGCTTGCCCAGCTCTCACCGGCCAAAACCGTGATCCCGCGGGAAGGCGGTGGCGCTGCCTACGTTCTCGGAGCCGCAGGCACCTACCTGGGCCTGGTCGTTCCCTTCGGCCTTGCTCTCCTTTGGCATGCACATAGACGTCGCATGGACCGGTTCACCCTCTCCTGCGTTCTCGTGGTGATCCTCCAGATCCTCCTCTCGCTCGCGGTGGGCGGGAACTGGATGCCGTGGCATCGACTCATCCTGCCTTGTGTCGTCCCGATGGCCTTTGTCGTGGGCCGGTTGAGTCACGAGTCCCGCAGGGCGGGTCTCGCCGTCGGGCTGCTGGCCTTGGCCCTCTCGTTCGTGGCCAACGTTCGGGACATGAAAGAGCACATCCCCGTCGACCCGACGCCGTACTATGCGCGCCTCCCCTTCAGCGAGCCGCTCCGTGCCGATCCGGGAGCCGTAGCGTACGCACGCGACATCTACTGCCTCACCAAGCCTGGCGACTCTGTCGTGCACCTGGATGTCGGTCAGTCCGGGTATCTCGCCGACGACCTTCGCGTTCTGGACTCCTTCGGCCTGGTCTCACGCTTCGAGGCCGAGTACCTACACGGCCGACGCGACGACGCCGAGGCGAGGGCGCGCTTCCGGGAGCTTGATCCCAGCCTGGTGTTCTTCCTGGTCGTCCGGGGGACGACGCGACCGGTCATGCGCGTCACCGTCCCTTTCGTGCCCATCTTGGAGGTCGACTACAAGGAAGTGGCGCGCCGCGCCTGGTGGGGTGGGCACGACATGGTCGTGATGGTGAAGAAGACAGCAGACCAGGCTGACGCCCCGTGCAGGGGCAACGAGGCACGACTGGAGCGTTGGCTCGCGAGGGCCAGGGGGCTCACTTTCGAGCGTCATCGCATTGCTGGGGAGCAGGCTCGTTCCCGCTCCGTCCACGCGGCTCGCGACACCGATGATCGGGCAGATGAAGGCCCCTACCAGCCGCAGGTCCTCCCGGCGTTCTCCTTCTCGAGCCAGGCGCTGAGCGGGGCGAAGTAGTCGAGCAGGGCGGCGGCGTCCATGCGCCGCTCTCCGGTCATCGCCTCGAGGGCATCGGGCCAGGGCCGGCTCGCGCCGAGGGCGAGCATCGCGCGCAGCTTCTTGCCGGCATCCTCGCTCTTGTAGATCGAGCACCGATCCAGCGGCCCCTCGTGGCCGGCGGCCTTGCACAGTGCGCGGTGGAACTGGAACTGCAGGATGTGGGCGAGGAAGTAACGCAGGTAGGGCACGTGGCTCGCCACGTGGTACTTGGCGCCCGGGTCGAAGTGCTCCTCGCCGCGGGCGACGGGGGGCTCGATGCCCTGGTAACGACGGCGCAGCTCCCACCACGCGGCGTTGTAGCTGTCGGGCGCGGCGGCGCCGCCGAAGACGTCCCAGCGCCAGCCGTCGACCACCATGGCGAAGGGGAGGAAGGCTATCTTGGAGAGGCCGTCGTGCATCTGACGGTTCAGCCTGCCCTGCTCGTCGGCCGTGACCTTGTCGAGCAGGCCGAGCGTGCGGAGGTACTCCGGCGTCACCGAGAGGGCGAGCGAGTCGCCGATGGCCTCGTGGAAGCCGTCGTGGGCGCCGGTCTGGTAGACCATCGGGAGCTTGAAGTAGGCGTGGTAGTAGTAGCAGTGCCCCAGCTCGTGGTGGATGGTTATGAGGTCCTCCATGGTGGGCTGGATGCACATGGAGATGCGCAGGTCGTCGTTGAAGCCGACGTCCCAGGCGCTGGCGTGGCAGGAGACCTCCTTGCCCTCGGGCCTCGTGAGCATGGAGCGCTCGAAGAAGCTCTGCGGCAGGGGATCGAAGCCGATGGAGGTGAAGAAGGCCTCTCCCATGCGCACCATCTGCTCGGGCGTGGCGCCGCGCTCCTTCAGCGCGGGGCCGACGTCGAGGCCGGGGCTCTTGGGATAGGGCGCGACGAGGGGGAAGGTGTTCTCCCAGGACTGGCTCCACATGTTGCCGAGCAGGTGCGCCGGGATAGGCTTGCCGGCCGGAACGAGGTCTTCGCCGTAGAGATCCGCGAGGCGAGCGCGGACGTGGCAGTGGAGCTGCTCGTAGAGCGGCCGAACCTGCTCCCAGAGGCGCTCGACCTCCGCACGGAGGGCCGCGGCGTCCATGTCGTAGCCCGAGCGCCACTGGGCGCCGAGATCCGCGTAGCCGAGGCCGCGGGCTCCCTCGTTGGCGAGCTCCGTGAAGCGCACGTAGAGCGGGCGCATGGGGACCGACACGGTGCGCCAACCCGTCCACGCCTCCAGGAGCTCTTTGGGGTCGCGGCTGCGAGCCAGCACGGCGCTCAGCTCCTGGAGGTTGCGGCAGACGCCGTCCTCGCAGTGCTTGCCCTTGGAGTAGGTGCTCGCGAGCTCGGCGGCCAGGCGGGCCAGCTCCGAGCGCCTCTGCGGGTCGTCGGGCGCCGAGAGCGCCTCACCGCGACGGATGATCTCGAGCTGGCGCGCCATGTCGCCGCTCACCCCGGCCCGGGCGAGCCGCGCGGACTCCCGAGCGGCCTCTGCGACGTAGGCCATCAAGGCCTCGTTGGCCTTGGCGGAGGCGGCCTCGGTCTCGGCGTTCATGTCGGTGACCATGTCCCAGGCCGCCCGCTCGGCCGCGACACGCACATCCCGGAAGCGGCGCTCGTACTCCTCGAGGAAGGCCTTGACCCCGGCCGCGGTGGGTGGGGCCCCGCTCTCGGCCTCCGGCGCCTTCGGTGGCGCTTGGCCCGCGCCTCCGCAGCCGGCACAGGTGAAGATGAGGGCGAAGATCAAAAAGGCAGAGAGGGTCGCGCGCGTCAAGGGGCCCGCCCCACGCGCGG
>CAZQPP010000188.1:0-2957 GCA_964594295.1 uncultured Myxococcales bacterium | reverse complement strand
AAAAAATCCGCGCGCGGCGGGCGGGCCCGCGGGGCCCCGGGACCCTCTCGCGTCCAGGGCCTGAGCGCAACCAGGCTCTGCGCTCAGTGCGCAACCAGGCTCTGCGCTCAGTGCGCAACCAGGCTCTGCGCTCAGTGCGCAAGCTGTCCCGCGGCTCAGCCCTCTTGACGCCCCCGCGTCAAGGTATCGATCGTCTCAGCGCTCCGAGGAGCGGCGCCTCCGAGCGATGGCGCCGAGGCCGAGGAGCAGCATGACCATCCCGAGGGCGCCCGGCTCGACGGGCGCGTAGCCGAAGCTCGCGGTGCAGCCACCCTCGCGGATGGTCACCTGGGTCCCGGGCTCCCGGTCGCTCTCGGGCGCGTCGGCCGCCACGCCGGCCGGGGTGATGCACGCGCCCTCGAGGGTGCAGACGTCGCCGGTCGGGCAGGAGCCGCAGAGGCCGCCGCAGCCGTCGGGGCCGCAGAGCGCGTCACCGCAGTCCGGGACGCAGCGGACGGGCAGGAGCTCGTGGAGCACGGACTCGTGGGGCTGCCGGCCGTCGTCGCTGGAGCCCTCGCTCGAGCTGTCGTCGTCGGAGCTGTCGTCGTTGCTGCGGTCGTCCTCGAGCTCGTCGCCGCCGAAGAGGGGAGCGTCTTCCGCCTTCTCCTCGAGGCAGCCGTAGCGCTTGAGCGAGGAGAGGTAGCCGCAGCCGACCTTGCACTTCTGCTCGAGGAGGATGCCATTGTCACAGCGCATCAGCGTCTTGGCGTCGCAGAGGCCGCGCTCGCTGATGGGTCCGCAAGCCTCGGCGCCCTCGTCGACGCACATGCCGTTGAGGCAGAACTTGTCGCCCTCGCAGGTACCGCAGCCCTCGCCGCACTCCACCGAGGAGCAGGGGTCCTCGTCGCAGAGCAGGCCACGACCGCTGGGGTTGCAGACGAAGAAGCCGTCCTTCACGCGGTCGGGGTCCTCACCGTCGCAGCCCTCGCCGAGCTGCGACCAGGCCTCGTCGGTCAGGCCGTCGCAGTCCTCGTCGACGCCGTCGCAGGCGCTCTCGTCCTCAACCTCGTAGCCCTCGGGGTAG
Source organism: uncultured Myxococcales bacterium (assembly GCA_964594295.1). Lineage (GTDB taxonomy): Bacteria > Myxococcota_A > UBA9042 > UBA3505 > UBA3505 > CAZQPP01. The sequence goes on along the minus strand of CAZQPP010000188.1, from coordinate 1,894 downwards.
TTGCAGGCCCAGGTGCCGGTGTCGAGGTCGCAGACCGGGACGGTGCCCATGCACAGGCCGCGCTGCATGCAAGCCTCGGCGGGCGGGGTGTCGTCGGCGTAGCACTCGGCCGGCGGGGAGAAGCTCAGGCCCTTGAGGCTGGCGGAGATGCCGAGGTGGCCGTCGAACCAGATGTCCCGGTTCTTCCGGAAGTTGCCGCCGAAGTCGATGCTGTCGAGGTGCACCCTGGAGCCCTTGTCGGCCTGCAGGACCAGGAAGTACTCGTGGTAGGCGCTGTCCTGCTCGTGGCCGCCCTCGAGCACGCGCATCTGCCAGCTCTGGCGGGAGCTGGCCGAGGAGACGAGGACCTGCCACTTGTAGAGAGTGATGGTGAACTTGGTGCTCACCTTGTGGAAGGCGTTGACGTTGCCCTTGGCCTGGATGGTGGACTTGTCGGTCAGGTCCTTGAGCACGCCGCCCTCCGAGAATCCCGCCGAGCCGTCGATGCCGGCCGAGTAACCCGAGGCGACCTGGATGACCTTGTCGGGCTCCCACTGGTAGGTCTCGAAGGGCACCGACCAGTCCCAGCGGATGGCCCCGTGCTCACCCGAGCCGTCCATGTTGGCGGTGACGAAGTGGGCGAGGTCGTTGCTCTCGATGCCGGGCACCCAGTCGTGCCACCAGGGCTCGACCTCGTTCAGGTACCACTCATCGGAGGGGTTCGGAGAGGCCTTGACCTTGAGCACGACGACGTAGAAGTCGGAGCTGCGCCAGACCGAGCTCTCGAACCAGTAGACCTCGGCGATGCTGGCCACGTAGGTGCCGGAGTCCTGATCGTAGACCTCGGAGTAGACGGTGTCGCCCTCGAAGTGGGCGAAGCGCGTCGAGTCGGCGTCCCCGTAGGGGCCCACGTCGATACCGAGGAACTGTACGTTGGTGTCGGCGCGGAGCATGCGCGCGCCGTGGTAGTTGGACTGGCTCTCGGCCAGGTCGTCCCCGGTCGGTCCCTGCTCTGCGTACGCCTTGCCCACGAGGGCGCCCGCGATGAGCCCGATGGCCAGGCCGGCTCCGAAGAGGGTGGCGAGGAGGGCTCGGAAGGAGGGGAAGATGCTGTAGTTCATTTTCCTGCTCGGAATGAGTCGCCCCCGTGTGAAAGCACGACTCGTGCCAAGCCAACAGCCCCGCGCCCTCGCCTCGCAACATACTGTAATTACCCGACTAACCCCCACGACCGGGGACGGGCCTCCGGCGAGGGTGAGTGTCAAGGATCCGACCCCGTGTTGGGCGCCCGAGCGCAGCGGAGCGCCCGCATGAGGCTGCAACACCGTGAAAACGCAGAGAAACAACACCGTGCCACCGGGGGACGGATCCTTGACTCAGCCCTGTCTGCGGATCGACCCCGGTCCGCCAGCGGAGTCCGGGGATCACCGAAGGAGGCGGACTCTGGCCCTCGCCACCACCGCCGCGAGCAACAACAACACCAACAACCCCGGCGACGCCGGCCACCCCGGCCCACCGGCCGGAGCCGCGCCGCAGCCTCCGCCGCCACCGTTCGAGCCGCCGCCGCCGCTCCCGGTGTCCCAGGTGACCACTCCGCCACCGCCAGAGGTGTCCGCCGGCACCTCCGGGTCGTCGTCGCAGGCATCCCCGATGCCGTCTCCGTCTCTGTCCCGCTGGTCGAAGTTGGTCACACCGGGGCAGTTGTCGATGTCGTCCCGGACGTGGTCGTCGTCGTCGTCGCTGTCGCAGGCGGCGCCGCGGCCGTCTCCGTCGACGTCCACCTGGTCGGGGTTCTCGACCAGCGGGCAGTTGTCTGCGGCGTCCTCCAGACCGTCGTCGTCGTCGTCCTCGTCGCAAACGTCGCCCCGGCCGTCGAGGTCGGCGTCGTTCTGATCCGTGCCCGCCGTCAAGGGGC
>CAZQPP010000187.1:0-14089 GCA_964594295.1 uncultured Myxococcales bacterium | reverse complement strand
GAAGATGCTGCGGGCTCTGCACGGCAAGCTAACGGCTAACAGCTAACGGCTAACCACTCCAGCGGCGGGACCCCCTTTTTGCCAACGCGCCCGGCGGAGGAGCAGGCGCGTGGCGTCAGCGCCGTCCGCCGCCCGAACGGAGTGGGAAGCGCTCCGGATGCTCGATGATCTCGACGCTCAGGTCCACGTCCAGCTCAGGCCAGTAGAAGTGACCAGGGGCCGGCTCCTCGACCGCTAGAACCTGCGAGATAGACGCCTCCTTGAACCACGGAAAGTGCTCGTAGGGCAGGAAATGCTCCCGGTCGGACGCCAACAACCAGATGCCGTGAGAGGAAACGTGCGTCACCTCGGGTCCCCATTGGGCATCAGCCTCCGAAGTGGTCGCGCCAAGCCCTTGCGAGCTCATCGTAGCGTGCCTCCAGAATCTGCTCGACCTCCCGGAGCCGCGTCCGTGGCAGGTCGTGGTTTCGAGCGAGCTCAATCTGCGGCTCGAGCCAGAACTTGGCTTCTCCATCTCCGCTGTGCACGTGGACGTGCATGCGCGATTCCTCTCGGGAGAAGAAGAAGCGGTAACCTCTTTGCCGGAATACGGTGGGGCTCATATTGTCAAGCTCGAACACAGTCTATCGCAGCGCACCCACGAGCCCCAACCACGCGTGAAGCACGCCCTCCTATCGCTGGCTCTCCTGGCCGTCGCCGTGGCCGGGTGCCGTTGTGAGCGCCGCGCCTCTACCTCCGCGGCGAAGCAGGGAGCCGCCGAGCTTCGCCCGGCGCCCGCGCCTCCGGACGTACACGCTCACGCGCGCGATGGCGTCCTCGTGGTGCGGAGCTTCGAGGTCAAGGACGTGTCGGCCACCGGCGCGCGGCTCGACGCGGCGGTCGAGCTCCTGAAGAAGGCGATCGACGAGGCCGGCGACGACGAGGTGCGCCTCCGTGAGCACAAGGAGAGCCCGCTGGCCCTCGACCTCGAGGTCGCCAACCTCTGCGAGCGCGGAGGCTGCTATGTGGCGGTCAAGGCGCGGGCCCGCCTTCGGGGCGACGAGGGGCTGGAGCAGGTGTTCAGCGCCGTGAGGGTCTCGCCCATCGACGGGCTGGAGGCCGGACCACCCATGAGGAGCGCCGGGCCCGCCGCTCTCGGGGCCGTGAGGCAATGGCTTGAGGCCCTCACGCTCCCGGCGGGAGAGATCGCGCCGCTGCTCCGCGGTGAGGACCTCGGTCAGGTCCAGGTGGCCTTGCAGGTAGTGCTCGACCGGGGCCTCGGCGAGCTCGCCGAGGACGTCGCCGCCCTCATCGAGCACACGGACAAGGAGGTCCGCGTCCAGGCGATCGCCACGGCCGCGGCGGTGGACGGGGACAAGATCGTGCCCGCGCTGGCGAAGGCGGCGCGAAGCCTCGAGCCGGAGGTAGCCGAGGCGGCGGTGCGAGCGCTGGCCGACGTCGGCGGGGAGGCTGCGGGGGCGGCCCTTGGGGAGCTCGCGGCGGACGCCCCCCTCGCCACGATCCGGGACCTCGCGCGGGAGCTCGTGGGACCATAAGAAGCAGCCTCTCTTACGCGTTTCCGGGACATCTGGTAGAAACGGGCCATGTGGGAGCATCTTGACTGATGGAGTTCGTGGTCCGTGTGCCCACGACGAGCTCTCGCGTGACGCTCGAAGCGCGCGTGACGGGAGACAATTGGCGGGACGTGCTCGCGCTTGTCTTGGAGGAGGTTGGGCGGGACGCCTCGATCCTCGACCGCGCCCACGTGCACATCCGCCGGGACGGGCGCATCGTCGTCGAGGACCCTGACACGCTGCGCCTCTTCGAGCTGCGACCCGCCAACGCCGAGCCCACCGGGGAGATACCCAGCGTCACCCGCACGCCCCCGGGAGAGGCCTCGCCGCCCGAAGGATCGCGACGAGAGGCCGCCCGGCCGAAGCAGGAGCGGCCGACGCCGGCCAAGCCCATCTCGTCGGAGGAGATGAAGCGGCCACCGAGCCGGCTCGGGCGACAGCCGGCGCTGAAGAACGCCGGCACGCCTGCCCAGCCGGCCGGCGGAGGGGCGGACCCTCCCTCGCCAATAGGTTTCACCGCCGAGCCTATCCCGGTGGTAGTCGTAGAGACGGCCCAGCAGGGCGACATCGTGCCCCTGATCGAGGGCGGCCTCGGCGAGCTCGAGCCGGCGACGCAGACCTCCATGCCCCTCACGAACGCGAACGCCGCGCCGGCCCCGCGGCCCCTCGGGCGCATGGACGAGACCACTCAGGACGTGCCCTCCACGCCACGCCGGAGCGCACCGGGAGCCGTCCAGCACGCCTCCCCGAGCGGCGACGCCTTCAGCGACCTCCGCGCCGGCCGAAGCGTCGAGGTGGTGGCCGGCACCCTGCTCCGCGCCGTCCGCGCCCGCATCCCCGCCGACGCGGGAGTGGTCCTCGTGCCCGACGGGCGGCGCCGCCACGTGCTCATCGCCGCCGGCTTCGGCCTCCCGCAGCAATTCAAGCTCCGCCGCTTCAAGTACGGCGACGGCGTCGGCGGCTTCGTCTGCGAGTTCGACTCGGCCATCCGCGTCGACGACCTCGCCAGCCGCCCGGACCTGCTCGGCGAGTTCGAGAGCGTGTTCAAGAACCTGAAGGGCATCGTCGCCACGCCGATCCGCTTGCGCGGCGAGACCCTCGGGGCGGTAGAGCTCCTGCGCGGACGAGGGGAGCCCTTCAGCGAGGCCGAACAGGCTCTGCTCAAAGAGGTCTGCGACCGCCAGGCGCGGCTTATCGGCTAGGGCCTCACGCTCACCCTGGGGCCCGACCCCGGCCACCTCTCGAATGCGCCGATCGCGCCCGAGACGAGCCCCGCGGCCGCGAGGCGCTGCTCGAGGTCGCCCGCTCGATCCACCGGGCAGGAGAGCAGCAGGCCTCCGCTGGTCTGGGCGTCGCACAGGAGCACCCGCGCAGCCTCCGGCACCTCCTCGGCGAAAGCCGTGTCCGAGCTCACCCACTCGCGGTTGCGCTTGGTCCCGCCCGGGTAGGCGCCGCGAGCGGCGAGGTCGCCGGCGCCCGGGAGCGCGGGGACCGCGGTCGAGTCGATCCGCGCCGCCAGATCGGTGCCGCGTGTCATCTGGAGCAGGTGGCCGAGCAGGCCGAAGCCGGTGACGTCGGTAGCGGCGGCGATGCCGAGATCGGAGGCGGCGGCGGCGGCGGCGGCGTTTGTCCGCCGCATGGAGGCTGTCGCCTCGCGGAGATCCTCTTCGCCTACGAGCTTGCTGCGGTAGGCGGACGTGAGGATGCCCGTGCCGAGAGGCTTGGTCAGGTAGAGGCGGTCGCCCGCCCGCCCGGCCGTCTTGGCGCGGAGCGCGCCCTCCGGGTGGACGCCGGCGACCGACAGGCCCGCCATCAGCTCCCTGCCTCGCAGAGAGTGCCCGCCGACGAGGGCCGCGCCGGCCTCCGACAGGACGCGGGCCATGGCGGCCAGAATGGCGCGGAAGGCCTCCTCGGGGAGGGCCGAGGGGGCCGCGAGGATCGCCAGGCCCGCGCGCGGCTCGGCGCCGGCCGCGTAGAGGTCGCTCAAGGCGTTCGCCGCGACGATGGTCCCGAAGTCCGTCGGGTCGTCGACCAGCGGCGTGAGCACGTCCACGGTGTGCGACCAGAGCTCCCCCGAAGGCGCGCGGAACACACCCGTGTCGTCGCCGTGGCTGACTCCGCGGAGCACCCAGGGCGGATCTTCGGGCAGCTCGAGGCCGCCGAGGATGTGCTCGAGGTCCGCCGGACCTACCTTCGCCGCTCAGCCACCGGAGGTGGCGAGGGTCGTCAGGCGGATTCGCTCGGGGGCGGTCATCGCTCCGTCCTTGGGTGCATAGGGTGCGGGGAGCCTAGCACGGGGCGGGGCGGGAGTGGATCCAATCGGAGCGCTCGGAGATGCTAGAGATGGGTGTTTGCGGTAGTGGCGTTTCCGCTACGAAACGCCTGCCCCTCCACACGCGCCCACTCCCCGCCGAGACCAGTGATGCTAGCTCCCCTGCCCTCCTTGCTTCGAGCGCTACCGGTCCTCCTCCTCTGCGCGGCCGTGGCGGCCTGCGGCGACGACGAGGCCGACGCACCGACCACGCAAGAGGACACCGGGCAGGCCGACAGAGGCGCCGACCCCGGCACAGTCGACCCTGGCACCTCCGACACGCCCGACCCAAGGCTGTCCGACGAGCCCGAACGCGGTGACGCCGGCGCCCCGCACCTGCCCCTCGTGATCGACGCGGGCGGCGGGACCTCCCTGCGCGTGAGCTCCTCCGGCCTCGAGCTCCTGCACGGAGAGGAGGTGCGCGTCCGCCTGCCGGTGGACTCCTTCGTCATCGGGACCGTGCCGGAGCTCGACGGCACGCGCGCCTACGACCCCTACTTCCTCGAGCCCGGCGCCGAGCTGGGGCACCTCTACCAGCCCCTTGGGGGGCTCGAGTGGTCGGCCGCGCAGGCTCTCTCCGTCTGGGATGCAGACGGGGAGGTGAAGCTCTTCGAGCTCCAATTCGAGGACCGGGACCTGCCGGCGGAGCTGGCGATCCGGGCGGAGGGTCCCGGTCGCATCTCCATGAAGCTCACACACTCCAACGAGGGCCCGGCGGTCTTCACCCGGCTCAGGCTGCGCGCCGACGCGCAGGAGGGCTTCTACGGCCTCGGCGAGTACTTCGACCAACCCGAGCACCGCGGCAAGCTGCGCGCGATGCACTTCGAGGTGGCCAAGCTCCAGAGCGGCTACAACGAGGCCCACGTCCCGGTGCCCTTCCTCATCGGCACGTCCGGCTGGGGGGTCTTCGTGGAGTCCATGCGCCCGGGGGTCTTCGCGGTGGCGACCGAGGAAGAGGACCTCGTCCAGGTGACCTTCGGGCAGGGCCCGGCGTGGCAGCAGCCCCTGTCCGTGCACCTCTACACGGCCGACCACCCGCTGGACATCACGAAGTCCTACTACGAGACGACCGCTTACCCCGGCCTGCCGGCTCCGTGGGCGCTCGGACCCTGGATCTGGCGCGACGAGGTCGAGGGCCAGGCCGCCGTGGAGACGGACCTGCAGACCATCCGAGACCTGGACCTGGCGACCACGGGCTACTGGATCGACCGGCCCTACGCGTCGGACGTGAACAGCTTCGACTTCCACCCCGACAACTACGCGGATCCGGCCGCGATGATGGCCAAGGCCCACGACCTCGGCTTCAAGATGGCGCTCTGGCACACCCCCTACGTCGACCCCGACGGCGACGCCTCGCGCCCGCTCTACGACGAGGCCGTGGAGAAGGGCTACTTCCCGCCCGAGACCGCCATGCTGGCAAAGTGGGGACCGCCCCTCGACCTCACCAACGAGGACGCCGTCGAGTGGTGGCGGGGGCTCCTCAAGCGCTACACCGACCTCGGCATCGTCGGCTACAAGCTCGACTACGCCGAGGAGGTCATCCCGAGCACCTTCGGCAGGCGGGCGGCGTGGCTCTTCTCGGACCGCAGCGACGAGCGGACCATGCACCGCGGCTACCAGTACCTCTACCAGCAGACCTATGCCGCGACCCTGCCCGAAGACGGGGGCTTCCTGCTCTGCCGCGCGGGGGCCTACGGCTCGCAGCGCTTCGGCACCATCATCTGGCCCGGCGACATCGACGCCTCCATGGTGAGGCACCGCGAGGAGCGAACGAACGCCAAGGGTGAGACCTACACATCGGTGGGAGGCGTCCCCGCGGCGGTCGTGGCCGGCTCCTCCCTCGGGCCCTCCGGCTTCCCCTTCTTCGCATCGGACACCGGCGGCTACCGAAACGCCCCGCCCGACCGGGAGACCTTCACCCGCTGGTTCGAGCACACGGCCCTCACGCCGGTCATGCAGGTCGGCACCAACACCAACGACCTGCCCTGGGAGTTCGGCGAGGAGCGCGCCAAGGACGAGGAGATGCTCGGCTGGTACCGCCACTACGCGCGCCTCCACCTTCGGCTCTTCCCCTACCTGTGGACCCACGCGAAGCGCCTCCTGACCACGGGTCGCCCCATCCAACGCCCCCTGGGCCTGGCCTACCCGGAGCTGGGGAGCCACCCGTGGTTCACCTACCTCCTCGGCGACGACGTGCTCGTCGCGCCGGTCGTGGATCACGGCGCCCGGAAACGGAAGCTACAGCTCCCCCCTGGCAGCTGGCTCGACTGGTGGACGGCCGCGAGCTACGAGGGCGAGCAGGAGATCGAGGTGGAAGCGCCCCTCGAGACCATACCGCTCTTCCTCCGAGGCGGGTCGGCGGTGCCCATGCTGGGCGAGAAGATCGACACGCTCCTGCCGGTGAAGGACACCGCCGCGGTCGAGAGCCTCGCCACGAGCGCCGGCCGCCTCTTCGTGCGCGCCGCGCCGCTTCCGGGGAGCTGGACCTCGGGAGCCTCCGCCACCGAGGAGACGACGCTCTACGACGGCACGGCGCTGCGCTCGAAGTGGAGCCCCACCGAGGAGGGCGCCGAGGGAGTCGTGGAGATCGAGCCGGGCGAGATCTTCAAGCAAGGCTTCGTGCTTGAGCTGCTGACCCCGGCCGGAGTGGAAGTGGTCGCCGTCGAGGGCCCCGAGGGCCCGCTCACGAAGCACGACGACGCGGCCGCGCTGGCAACCGCCGGGGCGGGGTGGAGGAGCGACCGGGACGGGGCGCTCACGCGCGTCGAGCCCCCCGAGGCTGCGACGAGCGTCACCCTACGGCTGCAGCCCGCCGACTAGCCCTGGATCTAGCTGTTAGATGTTAGATGTTAGCTATTAGCCTGAGATCCTCAGCACTTGCGCCTGAGTGGGTAGTGCCGGCGTCACGTTTCAGGTGAACAGGCTACTACGCACAAGTGTCGGAGATGTCCGAGCTAACCGCTAATGGCTAACGGCTAATCGCTTGTTTTGGGACTAGCCCCTCTTCTGGTAGGTCCCGACAAGCTCCGCGCGCGCGACCACGTGCCCGTCCATGGCGTCCTCGAGCTCCCTCTTCGTCGGCGTACCCAGGTCCCCGAGCACGACGTCGAGAGCGTAGAGCTTGAAGAAGTAGCGGTGCCTCCCGATAGGCGGGCAGGGGCCGCCGTAGCCGAGCCGGCCCCAGTCGTTGCGGCCCATGCGCGTGCCGGTGCCCAGCTCCCTCCGGTGCGCGCCCTCGGCCAGCCCGGAGACGACCGGGCTGATGTCGTAGAGCACCCAGTGCACCCACGTCACCTTCGGCGCCGCGGGGTCGGGAGCGTCCGGGTCGTCGACCACGAGGGCGAGGCTGCGTGTGCCCTCGGGGACGCCCGCCCAGGCGAGCTCGGGAGAGAGGTCCTCCCCTTCACAGGTGTGACGTGAAGGCATCTCGCCGTGGGGCTGAAAGGACGGCGACGTGAGGGCAAAGCTCATAGGGCCTCCAAGAATGCTCATCTCCCTGCCCCTCGATAGCACGAGACGACAGCGAGGGAAATGAGCTAGAATGAAGCCGTGAACGGGTCACGACGAGGAAGGTCGAGAGCCGAAGAGGACGTGCTCCTAGAAGCGCACGTGGACGGCGCGGTGATCGTCGACGCGGCCGGCAAGGTCCTCTTCGCAAACCGCGCCGCGCGCAGGCTCTTCGGGCGCGAGGACCTCGAGGGCGACCGGCTCCACTTCCCGGCGACGCCGGGCACCTCGGGCGCCGACCTGCTCGTCGCCCGCCCCGACGGGAGCCACCGCGCCGTCGAGCTGCGATCAGGCCCGGTGTCCTACCTGGGCGGCGAAGCAACCCTCCTCGCCCTGCGGGACGTGACGGAGAGGAGCGAGGCCGAGGACGAGAACCGCTTCCGCGTCTTCGGCGAGCGCCTCGACGTCATCTCCCGGCTCGCGACGGGCGTCGCGGGGGCCGTGCACGAGCCCCTCGACCAGATCCAGCACACCCTCGCGCGCATGGACTCGCTCCTAGTGCACCTCGAGGCCGCCTTCCGGGTCATGCCGGAGGGCGAGGACCGCAGCGAGTCCTCGCTGTTGAGGGAGCTCGGCAACATGGTGCGCGCCGGCGAAGAATCGCTCGCACGAATCAGGGGTCTCGTCCGCCACCTGCGCACCTTCACCCCCATCGACCGCGAGAAGGTGCAGCTCGTCGACGTCAACGAGGTCGCCTCCGCGGCCATCGAGCAGGTCGGAGATCGCGTGCGTCCGCGGGCCGACGTCCGCGTGGAGCTTGGGCTCGTCCCTCCCATCCTCGGCCACCGCGGGCGCCTCTGCCAGGCCGTCGCCTGCCTCCTCGTCAACGCCGCCCAGGCCATCCCACGCGGCCTCCCCGACTCGAACGAGATCCGCCTGAGCACGGCGCACATCGAGCGCACGGTGGTCCTCCGGGTGCAGGACACCGGCCGCGGCATGACCGACGACGAGCTCTCCCAGATCTTCGAGCCCTTCTACTCGACCATGGCCGGAGACGACCACGCCGGCCTCGGACTCTCCATCTGCGCCGACATCCTCCGCCAGCACGGCGGGGACATCGAGGTGACCACCGAGGTCGGCATCGGGACGTGCATCGCCCTCGTGCTGCCCGAGGACACCGGGCTCACGCCGACGACGGGCAAAATACTGTCAGCGGAGGCGGATTGAGCTAGAGTCCTGCTCCGGAACAAGCGCCAACAACACCGGAGCAGGCAGCGATGCCCGACCTCGATCCCTCGCAGTTCACGGTGATGCTGATCGACGACGACCCCGCCGTCCGACGCTTCCTTGTGCGCGTGCTAACGGGGAGCGGCTACGAGGTGGTGGACTTCGGGTCGCCGCACGAAGCCCTCGAGCATCTCAAGCAAGAGGCGGTGGATATCATCTTGTGTGACTACAAGATGCCGGAGATGAGCGGCACGGACGTGCTCGCCCAGGCGCGCCTGATCCAGCCGGACAACGTCCGCATGATCCTGACCGGCCACGCCGACGTCGACATGGCCGTCGAGGCGATCAACGAAGGTGGCGTCTTCCGGCTGATGACCAAGCCCGTCCGGCCCGACGAGCTGACCATCGCCATGCGCGGAGCCATGGAGCACATCGCGCTGACGCGAGAGACCGAGATGCTCGCCTCCAAGGCGGAGACGTCGAGCGGCAGCGGCGGGCTGCTCCGCAGCATCCCGGGCCTCAAGCGCCTGCTCAAATAGCGCGCCCGGGCGCCGTGGACCCCGAAGACCTGCGCGCCCGCCTGAGCTTCGACGACGCCCGTCTGCTCGCGGAGTGCGAGGTCGACCAGATCGCCGCGGTGGGACGGGGCGGCCAGAAACGAAACCGCACGCACTCGACGGTGAGGTTGCGCCATCGCCCCTCGGGCCTCGTCTCGGTCGGCAGGGACAGCCGGCAAAAGAGCGCGAACATCAAGCGAGCGCTGCGCCGGCTCCGCGAGGCCATCGCGATCGCCGGGCGGGTCGCCCTGCCCGAACAGCCGAGCTGGCCCGACGGAGTCCACGTCAAGGACAGGCGCCTGCGCGTGGCGCCGCGAAACCCTGCCCGGCCGGAGGTCCTCGCCCTGCTGCTCGACGCTCTCGAGGAGCACGACGGCCGCGCGTCGGAGGCCGCCGCCGCGTTGGGGCTGAGCACCTCCAGCTTCGTACGGACGCTCGCGGGCCACAACGGGGCCTTCGCGGAGGCCAACCGGATGAGGAAGGAGGCCGGGCTGACGCCTCTGCGCCAGGGCTAGGGCAGCAGCGCCTCGAGCTCCTCGACGATCTCGCGGGCCGCCGTGTCGGGATCGCCGCTGACCGGCGCGCCGGCAGCCATGGCGTGACCTCCGCCGCCTCGGCGGGCGGCGACGGAGAAGACGTCGATGCCGCGCTTCGAGCGGATGCTGAGCCGGTAGCTGCCCGACTCCTGCTCCTTGAGCACGAAGGCGGCGTCGACACCGTCGAGGGCGGAGAGCAGCCCGATGACCTCGCGCAGATCGTCGGCGTCGAGGGTGAGGCCCTCCGTGTCGGAGCGGTGGATGGTGGTCCAGGCGACGCGGCCGCCCGCCTCGTAGCGCAGCCTGGTGAAGATGCGCGCGAGGAGCCGCGGGAGGTCCCTCGGCTTGCTGGCGAAGATGTGCTCCTGCAGACCCACCGCGTCGACGCCGCGGTCGAGGAGGTCCGCGGCTACCCTGAGGGTCTCCGAGCGGTTTCGGATGAAGCGAAAAGAGCCCGTGTCGTAGAGGATGCTCGCGTAGATCGGCTCCGCGACGCGGGCGGACACGCGTACACCGAGGCGGCCGAGCACGCGGTAGACGAGCTCGCCGGTGGATGAGCAGCTCGGGTCGCAGATCTGGTGCGCTTCCGAGGTGACGCGGCCGAGGTGGTGGTCGATGACGCAGACCGGGCGGCCGCCGCGCATGTCGAAGGGCACGCCGGTGCGCCCGGGGTCGTTGGTGTCCACGACCACGAGGAGGTCCGCGCCGGCGATGAGGTCTCCGTGCTCGGGGCCCGCGACCTCGACCGTGTGGTCACGGTCCAAGAAGCGGTATCGGTGCGGCAGCTCGTCCTCGTTGAGGATCCGCACGTCCTTGCCCAGCGACGACAGCCCCCTCTGCAGCGCCAGCTCCGCCCCTATGCCGTCTCCGTCGGGGGAGCGGTGTGTGGTAACGACCAGCCTGCTCGCCTCCGCGATGGGCGAGACGTCGATAGGATCGCGGGCCTGAAGCGGCCAGGCTGCGGCGGGCATCTCGTGCATCATCAAAAGCCCCCGAGCTGCGGCCGCACGACCGCAAGCAGCTTGTGGACCATTGCGGCCGTGGCTCCCCAGATCACGCGGCCGCCGTGGCGGTATACGAGGAAGAAGCGGGCGGCGCGCCCCCGCCAGAGGGAGCGGCGCTCCGGGCGCATCTCGGCGAGGCTGCGGAGGGGGACGCGGAAGACGTCCGCCACCTCGGCCGGGTCCGGCTTGAGCTCCACCGCGCCCCGCACGACGCCCACCACCGGCCTCACGTGGAAGCCCGTGATGGTGACCATGTCGTCGAGGCGCCCGAGGATCTCCACGCGGTGGGGAGGGAGCCCCACCTCCTCGTGGGCCTCGCGCAGCGCCGTGGCGGTACGCCCGCCGTCCCCTCCGCGGCTTGTGCCCCCGGGGAAGGCGACCTGGCCGGCGTGGGAGGGCACGCGGTCGGAGCGCTGGATGAAGAGCACCTCGAGGGGAGCGCCAGGCTCCGGCTCGAGCAGGGGCACGAGCACCGCGGACGGCCGGAGGGGGCCGGCAGGGCAACGGCGGGGGCGATGCCCCGAGAAGGCGCGCTCCACCGCGCAGGCCTCGCCGCCGGCCATCTGCTCGGAGCTGGCCGGCAGCGCGCTCATGCCAGCGAGCCTCCGATGATGGTCATGAACTCTTCGCGAGTCTTGGGGTCGGTCTGGAAGTCCCCGAGCATCGCCGAGGTCACCGCCTTCGAGTTGGCCTTCTCGACACCACGCATGACCATGCAGAGGTGCGTGCCCTCGACGACCACCGCCACGCCAAGAGGCTGTATGGAGTCCTCGATGGCCTTGGCGATCTGCATCGTCATGCGCTCCTGCACCTGGAGGCGGCGCGCGTAGACGTCGACGATGCGGGCGAGCTTCGACAGGCCCAAGACCTTCCCGGTCGGGATGTAGGCCACGTGGGCGCGCCCGAAGAACGGCAGCATGTGGTGCTCGCACATCGAGAAGAAGTCCACGTCCCTGCAGACGACCATCTCGTCATAGGTCACGTTCTGGGCGTCGCTGACGTCGAAGACCGCCTCGTTTATGAGCTCCCCCACGTCCTGGCCGTAGCCGCGCGTCAGGTACCTGAGCGACGTCGCCACCCGCTTGGGGGTGTTGAGCAGGCCCTGCCGGTCCGGGTTCTCGCCGATGGCTCGGAGGAGCTCGGTCACGATCTCCTCGAGCGGGCGAGTGGGGGCGGACTCCGGGGCCGTCATCTTCTTTGCTCCGAGCGTCGAAGGGCGGAGGAGGAAAACACAACAGGGGCCGGGGTTCAAGCACTATCTTCCCCGAGGGGAGCGGCTTGTTGCGGCGGCGCGCGGCTGGCTGCTAGCGTCCGCCGGCACTCGGAGGAGCCCGGAGACCTGTGATGTTGGGATCCAGATTCACGATGAGCTTGGGCCTTTGTTTGCTGCTGCTGCTCGGGGCCGGAGGGGCGTGGGCGGTGCCAGCGGATCCGACCCTGCGGCCGGTGCTCCAGCCGGACGGCTCGGTGGTCGAGATCAGGCTGCGGGGGGACGAGCACGCGAGCTGGCGCGAGGCCGAGGACGGCTTCTCGGTGGTGCGGGACGTCGACGGGTGGGTGCGCTACGCCCGGGTCGAGGGCGACGGGCTCGTGGCGACGAGGCTCGTCGCCGGACGCGACGACCCCTGGCTGGCCGGGGTGCTCCCCGGGCTCGTGCCGCCGAAGGCTTGGAAGGCCAAGCGCCCGCTCAGGCCTCGGGCAAAGGCCTGGGTGCAGGGCCGGAACGGGTCGCCCGCGGGCGGGGGTCTTCGGCCGACGGTGGCCCGAGGAGAGCTGCGCAACCTGGTCGTGCTCGTGGCCTTCGCCGACCACTGGGACGCAGACCGGGCCACGGTTGACGAGGCCTACGGGAAGGCGCCACCGGAGTACGACTCCCTGTTCAACGCGAGCTCGTACAAGGATGACGGCGCCGTCGGCTCCGTGCGCGAGTACTGGGAGGAGCAGAGCTACGGCCAGCTCGTCCTGCGCTCCTCGGTGACGCCGTGGATCAAGCTGCCGAGGAACGAGGCGGACTACGGCAACGTCGACGGAGAGGGCGAAGACGACGGCTGGGGCATGGTGAACGACGCCCTCGACGCCCTCGTGGCCGGCGGCTTCCACTTCTCGAAGCTCGACGGGGACGGGGACGGGTGGATCGACTGCCTGACCTTCGTGCACTCGGGCTACGGCGCGGAGGCCAACGGCAAGATCCCCTACGTGTGGTCGCACATGTCGAGCCTGGACCCGATCCGGGTGCACGACGGCGTGAAGATCGGCTTCTACCACATGAACCCCGCGCTGCGGGGCTACGACGGGTGGGACACCGGCATCACGCGCATCGGGGTCGTCGCTCACGAGACGGCGCACTTCTTCGGCGTGCTCGACTACTACGACTACGCGGGCGTGACCGCCGGCACCGGGATGTGGGACGTCATGGCGGCCGGCGCCTACGTCGACGAGGGCGCTCGGCCGGCGCCCCTGACCGCCTACGTCAAGCAGGAGCTGGGCTGGCTGCGACCGGCGCGGGTGCACTCGCGGCCGGACGGGGAGCCTTACCGCGTGGGGCGCTTCGCCAGCTCGCCCGTCGACACGGTCTTCAGGATCGACGACGGCATGCCCGAGGGGCAGTACTTCCTGGTCCAGTACATGGGCAGGGCCAAGACCTTCTCGAGCTGGGACTACCAGGGCATGTTCCGCGAGGGCCTCGCGATCTGGCACGTCGACGAGCGGCGCATGGGGAACACGACCATCACCTCGCCGCCGAGCGGGAGCCAGCTCCGGCTGCACATGGAGGAGGCCGACGGCAACGACTCGCTGATCGCCAACGTGCAGGCGGAGCCCGGGGACGTCTGGGTCAAAGGCGGCTACGAATTCGGCTCGCCCGGCGGCGGGCCGGCGGACAACCTGGGCGTAGACCGCGGCATCTCCTTCCTGGAGATCGCGGGCGCGGGCACGGAGGTCATGACCTTCAAGCTCCGCACCCACACGCCGCAGGTGGCCGGCGCCGAGCGGGTCACGCTGAACCAGGCGCAGGCCTACGAGCTCACCTGGGGGGCCACGACCGCGCCGGCCGGCTACAAGGTCTACGAAGGACGCGTCGTGGACCGCAACGGCTTCTTCGACGGGGCCGAGAGCGGCGAAGCCTGGAGGGAGCACTGGGACTACCTCGGCCCCTGGGCCCGGCTGAAGCACGAGCACCCCACCCTGACGGGCATGCCCGCGGAGGGCCACCACAGCTACGTCGCCGGCGCCACGCCCGACGAGGTCTTCGACCCGGAGATGGCGGACGCCGGGACGCGCGTGCCGGGGGCCTACTTCGAGATGACCCTCAGGCACCCGCTCAGGGTCAGCCCCGAGACAGTCGTCGGCTGGAGGCAACGCTACATCTACGGCAACCCGGGCGAGCTCGGCAGGGGCTACCACCGCCTCCAGGTCAGGCCCCTCGCCGAGCCCGGCAGGCACACGGACGCGACCT
>CAZQPP010000186.1:0-14124 GCA_964594295.1 uncultured Myxococcales bacterium | reverse complement strand
GTGTTCATGACGCCCAGAGCTACCGGGTGGCCGACGCCCTCCTCGCGGGCGGGGTGCCCGTGGTTCTGGGAGGCATCCACCCCTCCGTCCTGCCCGAGGAGGCCGGCCGGCACGCGACCGCAGTGGTGGCCGGCGAGGCGGAGGAGGTGCTCTTCGAGCTGCTCTCCGACTTCGGCCGAGGTGAGCTCAAGCCCCTCTACAAGGGTGGCCGCCGGAGCAGCCTTCACAAGCTCCCCGTGCCGCGCTGGCAGGACGCCGAGGTGGCCGACTACTGCCCCTGGGTGGTCCCTGTCCAGACCAGCCGAGGCTGTCGAAACGCCTGCCACTTCTGCTCGACCACGCGCTACCAGGGCGCCGCGCGGCGGCACAGGCCGGTCGAGGACATCGTGCGCGAGCTCGAGACCCTGCGCGAGAGCGGCGTGCTCACCCCCGACAAGACCGTCTTCTTCACCGACAACAACATCGTGTCGGACCACGATCACCGCCGGGGCATCAGGGACACCGCCTATGCTCGAAGGCTCTTCGAGGCTCTCGTGCCCCTTGGCGTCAACTGGGTGGGCCAGGGCGAGCTCGCCGTGGGCGAGGACCCCGAGCTGGTGGCTCTGATGGCCGAGTCCGGGTGTCACCTGCTCCTCACGGGCATCGAGACGACGAGCGACGAGAAGCTCGACGCCCTCGGCAAGGCGAGCAACGACCCGTGCAGCTACGAGGAGGCGATCCGGACCCTGCACCGCCACGGCGTCGGCATCATAGGCTGCATGATCGTGGGCCTCGACGGAGACACGCCCGAGGTCTTCGAGCAGACCAGGCGCTTCATCGATCGTCACGTGGACGTTCCGCAGATCTCCGTGCTCACGCCCTACCCGGGGACAGCTCTCTACCGGCGCATGAAGGCGGAGGGCCGCGTTCTGCACCAGGACTGGTCGCGCTACGACATCACCCAGGCCGTGCACCGGCCCGGCGGCATGTCCGTCGAGGAGCTCGGCGAGCGCTACGATCGCCTCTGCGCGCAGGTCTACAGCTACCCCGCCATGGTGCGGCGCGCCCTGCGTTATGCGTTGACCCGCACCGTGAACGGGCGCCCGGCCTTCGGGCGGGTGGACCGCTTCACCTCGATCCTGGCTCCCAACCTCGTCTACCGGGGGCTCACCGAGGTCGGTCGCCGCCAGGCGAGGTCGTGCCGGGGCGCCGCCACGGCGCCAGCGATCGCAGCGGAGCCGAGCGTGGCCTGAGTCGGGGAGGCGCTCACCTGTTCTCGGTGCCGTTCCGAAGGATCTGGCGGCGTTTGCGGGCCATGCTGCGGGACATGAAGACAGTGAAGAGCAGGACCACGGCGAACCCTATTCCGCCGCCGATCGCGACCCAGTGGAATGGTAGGTCATACGCTGACCTCATGAGGAAGAGCCCGGTGGCTGCCGCGAGGCAAACCACGAAGAAGACCTGAGAGATGCGGTTGGTCTTCTTCGTGTAGGGCTCGGGCAGAGGCACCTCGCTGGCGGGAAAGAGCCGAGCCCCAAACGTGAGCGCCAGCGTCAAGTAGCCCAGGGTGCCCCACACCACACCGGCGCTGATGACGAGATACCCAAAGGGCCAGAGGCTGGTGGGGCCGGTGGTCCACGATTCGGTGGAGCGGTTGAGTCCCTCCAAGAGGGCTGCCAACAGGCCCGCCACGATGAGAACTCCCAATGGGCTGAAGAGCCAGGCTCTGCGGAGCTTCGCGCGAGCCTCCTCACCGGCTTTCCCTTCGCTTTTCGAAAAGGGCGATGGCTCCGGGGCGGGAGCTCCGTGGTGTGCAGTCATCGGTACGCCGTGGTCATTTCGCGGGAGCGAGCATAGCGTTGGCTCGAGAAGCGCGCCAAGGCATGGTCGTCTTGAGACTGAGCTCACAGAGGCGGGTGACAAGGAGGATGACGCCCAACGCGGCGAACGCATCGATCGGGTCAGGCAACGGCACGAGGAGCGACGAGGTGATCGTCAGCGAGACCGCCAAGAGAGCGAAGGGCAAGGTAGTCGTTCCGCGTGAGCTGAGGTTCGATAGGTCTGACAGGGTCGGCGGATGCAGCTTCGAAAGGAACAGGGCCCCGAGAGCGCTGCCGCACAGCGCGCCAAGGAGTAGGCGGAGCTCGTTCGATTGGGTGTAGGGTCCGATGGCACCCTGGCTGGCGATGAAGGAGATCAGGCCGTCGACTGCGTTGGCGGTGACCATGAGGAAGTAGAGTGTGTTGAGGCGTCGGTGCGGGCGTCTGTAGCCACGCGTCGCGAAGAGCGCGCCGCAACCGAGCACGATCGCGATCGAGACGAAGAAACCGGTGCAGCGAGCGCACAGCAGGAGTGGGTTCCCCTTGGGATGAAGGGAACGTTCCGGGAGCTGGTGGCAAACCCAGCCGAACAGGTCGGGGTTGAGCATGGTCACCGCCGCCGCCAAGACGGCGAACAGCAGGAGGAGGAGCTCGGAGCGGCGAAGAGAGTGCCGTCTTGACTGAGAGGAGTCGCGCATGAGGAGCTGCCGGGTTTGCGGGTTTTCACGGTTGGCGCGGGCACCCCACGCCGCGCAGGAACGCGACGTGGGATGTCCGGACCCTCACAGGTCAGAACCTCATGGGTTGGCTTGGCTCCACTGCTCGTACCAGTCGCGGTAGGCGGCTTCGCGTGCGGCGTGGTCAGCGGCGTAGGTCTCGGTCCAGGCTTGGTAGGAGACAGGATCCCCGTCCATCCAGGACTCGATGGGAGACGGATCGTGGGAGCCGCACAATGTTACCCAAGCACCTAGCGGGAGGCTGCCCATCTTCGAGCAGACGCAGTCGCGACTGCTCGGCGCGCAGTCGTCCGGCGCGGGAGTGTGCATGCTGCAGGAATCGCAGTCCTCCCAGACTTGCCCCTGGTGGCCACCACCTGCACCGCCGCCCGGGTCACCGCCCGCCTGCGGCCCGAGGCCCATGCTCATGGCGGCGACCAAGCAGTAGTCCGGGCAGGCGTCTGAGTCTTGGCCCTCGTCTCGAGACACGCACTGCTCGTCGTTCTCAGTAGTCAGGTTTCCGCCAGCGGCGAAACCGTCGTCGGAAGGGGTCGCCACGCAGGTCTGCCCATCCGGCCATTGGCAAGCGCAGGTCTGCTCGGTGCACTCTGCTACTCGGCAGTCGCGATCGCAGATCAGTCCCACAGATTCCTCCCCGGCGGTGGTATCGAAGAGGCAGCCGAGCAGGCCCTCGACGAGGGATTCCTGGCACAAGGACTGCTGCGTCTCGTCACTGGGCCTCGCGGTGGCGGGCATCGTCCCCTCGGGGTGGGATGAGACGCCGTCGTCGTTGCTTGTGTTGGAGCCGCTTGATGAGGAGTCGCTTGTCCTTTTCGGCTTCACAGGCCTCACGCAGTTGTACGCACACGAGCAAGTGCCGGTGCACTTCGCCTCGAGGTCCTTTATGGCGTTGTCGTGGGCTTCGGGGGCGGTGTCACCGGTGCCATAGTAGGGGTTGCCATTGCTGTCTATGACAACCTCGACAGGGCGTACTCCTGAGTAGCTGTCGGCCCTCTCCATTGCCGCGTCGCCAAAGGCATCTCGGTAGGCCGCAAGAACTCCGGCACCGAATCCCCAACCTGCACCAAAGGCCGCCCCGGGGACCTTGCCAAAGCGGAAACCAACCCAGGCCTTCGCAGCCGTGGTGGAAGCCACAATGGCGCCAGCCCGCACGATGTTCTTCAAAAACCGTTCTTCGCTCTCGGTGAAGGTGAAGTCGGTGGCGTCGAAGCGTCGGCCGTCGTAGATGAAGCTCGGGTTCAAACCGAAACACTCCCCCGGCATCAGCCAGTCAGGCACCGGATGTATGGGCTCCACGAGTGGGCCCTCCGGAATCGGCGCCGCGGCGCTTTCGCCGTAGCCCACCGGTCCGAGCGGCGCGTCGTCAGGGGCTCGCGTAGAGTCGGCCCCCGGGACGCCACAGGTCCCGAAGGCGCCGTGGCCTTGCCCGGCTCGCTCCGAAGAGCAGGCGTTGAAAGCCCAATAGGAGGGGTCTACAGCGTCGGAAGGAACCAACCTTGCATACGCGTCGCGGGCGCCGTAGAGCCGCTCGGCGATGAGCCTCAGGATGTCCTCGGCGGTTTGGGTCTTGCTCAGGTCGAGGTCGAGCCCTTCGACAAGGCGGTGCTCGGCGAGGGCGGTCCATCCGACCCGGCCGATGACCTCGCCGCCAGTGGCTGCAAACACACCTTGGAGATAGGCCTCCAGGTCGGCAGCGCCGCTGCTTTCCAGCTCCTCGCGCACGAGGCCGCTGGATTCGACGATGGTGCGCGCGCGCTCCACGCACTCGAACGTGACCTCGTCGCAATCAAGCCTGAGCACGTGCAGGAGCACCAGGTCAGTGAGGCTGAAGCGGGTGTTGACGGTGCAACCCTTCTTGATCTCGCCATCGGTTGGGAAGAGGCGAACTGTCAGCAAGTCAGCGCTCTGTCCGAGGGGGAAGTCAACCGGAACGTCCGGGAGGCCGACGACGATCTCGCTGGCGCCTTCGTCGTTCACGAACCAGGCGCCAAAGCGGCTCCCGATGCGGCTGCCGGCGACGGGGTCGACACAGAGATCGAAGAGGTCGTCCGTGGCGCCGGGGTGGAGGGGCCCGGTGTACGGGCCGACCTGCAGGCCGAGCGAAGAGCCCTGCAGGTGGTAGATCGCGCCCACGTCGGCGCTCCCATCTTGATCGCGCCCGGGCGCGCCCACGTGCAGGTCCTGGTGACCGTCGACGTCCAGGTCGATCGCCCGGAGCTGGTAACCGAGTTGGTCGTGCTCCGCCCCCGTGCCCGGAAGAGTGACGGTGCCGGGCTCGATCGTGAGGGCGAAGGAGCCGCAGTCGCCACGGCATGCGAGACCGGATCTCCCGCCGTAGAGCACGTGCAGCGCTCCCGAGTGCGTCTGGTCACCGGCGCCCGGCGCACCGACGGCGAGGTCGAAGTGGCCGTCGCCGTCGAAGTCTCCCGGAGCCATCGCGAAGCCGACCAGGGCCCCTGCGTTGGGGGCGTCGCCCAACGAGGAGGGGTCATCGGCGCCGGCGTGGAAGACCCGGTCGGACCACCTCTCGGTGTCGAGCCCGTCCGCGCTTCCGGCCGCGACGAAGATAGCGCCGGCCAAGGGCTGACCGGCAACCGTAGCGCCGGGCGCGGAGACGGCTAGGTCCGCGAACCCGTCTCCGTCGAAGTCGGCGGCGGCGAGGCCGGAGCCCAAACCGGCGGCTGCGCTCGTCCCTGCTCCGATTCGTGTCGAGGGGTCCTCGCTCCAAGCGGCGAAGGCCCCGTCATGGAGCCTGAAGTCCAGGCCCCAGCCGCGGCCGTAGCCGACGTACACGGCGCCCGCGGCTACCGAGGCGCCGAAGCTCGAGCCCGGGGCGGCCACGGCCAGGTCGTCGATCCCGTCGCCGTCGAAGTCGCCGACGGCCAGGGTGGCGCCGACAAGGTCTCCCGGCGTGGGCTCTCCGGGCAGGGCGCGGGCGTCGAAGCCGGCGCCCCGGCCGTAGTCGACGACCGCGGGCGGGAAGCCGAGAAGTGACTGGTAGATCACCGTGATGCCGCCGGCCCTTGCCTGACCGTCGACGGTGCGGAGCGGGGCGCCGACGGCCAGGTCGTACACGCCGTTCCCGTTGAAGTCCCCAAGCCCGTAGACGGCCTCGAGCCCTTCGCCCTGAAGGTGCTCGCGGAAGATCCGAGCCGCCGACTCCGGATCATCCAGGTCCACAGGAGCCGCAGTCCTCGTGAGGCAGCGGCCGAAGCTGCAGGCCCCGGTGAGCCCGGAGATCCCGTCGGTGCAGGCTCCGTCGTAGGTGTCGTGGACGCATCCCAGGTCGGGATCACAGAGGTCGTCGGTGCAGGGGTTGCCGTCGTCGCACAGAGCCTCGGCGGAGGTGGCGGCGTGGGTACACCCGGTGTCCGGATCGCAGGCGTCGCCGGTGCAGGGGTTGCCGTCGTCGCAGTCGGTGGGTGCCCCCGCTTGGCAGAGACTGTCGACGCAGGTGTCCACGGCTGTGCAGGGGTCCCCGTCTTCGCACGGGCCGGCGGTGGGGAGGTGCCGGCAGCCCGCTTCGCGGTCGCAGTAGCTCTCTGTGCAGGAGCTGCCGTCGTCGCACTGGAGCGCCGTGGTGCCGGCGCAGAGTCCCTCGAGGCAGTGATCGTCGATCGTGCAGGCGTCGCCGTCGTCACAGGCGTTCTCCACGCCTTCGTGAGAGCAGCTCTCTTCGACGCAGAGGTCGTCGGTGCAGGGCGAGCCGTCGTCGCAGTGTTCGTCGAGGGTGCAGGGGCCGTCGGGGCTCGGTGCCTCTGCCGTGGGCTCCGGGGCGGTGTGCAAGGACAGCTCTACGGGCGAGCTCTGCTGACCCTCGGCGTCGAGAGCTACGAGGGAGAGGAGGTAGGCATGGTCGGGTTGCAGCCCCTGGAAGCTCCGGATCAGCTCGGCTTCCGGTGTGAGGCCTGCGGCGGGAATCTCCTCGTCGTGCACCGGGACGGGCTCGCCCTCACTCGAGTACAGGGTGAGGTGGTATGCGCGTACGCCCACGTTGTCACTCGCCGCGAGCAGGCAACGCACCACGAGGGTGGTGTGGTCGCCGTGGATCTCTTCGAGGAAGGGAGTCTCCGACTGCGGCCACTCCGGGGGAGAGACGTCACCGGTCGTGGCGTCGACCTCCAGCGCGTCCTCGGTCTCAAAGCCCGCGTCGTCGTTGGCGCGGACGGCGCATCGATAGGGCGCCGCCTCCTGAAGGCCTTCGATACGGGCTTGTGTCGCAGGCGCCTCGATCACAACCGTGTGCGGGTCGCTCGCGCCACCCATGACGAGGCGAGCGCAGGCCACTTTGTAAGATGCAACGGCGCCGTCCGAGTCGACCGCTGCCGACCAAGAGAGCTCCAGGTGGCGCCCGCCTCGGTCGGTGACCACGATTTTGGCATCCTCCAACCAAGACGGAGGTGCGTTGTACTCCGGCGTCTCATCAAGGATCCGAGCGGCTTCTCCGAGGGTGGGCTCACGCAGGTCCTCGGGCGACGTGGGCTTGGCGAGGCGGTCGTCGAGGGGGTTCACGGCGCTCAGCTCCTCGTCTGCCTTGCGGACGAAGTCTTCATTCAAGTCCACGTTGCAGGCGAGGAGGAAGACGATACCGGTCACCAGGACCAGCACATCGCTGAGCCTCCCCGGCCGAAGGTGCGAATGAGTCTTGGCGCGGGCGGCGTGGCGGCATCTCGACAATGGCATGGAAACCTCCGATGGAGCTCAGGGGGCGTTTGCACGCGGCCCTGAAGAGCAGCATCCATGCCAAGGGGGCTTGATACGCGGCGGTCGAGGCTTGTGTGGTGTTTTCGGTGTGTTGGCGTCATGGGGGGCATCGCGTCTCGCGCCTGGGCCCACTGTAGAGGTGTGCGCGCACAGCGCCGCACTGTGCGCGCACACCCTTTCGCGCGGCTCGTGCCGGTGATCTGAGCCCCCACGTTCGGGGCCCTGCGAACATGGGGCTGGAGACAAAGGCGTTTGCTCCCTGATGTCGCGTTTCCCGGCCCCGATCTGTAGACTCGGCTCGATGCGCAGAGGGAGCGATACAAGACCGCCCGGACCCCGGGCGTGCATAGCCGTCACGGCCTCGAAGTGGGGCCTCGTCCTCGGCGCCGTTCTGCTTGCCGGCGCGCATCTGGTCTCGAGGCAGGCATATGCATGCAGTGAGCCGGGCTGCGGCAGCGGGCGCGTGGCGCCCGCCGACGGCGAGACCATCCCCGCGAACGCGCCGGCGCTCGTCTACTACCCCTCGCACGGCCACGAGCAGATATGCGGTAGTGCAGGTGTTTCTACCCTCAGGCTGCTGGACGCTGAAGGCGAGGAGCTACCCTTCGAGATCGCCAAGAAGACCGAGGACGGCAGCGCCAGGTTGATCCGACCGGAGGTCCCGCTCGTGCCCGGCGCGGAGTACACCTTCGAGTATCTGAACTGCTGCCGGCCCTACGAAACGGACGAGGAGACTCGACTCCCCGTCCCCAATCAGACCTCGAGCTTCACTGTGGTCGAGCCGACGGAGCTGCCTGACAGGCTGGGGCGCCTATTCGTGGAGCACCTGCACACGGGCCCGATACGAGTCTGGACAGGGACCGGAGCGTGCACGACGGAGATCCGCGCCGCGGTGGCCACCTTGCGCTTCGAGCTGGACCCGAGGGCAATCCCCTTTCTGCCGGTGACACGCCTCGGCGCCGTCGTGAACAGGTCTGGAGGCTGGACGGCCGTGCGCTTCGGGGATCTCAGATCAGATGGCCGCGTACCGCGTAGTGGTGGCAGAACCGGTACCTACCTCGGGAGACGGCTCGACAGGGTCTTCGCCGGCTGCGGCGCGCGTGAGGAGCTGGTGGACAACGGCGTGCCACTCGGGAAGGCGCGCATCGTGGCCGACTCCTTCATCGCCGGAGTCGAGCAGCCCCTGCCCGACGAGGTGGTGGAGGTGGACTTTCGCTGTGACGAGCCGGAGCATGCAGGCGACAGCGGTGCGCCTCCGGCGGCGGCGGACGGCGGGAGCAAGCTCGGACCGACCACGGCGGAGGTCCAGGACACACAGGAGATCTCGGAACCCGGGAAGACCGACGACCACCTCCAAAAAGTCGTGACCGCGGAAGGCGGCGGCTGCTCGCCGACATCCCCGAGAACCGGGCCCTTCCCGACGACCTGGTTGCTGTTGTGCGCGATCTGCCTCTGCAATCCGCTCACAAAGCGTCGTCGAGGCGATCCGCCAGGTTTTGTGCCAGGCTCTTGTAGACGCGTCCCGCGAGGGAGGGGTGCTTCGCGAGCAGGGCCTTGAGCTTCTCGGCGTCGACGGAGAGCAGCCTGCTACGGCGCAGGGCCACCGCCGTCATGCGGCGGATGTCGTCGTCGAGCAGGGCGCGCGCGCCGAAGACCTCCCCGAGGGTCACCTGGGCGACCACGCCGCGTCGCTCGAGCTTCACGCTCCCTTTCTTCAAGACGTAGACGCGCTCGCCCGAGGAGCCACGCTCGTACAGCGTCGTGCCCGCCTCCACCTCCTCGGGCTTCATGATCGCGGCGATCTTCTTCAGCTGGGCCGCGCTGAGCCCCTCGAAGAAGGCGACCGAGCGCAGGCTCTTGGGGGCCCCCTTGCGAGCGGAGACCTTCGAGCTGTGGCCCCGCGCTCGTGTGGCCGGGCCGCGGCCGGCGATCGCGGCCCCGACGGCGGCGAACTCCACGGTTCCCTCGGCGACCGGCCCCGGCTCCTCTTCGTCCTCGTCCTCGTCCTCGTCCTCCCATTCCTCGTCCTCTTCTTCCTCGTCCTCTTCGTCCTCGTCCTCTTCCTCCTCGTGTACCTCCGCCTCGTGCACCTCCGCCTCGTGCACCTCCGCCTCGTACTCCTCGTCCTCGTCCTCGTCCTCGTCCTCGTACTCCTCCGCCTCGTACTCCTCCGAGTCCTCGTGCTCGTCCGTCTCCTCGCGCTCCTCGGCAGCCCTGGCCGGTGTGGCCTGCAGGGGCAGGGGCTTCGTACGCTCCCAGGCGCCCGCCCAGGCGATCTCCTCGTCCATCTTCGTGGCCACGGCGGCCTGCTCGTACTCGCTGGCCCTGCTCTGGCTGAGCACGGCGACGGCGACGCAGCTCAGGTCCGACACGGCGCCCCTGGCCAGGGCCCTGCGGATCAGAGCCGCCGCGAGGCGGTCGACGTGGCCGCACCTCTCGTTGAGCTCGAGCATGGTCTTGCCGCGGAGGATCTCGGAGATGCCCTCGGATACCAGGAGCAGGATGTCGCCGTTGCGGACCTTGAAGGAGACCCCGTGGGGCACGATCGGGTTGCGCTGCCCGAGGGTCTGGCTCCCGACCGGCTGGTGCGCCGGGATCGCGTGCCTCGTGTCGGGGCCGTCTTCGAGGAGCTCCGGGTTCAGGGGCCTCGGGTTCTTCGTCAGCCTGAAGATCTTCTTCTTGCGAATCAAATACGCCCGGGTGCGACCGATGTGCGCGATGGCCGCGAAGGTGTCACGGACCAGGAGCAGCGTGGCCGACGACCTCCCCGCCGGCGCGTCCTCGTAGGCCTCCTGGCCGGCGATCACACGCCGCGAGGCGCGGTCGAAACGCTTCCGGAGCACTGGCTGCAGGTCGGCCCACCGGTAGAGCCCGGTGGCGGCCGCGTCCAGCATCTCTCCGAGGATCACGGTCTCTCCGCGCAGGGCTTCCACCGCGAGCTGGGCAGCCCTGGCTCCCGACAGGTCGCGCGGTCGGCCCGTGGCGATCGCGAAGACCCCGCGCTTCGGCTCGAGGAGCAGCGCGTCCCGGGAGAGCGCGTCATCGCTGCACCAGGGCTGGCTCCTGCTCGCGCTTCGCGTCACGAGAGCGGTGTCCGACCCCGCTGCCTTCTCCACTACCGGCCGGGCGGCTACCAGCGCATCACCCTCCCGTGGACCTCGCCCTTGGACTCGAAGAGCCGGTGCTCCCACGTGACCACGAAGCTGTCTCCCCCGAGCGGAGCGGCGGTGGGTCGAGCCTGGTCGCCCGCTGTCGCGACGTTGACCTGCTCCTCCGTGCCGTGCCTCTGCCAGGAGCCGTCTTCCCCCTGCACGAGGCGCTGGGCGTAGATTCCGCCCAGGGAGCCGTCCTGTCCTATGGACTCCCAGAGGACCACGACGCCCTCGTCGAGGAGCACGGCCCAGGGGCGGACCTGTGCGCCGCCGGTGTGGGCGTTGACCACGATCCGTGCCTCGGGCAGGGTTTGCCAGGAGGAGGTGACGGGGAGCGCGACGACGCCGTTCTCGTTGCCGTCGGCGCCGACCTCCGACCACACGAGCAGGGCACCACCGTCGGGGGCCTCTACCGCCATGGGGTCGGTGCTCAAGGTCGCGTTCGGCGCGGTGCCCAGGCTGCCGCCGTGGTTGCCGAGCTCGTCCCACCAGTCCAGTCGGATGGAGGTCTTGCCGTCGGGGTCGATGCGCTGGGAGGCCAGCATGGGGATGGCGCCGCCCTTGGCGGTCGCGGTGAGCTGGGCGAAGCCCATCTTGTTGTCGGGGTTGTGCCTGCCGAGGCAGCCCGTGCCCGTGAGCTGCACGGTCCCCTGGGCGCTTTCGGTCTCGAAGCGTGAGAAGACGTGGCGGTTGGAGCCGGTCAGGACGGGCCAGGCTCCGTTCTGGTCGCAGCGGTTCTGGACGAAGCGGTTGCTCAAGAAGACCGCGAGCCAGCCGTCGCCGAGGGGTGCGAGCGAGGGCACGCTCTGGTCCCCCTGGTTGTCCAGGGTCACGGGCGCGAACCCGGCCTCTCCGACGGTCAGCACCCGCGTCTCGCCGGGGCTCAGGCCCTGGTTGACCTGCCGCAGCACGACGTCTCGATCCGTCCCGTCGCCGTCGGCCTCGGTCCTGCCCCAGGAGAGCAGGAAGCTCCCGCCGGGCCGCCTGGTCACGCCCCGGTTCCAGTCGAGGCGCTCCCCGGCCGCCTCGGCGACCTCCACCGGGGCGATGGCCTGTGCGCCGTCCCCGCCGAAGGAGCCTACCCACACGCCGTGGGCCGCGGTCCCGCCGCCCTGGGGATCGCTCTCACCGAATGCGAACACGGTGAACCCTCCGGACGAACCCGGGAGCACCCGGGGGAGCTGGAGGTCGACCTGCGGAGGCGCCATCAGCTGCGTGATCTTCTCCGCGACGCGGCACTCGCCGAGATAGCAGGTCTCGCCGGCGCCGCAGCTCATCTGCTGCCCGTGGCACTGGCCGTCCCAGCAACGATCCGACGAGGTGCACGTGTCGCCGTCGTCGCAGGGCAGCAGGTTGTTCAGGTGGAAGCAGCCGACGAAGGGGTCGCAGTGGTCGTCGGTGCAGGTGTTCTCGTCGTCGCAGTCGATGTCTGGGCCGGGCACGCAGGTGCCGCTGACGCAGGTGCCCTCCTCGCGGCACGCGTCACGGTGCTGGCAGGGGCCCCCGTCGACCGGCGAGAAGGCCGTCTTCGAGACATCGGGCTGGCACGTGGCGCACGGGTTGCGCGGGTCGAGAGCGCCCGGCTCGTAGCACCTGCCTTGAACCTTGCAGGTCCCGTCGACGACCTCGTGGGTGCAGCCCCCCTCTCCGTCGCAGGAGTCCGCGGTACACTCCAGACCGTCGTCGCAGGAGTAGGGGGAGCCCGCGCACCCGGCGCTGCCGCACTGGTCACCGCTCGTGCACGGGTCCTCGTCGTCGCAGGCGTCTCCGATGAGGTCGACCCAGCGGTCCGCCGCGAAGGCGGGCCGGCAGCCTCTGCACAGCTCTTCGGGGTGTTGAGCCCCGCCCTCGATGCAGACGCCCTCGATCAGGCAGGTCGCGCGCGCTACCGGGTGGGCGCAGGTGCCGTCACCGAGGCAGGTGTCGAAGGTGCACGGGATGCCGTCGTCACACCCGTAGGGCTCCCCGACGCAGGTCGACCCGCGGCAGAGGTCGTCCTTGGTGCAGGCGTCGCCGTCATCGCAGGGCGCGTCGTCGGTCGGCGTCCACACGTGTACCTCGACCTCGGCACGGCACCACAGGCACGGATCACCCTCCTTGGGCTCCCCGTCGGCGGCGCAGGCTCCGCCAATCAGGCACCAGCCCGGGCTCAGGTCGTGGACACACCCGCCTTCGCCGTCGCACGTGTCGGCGGTGCAGGGCAGCCCGTCGTCGCACGCGTAGGGCTCGCCCTTGCAGCTCCCTACGACGCACGCGTCGGCCTTGGTGCACTGGTCGCCGTCGTCGCAGGCACCGCCCGAGAGCGGCGAGAAGCCGGTGTCGTTCACCTCGGGTCGGCAGGCGTGGCAGGGATCGCCCTCCAGCTGGGTGCCCGGCTCGTGGCAGACACCGCTCACGAAGCACCAATCCGGCAGCACGTCGGTGGCGCAGGTGCCGTCGCCGAGGCAGCTGCCCTCGGTGCAGGGCAGCCCGTCGTCGCAGGAGTAGGACGCGCCCACGCAGGTGGCGCCGTGACAGCGGTCTTCCGCCGTGCAGGGTCTGCCGTCGTCACAGCTGGCGCCGTTGAGAGGGGACCAGTCGCTGCTCGACTCATCCGGCAGGCAGCCCAGGCACGGCTCGGTCGGGTGTCTCGCCAGCAGCGGGTAGCAGGCCCCTTCGATGAGGCACCACCCCTGCAGCACCTCCGGCTCACAGTCCGGCTCGTTCTCGCACCCGCGGGCGGTGCAGGCTCCGGGGCAGCTCGGCGCGTTCGTGTCGGGGGCGCACTCGGAGAGACCCTCCGGCGTGCAGCGGCGAGTTCCCGGGCAGTAGCCGCGCTCGACCCGCGCGAAGCAGCTGGTCTCCAGGCCCTGTGCGCGGCTCTGCGCGTCGCAGGTGCAGGTGCCCTCCGATGGCACGCACTGCCAGACGGGCTCGGTGGCGCCCTCGGGCAGGACCTCCTCGCACGCGTGATCGGGCGGGCAGTCCTCCTCGTCGGGGTCGCAGGAGGTGGCGCAGAAGCGCCCCTCGACGCCCTGGTCGACGCAGTAGCTGTCGCCGGCGGAGACAGGCGGGCGACAGTCGCCGTGGGTGCTGCAGGGCCGGCAGATGCGGCGGTGCGGCGGGAGGCAGAGCTCGGCCTCGTCCGTGCCTTCGTGCTCGACCGTGGCACAGGACCAGCCCTCCGGGCAGGTCTCGGCGCAAGGGATCGTGCAGACCAGGGAGTCGCTGCCCTCGACGCAGCTCAGGGAAGGGCAGTCCGAGTCCTCTTCGCAGGGGCAGCCGGCGCTCGTCTCCAAGACGGTGCACGGGTCCTCCGCTCCGGTGTCGACGGGGGCGGTGTCCTCAACGCCCGGGTCGTCGACGGCCGCGTCGTCGCCCTGAGGCTTCACGTCCTGCTCGATGCTCGACACCGAGTCTGTCGACCCCGTCTCGGGCTTGCCCGCAGGGCCCGCGTCGAGGACCGCCACGGTCTCGGGCAGCACGACGAGGTCCGGCTGCGGCTGCTGAGGAGGCGGCGTGACGGGAACGGACCTGAAGTCCGGCCCGGTGTCCTTCGACTCGGCCGCCGAGTCGGGGCTCTCCTCCGTCGAGCAGCCCGCGCCGAGCAGCGCGGACACCGCGAGGAGGGTGGCTAGAGCTCTATGGGCCAGCAGTCGCATGGGGGTAGATCGAGTGTGGCCGGTGGAAGGAAAGTGGAGCTTGGCTCCGTACTGCCAATCGGCGTGTTGGGCCTCGACTTGAGAGGTCGGA
>CAZQPP010000185.1:1624-14132 GCA_964594295.1 uncultured Myxococcales bacterium | reverse complement strand
CAAGATAGTCTTCACCGGCGACATCTACCAGATCGACAACCCCTACGTGGACGCCGTGAGCAACGGGCTCTCCTACCTGGCCGAGGCCTTCAAGGGGCAGCCCATCCACGCTCACGTGTCCCTGGTGAAGGGTGAGCGCAGTGAGCTGGCCGAGCTCGCGTCCAACCTGCTCTAGGCCCAGTCTCCTCCAATACCTGGTCCTGCTCCTGGTGGTGGTCGCGTTCCTGCGGGCCGACCAGACCCGCGCGCAGGACAAGGCCTGGACCCGCCCGCCCGTCGTCGACGCCCACACCCACCTGAGCGCCCGTGTGTGGCCCTTCCTCCAACACATGATGAAGGAGAACGGGCTCGCCGTGATGGTCAACTTCTCCGGGGGGAGCACCCTCCGGAGCTTCGCCCGCAACAAGCGCATGTCGGACGCCCTCGAGGGCCGGGTCGTGCACCTCTTCAACCCCGACTGGTCTGAGATCGACGACCCGACCTGGGCCTACCAGCAGGCCGAGGCGCTGCGGGTGGCGGTCACCGAGTACGGCTACCGCGGCATGAAGATCAGCAAGGCGCTGGGCCTCGGCGCGCGCTTCGAGAGCGGGGTGCTGCTCTCGGTGGACGACGAGCTCCTCGACCCGCTCTGGGAGATGGCCGGGCTCCTCGACGTGCCCGTGACCATCCACACCGGCGATCCCAAGGCCTTCTGGGAGCCGATCGTGCCCGAGAACGAGCGCTACGACGAGCTCTCGCTCAACCCGCGCTGGTCCTACCACGAGCGCCTGCAAGACGGGGACGTCGAGCCCTGGCTCGACATGGTCGAGGCCTTCTACGAGGTCGTGCGCCGCCACCGCGAGACCGACTTCGTCGGTGTGCACTTCGGCAACGCCCCGGAGGACCCGTGGCTGGTGGGGCGCATGCTCGACGAGCACCCGAACTTGTACGTCGACATAGCGGCCCGGGTCGGCGAGATCGGCCGCCAGCCGGCGGAGCGGCTTCGCGCCCTGTTCGTCCGCCACAAGGACCGAATCATGTTCGGCACCGACATCGGCATCTACCCCGGCGGCCTGATGCTCGGCGCCCCCGGCAAGGACCCGGCCATGCCGAAGGACATCAAGCCCTTCTACGACCTGACCTTCCGCTGGCTCGAGACCGGTGACAGCCCCATGCCGCACCCCGTGCCCATCCAGGGCGACTGGAAGGTGCACGGCGTCAACCTGCCCGACGACGTGCTCGATCGGGTCTACTCCACCAACGCCCGGCGCCTCTTCAAGCTTGGCGACGCGGTGGGGAGGTAGCACATGTTTCTAGCCGTTGACGTCGGCAACACCGAGACCGCCATCGGGCTCTTCTGTGGCGACGAGCTGCGGGAACGTTTCCGCATCGCGACCGTCGCCGCCCGGACCACGGACGAGCGCTTCTTGCTGGTCGAGGGCTTGCTGAGGACCTCGGGGCTCTCGATCGGGGACCTGACCGCGCTCGCCGTCTCGAGCGTGGTGCCCCAGGTGACGGGGAGCTGGGCGAAGCTCGCCAGGGTGCGCTTCGGGTGCGAGCCACTCGTCATCGGGGTGGGCGTCAAGACCGGCATGGAGATCCTCGTCGAGACCCCACGCGAGGTAGGGGCCGACCGCATCGTGAACGCGGTCGCGGCTTATCACCGCACGAAGGGAGCCACCGTGGTCATCGACCTCGGCACGGCCATCACCTTCGACGTGCTCGACGTGAAGGGCCGCTACATCGGAGGCGCCATCGCACCGGGCCTGGGCTTGAGCCTCGACGCTCTCTTCCGGCGCACCGCCAAGCTCCCGCGCGTGGACCTGGTGCCGCCGCCGAACCCCATCGGGCGCAACACGGTGGAGAGCATCCAGTCCGGCGTCTTCTACGGCGCCGTGGCGATGGTCGACGGCATGGTGGAGCGCCTGAGCCGGGCCCTCGGCGAGAGCCCCGTCTCGGTGATCGCCACGGGCGGCCAGGCCGAGACCCTCGCCGAGGCCTCACGCACCATCCAGCACGTAGAGCCCGATCTCACGCTCTGGGGCCTGCACCTGCTGCACCAGCGGAACTCGAGCCGCTAATCGCTAACCAAACTGCGCGCTCAGCTTCTCGAGCTCGTCCGCGAGGTCCTGGCAGGTCGGGTGCCGCATGGCCGGGTCCTTCTGCAGGAGCTTCAGGATGCACTTCTCGAGGGGCGGCGGGATCTCGGGGTTGCGCTTCGAGGGCGGCCGCGGCGGGCGCGTGACGTGCATTATCAGCAGGGTCATCAGCTCTTCGTCCCAGAAGGGCACCCTGCCGGTGAACATCTCGTAGGCGACGATGCCGAGGGCGTAGAGGTCGGTCGAGGGGCCGACCTTGCTGAAGTTGTTGATCTGCTCCGGCGACATGTACTCCGGCGTGCCCGCTATCATGCCGGTGGCGGTGAGCCCCCGGGTGGACTGCTGCTTGGCGATGCCGAAGTCCATCACCTTGACCTTGCCGTCCTCGGTGACGAAGAGGTTGTCGGGCTTGATGTCGCGGTGGATGACGCCCTTCTCGTGGGCGACGTGCAGCCCCCTCGCCGACTGGATCAGGTAGTCCATGCCCTGGGCGAAGGGCAGCGGGTCGCCGAGCATGTTCTTCAGCGTGTCGCCCCTGAGCAGCTCCATGCTGATGTAGCGGCGGTGGTTGAAGACGCCGATGTCGTAGAGGCGGATGATGTTTGGGTGGTTCAGCTTCCTCGAGAGCTTCAGCTCCTGCTTGAAGCGCTCGATCATGGTGCTGTCGTCGATGGTCAAGAAGACCTTGAGCGCCACCTCCTCCTCGAGGTCGGTGTCGGTGGCCTTGAAGACCATGGCCATGCCGCCCTTGCCGATCATCTTCTCGAGGCGGTAGCGGTTGGCGACCGTCGCACCCTCGTGGAAGCCCGCGTAGGGATCGCCGGGAGCGGGTTGCCCGCCAGCGGGCGGGTAGGAGCCGGGCGAGCCGGGGGGAGGTGCTCCCTGCTGGGCGCCCATCGTCCCCGCGTTCGGGCTCGTGGGGGTCGGGCCGACCGGGTAGGGTGTCGGCGTCGGACCCGAGGGATAGGGCGTCGGCGTCGGGCCCGAAGGATAAGGCGTCGGCGTGGGGCCCGAGGGGTATGGCGTCGGCGTCGGGCCCGAGGGGTACGGCGTCGGGGTCGGACCAGGGGGCGGCCCTCCCATCGGCGGCAGGTCGGGCAGCTCGGGCAGATCCTGCACGTAGGGCATGTTGCTCGCGAGCCCGGAGGGCCTCCCGTCCGAGCCGCGGAAGGCCTCGTCCTGCCTCAGCACCTCCTCGAAGTCGGCGTCGCTGCCGCGCGCGCCCTGCTCGAGAGCGGCGAGACGCCTCACGGTGTCGCCGAAGCTGTCGTCGAACCCCAGCAACATGCGGTACGCCTCCATGGCGTTCTCCGGCATGTTGTGGACCTCGTAGAGCCGGCCGAGCTCGTAGAAGGCCTGGGCCTCCTGGGCCTCGCAGGGACCGGTCTCGACGAAGGGGGTGAGGAAGTGCTCGAGGCGGTACTCGACCTGGTTCAGCTCACGGGCGAGGCGGATCGCGTAGATACAAGCCTTCTGGTAGCGCGGGTCGCCCCTGCCGAGGCGCAGCAGGGTCTCGAGGCTCTGCTTCTTGTGGCCGCCCTTCAGGAAGGCGGCCGCGGCCTCGTAGAACATGCCCGCGTCGGCGTAGAGCTCACCGGCCTGCTGCAGGTTGCCCATGCGCTGGGCTACTCGGGCCGCGTCCTCCGGGCGTCGCGCCTCCACGAACTTGGCTATGGCGAGGTCGAGCTTGCCCGCCTGCTCGAGCTGCCTGGCCTCGGCGACGGGCACTCCGACGGCGGCCATGGCGACGGCCGTCGACTCCTTGCTCGGGACGCGCCCGTCCGGCTGCTTTGGCGGCGCCGGCGTGCCCGTCTTGCGTGCCGCCGCCTTCTCCATCATCTCCCGCTGCTTCGCCCGCAGCTTGGCGGCGCCGACGTGGTCGCCGGCGCGCTCGAGGGTGTCGATGGCGCGGTCGATCTCGCCGAGGCGCACCATGGTCCCGATGGCCGTCTTCAGGTCGCCGCCCCGGGCGAGCCAGACCGAGGCCATGAGCGCCTTCTTGCGCGAGGGGGCGTCGAGCTTCCCCACCGCCGAAGGGTGCACCCCGAGGCTCGTCATCAGGAGCTTGCCCGCCTCGGTGAAGCGGCCCTGGCGAGCGTGCAGCCTGGCCGCGTGGTCCGGAGCCCCTGCCCCGAGGAAGACCTTCAGCGCTCCCTCGATGTCACCTCGCTTCTCGAGTTCGTGCGCGGCGCGCAGGGCCTGATTGCGCTCGGCCTGGGCATCCTTGGCCAACTCAGAAGTCCTCCGGCAGCTCGGAGACCCGCCTGCGCAGGTCGTCAGGGTAGTTAGCGATCTTGAGGCCCTCTTCGAGCGTGATGAGGCCCTCGCGGATGTTGCTGTAGACACAGTGGTCGAGGCTCTGCATCCCCGAACCATCGTGGCTGGCAGACTGAAGGTATCCTTCTATCTGGTGCAGCTTGTTTTCGCGAATCATGTGCGAGACCCCGAAGCTCTGCAGGAGGATCTCCATGATGGCGGTTCTTCCCTCGCCGCTGGCAAGCTTGACCAGGTGCTGCGCGAGCACTCCCCGGAGCAGGACGGAGAGCACACCTCGCATCTGATCTCGCGACTCCTCGGGCAAGACGTGGACCATCCGGTCCACCGCCTTGGCGGCCGAGTTGGAGTGGAGCGTACCAAATACGAGCACGCCCGTCTCGGCTGCGGCCATGGCCAGCTGGATGGTCTCCAGGTCCCGCAGCTCGCCGATGACGAGCACGTCGGGGGACTCGCGCAGGGCCGATCGCAGCGCGTCGGAGAAGGACGCCGTGTGCTTGCCCACCTGGCGCTGCGAGATCACCGACTGCAGCGGCTCGTGGATGAACTCGATGGGGTCCTCGACCGTGATGATGTGCTTCTGGCTGTAGCGGTTGATCTCGTTGACGATGGCGGCCAGGGAGGTCGTCTTGCCGGAGCCGGTGGGCCCGCTCACGAGCACGAGGCCGTTGTTGACGCGGGTGAGCTTCTTGACCGCCTCGGGGAACTGGAGCTCCTCGATGGTGGGCAGGCGGTTCGGGATCACCCGGAAGACCGCGCCGATGCCCTGGTTCTGCAAGAAGACGTTGGCGCGGAAACGGCCGATGCCCTCGAGCTCGTAGACGAAGTCGACGTCACGATCGCGCTCGAAGGCCTCACGCTGCTCGGGGGTGAGCATCTCGAGGAGGAACCTGCGGGCCTCCGTGTCCGACATGTCACGGAAGGGCAGCGGCATCAGGTCGCCGTGGTAGCGGATGATGGGGGCGTTGCCGCCGTGGAAGTGGAGGTCGGAGACCTGCTGCTCCACCACGAGCCGGAGGAAGGAGTCGATGCGGGCGCCCATCAGAGCTCACCCGCTGCCGCGGCGGCGACGAGCTCCTCGACCTTGTCGGAGTCGCCCTCCTTCTCGAAGACCGACTCGAACTCCTTCTTGTTCACCGCCTTGAGGTAGGCCTCCTCGGGGGCGATGACACCATCCTTGTAGAGGCGCATCAGCTCGTTGTCCATGAGCTGCATGCCCTCCTCCTTGGAGGTCGAGATAAGCGAAGGGATCTGGAAGGTCTTGCCCTTGCGGATGAGGTTGCTGACCGCGTCGTTGACGACCATGATCTCGACGGTGGGAATCCGGCCGGCCTGGTCGACGCGCTTGAGGAGGTACTGGCAGGCCACGGCCCGGAGGCTCTCGGCGAGCATGAACCTGACCGGGGTCTGCTGCCTGGGCGGGAAGGCGTTGATCAGGCGGTCCATGGTCGTATGGGCGCTGACCGTGTGCACCGTCCCGAAGACCAGGTGGCCGGTCTCCGCGGCGCTCACCGCGAAGGCGATGGTGTCGAGGTCGCGCATCTCGCCGACGAGGATGACGTCGGGGTCCTGGCGGAGGGTGGAGCGCAACGCGGTGGTGTAGCTGCTCGTGTGGGTGCCTACCTCGCGCTGGTTGACCAGCCCCTTCTTCCGGTAGTGCACCACCTCGATGGGGTCCTCGAGGCTGATGATGTGCCTCTTGGAGCTCGTGTTGATGTAGTCGATGAGGGCCGCGAGGGTGGTGGACTTGCCCGAGCCTGTCGGCCCGCCGACGAGCACGAGCCCGTTCTTCAGGTCCCCGAAGTCCCTGATGATGGGCGGCAGGCCGAGCTTCTCGAGCTCGGGCAGCTCACCCTTGACGAGCCTGAAGACCGCGGCCAGGCCTCCCCTCTGCCGGAAGACGTTCACGCGGAAGCGCAGCTCGGCCGAGGTGACCTCGTGGGAGAAGTCCACGTCCTGGTGCTCCTCGAGCTGCTGGAGGTGGACCGCGGTGAGGTGCCGGGCGAGCACCGTCTGGACCTGCTCGCGGGAGAGCACGTTCTTGGCGAGGGGGATGACCTTGCCCATGCGCTTGACGTAGGGCCGCCTGCCGGGGGTCAGGATGAGGTCGTCCCCTTCTCCCTCGGCGGCGGCGATCAGCATCTGGTCGAGGAAGCTCTGCGCCTTGTCCCCGGTCTCCACGCCGGTACCGGTCTGGATGTTCCACTTGATCAGCAGCTCCCGCGCGAGGTTCTTGATCCTCGGCAGCGGGTCTGCCGCGAGGGGCTGGACGGAGCCGGCCTGCTCCTGGGAGCCGATGACCTGGAGGGCCTCGAGGGCCGAATGGCGGATGTCCGGGTCCTCGGAGGCACAGAGCGCGGCCACGTGCCCGGCGCCCTCGCTCGCCTCGAGGTCGCGCAGGGCCATGCAGCAGACAATCTGCAGCTCCTGGTTCTTCGTGAGCAGGTCGATGATGTAGGGGATCGAGCGGCGATCCCGCGTCTCCGCCATGGCCTCGACGGCCTTCTCCCTGACCCACCAGTCGGCGTCCTCGCGGGCCGTCCTGACCAGCAGCCCCAGGGCCCGTTGGTCTTTCAGGCGCATGAGCACGTTGACCGCGAAGCGGCG
Source organism: uncultured Myxococcales bacterium (assembly GCA_964594295.1). GTDB lineage: Bacteria > Myxococcota_A > UBA9042 > UBA3505 > UBA3505 > CAZQPP01. The sequence continues at coordinate 7,173 of CAZQPP010000185.1, read as the reverse complement.
CACCACGTCCGAGGGGTCGGAGAGGAAGCCGGCCATGTGGCGTGTCAGCTCGGTGCCGGCCATCTCCAGGAGCGCGTCGATGACCCGCTCGCGCACCCACCAGTCCTCGTCCCTCAGGAAGCCGACCAGCTTGGGCCAGAGCGTGCCCGCGGGGTCCTTCACGGTGCGCGCGATCTCGGCGGCCATGCGGCGCACCTGCACGTCCCCGCTTCGCAGGAGCCAGATGATTGTCCGGGCGATGTCGACGTTTCCGCGCCTGCTCAGCTCGCTCAGGACCTCCGCGGCCCGCGTGCGGATGCCTATCTGCTTGTGTCCGAGGGCCGCGACCAGGGGCGGCAGGACCTCGTCGGAGCCGATGCTCTCGAGGGTGTCGAGGACCGCGAAGCGCACCGTGTTCGGGCCCTGCCTCAGCTTCCGCTCGAGGGCGGCGATGGCCCGCGGGGACCTGAACCTCTGCAGCCCGGAGACGGTGGCCTTCACGACCGCGAGGTTCGGGTCGTCGAGCCCGGGCCCGAGGTTCTCGAAGAAGTCCTCCTCGTCACAGATGGCGGCGTATGCCGCGATGGCCCTCGGCGCTACCCCCTCGAAACGATCGGCGAGGGCCACCTTGATGGCGCTCAGGGCTCCGGGTTTGTCCTTGGCGAAGAAACGCGGGTCCGCGAGGTAGTCGAGGGCGAGGATCTTGTCGTCGGGCGTGCCGGCCCCGAGCGCGGCCTTGAGCGCGGGGAGCGCGTGGTGCCCCGCGGTGGGCATGAGCACGCCCATGGCGTCGCGGCGCCCGACGAAGTCCGACTGTCCGCACAGGTGCGTGAGCACGCCCAACGCGGTCTTGCCGGCCACCTGCCGCAGAATCGCGGACGCCGTCTCCCGGACGCCGTCGTCAGGAGAGCGGAGGAGCTCACACAGCTCCGGGTGCTTGCCGACGTTGTTGACCTTGGGGATCAGCGCCGCCAGGTTCGGCCTGACACGAGCGTCGGCGGAGCGCAGCGCGCGCACGAGGTGGACGAAGAGCTCCCTGTCGCCCCGCTGCTCCACGAGGTGCGCGAAGACCGCGAGGCGAGCCTTGTGCACGCCCATGTCGTTGATGAGCTTGCGCGAGCAGACGATCTCCAGGAGCTCGACGAGGTCCAGCTCGGAGCTCTCGACCGCCGTCTTGACGAAGGCGTCGACGTGAGCCTGGGTGGACCATTGCGCCGCCCGGAAGAACTTCGAGATGTCTTTTGAGGTCACCATCGCCAGCGCAGCAGTCTAGCCCCTGGGGGCCTGAGACGGCAACGAGCGACGCGAAGAGGGTTGTGAAGCCCACCCGAATTGTGTCCGACGTGCCGTTGCGGCTCGCGCTTCGCGCTCCGCCGCAGTACCGCGACTGTCGGACACAATCGGGCGGCGCCTCGGCCTCTGGCCTCGGCGGAGCGTCGTGTTCGCGGATTGCGGGCGCAATCCGCTGCCCTCCTACGCGGCCTCGACCTCCGCGTCGATCTCTTCCTCGAGGGCGATGCCTTCACGAGCGAAGTCCTGGGCCAACCCCGGGGGATCGGGTGAGTGGAGGATGGCCTCGCTGGGGGTGACGTAGCCCTGGATGACCTTCTTCAGGAGAGAGTCGTTGAGGGTCACCATCCCGTCGCCGCGCTTGGTCTGCATCAGGGACGGGATCTGGTAGGTCTTGCCTTCGCGGATGAGGTTGGCCAGCGCCGGGTGGTGGAGCAGGACCTCGACCACCGCGATGCGCCCACCGCCGTTCTTCCTGCAGAGGGTCTGGGCGATGACTCCCCTCAGGGAGGCGCTCAACATCACACGCACCTGGTTCTGACGCTCGGGAGGGAACTTGTCGATGATTCGGTCGACCGTGCTCACGGCCGTGCGCGTGTGCGTCGTGGCGAAGACGAGGTGGCCGGTCTCGGCGGTCTCGATGGCGATCTCGACGGTCTCGAGATCCCTGAGCTCTCCCACGAGCAGGATGTCCGGGTCCTCGCGCAGGGCCGCGCGCAGAGCGCGGGCGAAGCCGGTGGTGTGCACGCCTATCTCGCGCTGGTTTATGAGGCAGCGCTTGTTCATGTGCACGAACTCGATGGGGTCCTCGAGCGTGATGACGTGGCGCGGCTGCGTCTCGTTGATGTAGTCGATGAGGCCGTTGAGGGTCGTGGTCTTGCCGCTCCCCGTGGGGCCGGTGACGAGGACCAGCCCCGAGGTGAGGTGGCAGAGCTCGGTCACCGACTCGGGCAGGCCCAGCTGATCGAGGGTCAGCAGATCGGTCGGGATGGCGCGGAAGACCGCGCTGACGCCCTTGCGGTCCATGTAGGCGTTCGCGCGGAAACGGCCTACGCCATCGAGCTCGTAGGAGAAGTCCGTGTCGTTGGTCTCCCGGAACTCCCGGCGGTTGCGCTCGGGGGCGATGGCCATCACCGCGGCGAGCAGGTCCTCGTGCTTTAGCTCGGGCTCGCTCGTCACGCGGCGGATGTCGCCGTCGATGCGCAAGATGGGCTTGCTGCGAGCGCAGAGGTGCATGTCGCTGGCGCCGTGCTCCATCATGAGCTTGAACAGGGTGTCCAGCCAGCTGACGTCAGCCGAGGTCTTGGGCGCAGAGCTGAAGTCGTCCCCGACCTCGAGGAGGTCGCTCTCGAAAGGTTCGTCGAGGGGAGTGTCTCTCCGCCTCTCATCGCGCCGCCTCTCGTCGCGTCGTTTCTCGGGCCGCCGTCTCTCGTCGCGGCGCCTGCTCTCGTACCCGCCGCTCTCGTACCTGCCGCTCTCGCGCCTCTTGCTCCCGTGCCGGCTGTCCTCTTGCCAGCTTTCCTCGTGCCAGGCGTCTTCGTAGCGCCTGTCGTCGTCCCGGGTGTCCCTGTGCGGCCTGTCGTCGTCCCCTGTGTCCCTGTGTCGCCTGCCCTCATTCCGGGCGTCCTTGCGCCCGCTGTCCTGCGGCGCCGAGAAACGGTCCGAGTCGACCGGGGCCAGGCCGGTCTCGTCGGTCTGCGGAGGGTCCACCGCCATCCGGGCGAGACGCTTGAGCTGCATCTGGGTCGGGCGCGGCGGCGGCTCGAGCTTCGAGCTCGGCTTGGCCGCGCTGCGCTTCGAGCGTGAGGCGTCTCGCTTGGGCATGTCCTCGACGGGCACGGCCACGCTGCCCTGCTCGTGCGAGCGCGAGGGCTTGCGAAAGGCCAGGTACCACACGCCGTTGACGCGGGTGCGGATGCAGTCGTAGCTCCCGGTCTTGCCCTCGTAGGGCCTCCGGAGCTCTCCCGCGAAGGTGTCGTCGCTGGTAGTCCCGAAGACCGTGTCGGTGATGAACTCGATGCTGCGCCGGCTCAGGCCGCTCTTGACGATGGGGACGAAGCCGCCGCCCCTGACGTCGGCTGTCGCGGGGCTGTCTGCGGAGAGCCGAAGCTCTGTGGCCCCGCGCTCGAAGGAGTAGGCGAGACATTGGTCGAGCCAGGCTAGTGTTTTCTCCCCGGCCATCGTTCTAACGGAGCATCATGTTCTGGTTTCCGCCATTCGCTACGCGGAGCTGCCGATCCGCTGCATCACGACTCAGACCATCGGCGCCTCGCCTCCGGACTTGAGGCCGCGCGTGCAAATTGGGAGGGGCGCTTCGTGGGGCGGCCTCAGGCCCTGAAGAGCAGCCCGATCAGCTCGGGGGCGATCCAGGCCTCCACGGCGGCGCCGGCGCTCAGGAGGAGCAGCGCAATGCCCAGCAGCTTGATGACCGCCACACCCACCTGAGCGAACGCGGCCGAGGTGATCTTGTACTTGGCCAGGGCCTTCGACAGGAAGACTCCGCACATGGCGGCGAGGATGTAGGCGAGGGCCTCGAGGGCGAGGTGGGGGAGCACCCCGGCCATGGTCTTCAAGAGCACGCCGAGGGCGCCCGCAGCTCCCTCGTCGCTCGCGCCCTTGCGCGCAACGTAGGAGAAGATCACTCCCCAGCGTGACGCGTTCCAGGCCAGGACCAGGAGGAGCCCTCCGTGGCGGTAGGCGAGGGCGAAGAGCAGACAGACGGTCAACACCCGCGCGTTGATGGAGAGCAGGGTCGCGAAGCTGCCGAAGTCGACCTCCGTGACATGGGCCGCCACGAAGGGACCGAGCTGCAGGTCGAACCAGGCGTCGAGCTTCTCCGCGGGTGAGAGCCAGACCATGGTCGCGAAGGCGACGAGCACCCCGCAGAAGACCGCGAAGAGGGCCGAGGCCAGGCGCCGGTTCGCGCGCCCTGGATCACCTCCGGGCGCCCAGACCTCCTCCTTGTTGCGCTCGAGCAGGGCGTCGACGGCCGGCGCGACGGCGAAGGCCATCAAGAAGAGACCCGCGAGGCTCGCGACCTCCGGGAAGACCATGAGCCCGCCGACGATGCCCACCGCGCTCCAACAGAAGGCCTCCGCGAGCAGGCGAGGCAGCCTGAGGTCGCTCGTGTTCGGCCGCAGAAAGGCGAAGGCGCGCATGCTTGGTGGGTGCCGATCTTCCGGGTAGACGGGGTGAGCATGCTTGACCTTGGTCGATCGCGCGAGTTACCGGGCGTTCTGCTTCAGAACGCCCGCCCCCGCCAACGCTGTGTTTACCGGCGACAGAGAGGCCGTCGCCGGCCCAGTCGCCGGCACGGGTTCTGCAAGCGACATCCCCCTTCGGCGACTCCGGGACCCACCGCCCGGCACCACCGTGAGACAGGAGCCAACGATGAGGCCGAGCTCTGCCGCGATCCTCCTGCTCTTGGCTGCAGCGCTCCTCAACGCCTGCGCCCAGGAGGACGAGCCCATCACGATCGACCCGATCGAGCCGCCGGAGATTGAAGTCACCCTCTCACGCAGCCAGCTCGCGACCGAGTACGACGCCCGCACCGAGTGGTTGATCTCCCCGGTCCTCGACGCCCCGGCGGGCGCGAGCCGGGTCGGCGCCCTGGTGAGGCTTGTGAGCCCTGGCCTGCCGCCGCGCCTCGAGGCGATGGCCGTCAACGGCCCCACGCCGGCCGGTGCCTGGCAACCCCTCCAGGCGACCTGGAGCGAAGAGGATCACCACGTTGTGGTCGTCGACCTCGGCGGCGTCGCGACCGGCGCGCGGCTGCGCATGGCCGCAGAGGACCTCGACCGGGTGCTCGCCGTCACCTGGACCGCGGCCATCCCGGAGGACTGGGGCGACAGCACCCCCTCCGGTCTCAACCAGGTCCACGGCGCGCTGAGCTCGGAGCTCTCCGCCATCGGCGTGGTGTCACGCGCGACCTGGGGTGCCCGAGCGACCCGCTGCACCTCGCAAAACGCCAGCAAGTACCGCATAGCCGTCCACCACACGGTCTCGCCCTCCTCCAACCCCGCCCGCCAGGTTCGTGCCATCCAGGCATTCCACATGGACACGCGCGGCTGGTGCGACCTCGGCTACCACTTCCTCGTCGGCATCGACGGCCGCGTCTACGAAGGCCGCCCCCTCCACCTCCGTGGAGCCCACGTCGGAAACAACACCACCGGCAGCATCGGCGTGAGCTTCATGGGCTGCTTCCACAGCAGCGGCTGCCTCAGCGTGGGGGGGGGGCGGGGGGGGGGGGGGGGGGGGGGGGGGGCGGGGGGGGGGGGGGG
>CAZQPP010000185.1:0-1614 GCA_964594295.1 uncultured Myxococcales bacterium | reverse complement strand
CCCCCAACCGTCCCCCCGACGCCATGGTGAAAGCGGCCGGTTCCCTGCTCGGGCGCCTCTCGAGCATGTACGGCATCACCCTCGACGCCAACGCCGTGCGCGGCCACCGCGACTTCCCGGGAGCGAGCACCTCCTGCCCCGGCGACTACGTCTACGCTCGGTTGGGAGACCTCCGCGCCATCGGCCGCGGCGAAGCAACCGCCCCGACCACCCCGGCGCCTGACCACGAGCTGGAGCCACAGCCCGATCCCCCATTCCGCCCGGGCGACTGCAGCGCAGGCTCCTGCGACAACTGCGAAGCCACGTCGGGCTGCTCGTGGTGCGCAGCCTCCGCCTCCTGCGTCCCCAGCAACGGGACCTGCGTATGGCCCGGCAAGGTCGCCGACAAGGCCTGCTGGGACCAGCTCTGGCCCTGCTGGGCCTCGGCCTGTTGGAACCCCACGGCCGAGCTGAGCGCCTGCGGCACGCACGCGGTCGACGAGAACTTCTCTTCGGGGCTCTACGGAGCCCATCGTTACTGGACCACGCTGAACGCAGGCCGAAGCCGGATCGTCCTCGAGCGCACGGCAGGCTCCTTCGCCCCCGCGATCCTCGTCACCGACCGCAGCGGCGGCCTGCTCTACGGCTCCAAGGAAGGCAGCCTGCGCACCGGCGTGACCGCGCGCGACGTCGTGAGCGGCCGCGGCTGGGACAGCGCCGAGGTGACCCTCGACCTGGCCAGCACCACCGACGCGTTCGTCTACGTCACCGGCTGGTCCGTCGTGGACTCCGGCTTCTCGAGCCGCATGCCCACCTCGTCCCGCTACCGGCTGAGCCTGACCCACGAGTGCGCCGGCAGCGATCCCGACCCGGAGCCCGAGCCAGAGCCCGGGCCCGAGCCCGAGCCGCCGGCGCCCAGCAGCTCCTGCGCCTCCCAGGCCTGCGCCTCCTGCGCCGAGAGCACAGGCTGCGCCTGGTGCGGCTCACGCTCCGAGTGCGCGCCGGCGACGACCGCCTGCACCTGGGCAGGCGAGCTCAAGGGCGACGCCTGCTGGGAGACCCTCTGGCCCTGCTGGGCAGCCAGCTGCTGGGACCCGACGGCCGCCCTCTCCCGCTGCGGCAGCTGGGACCAGGACGAGGACTTCTCCTCCGGGGCCTACTCGCTGCACCGCTACTGGGCCGACCTCCCCGCCGGCGGCGCGACCACCATACGCTTCACGCGCACGGCCGGGAGCTTCGCCCCCGCCATGGTGATCACCGACCGCACCGGCCGCCTGGTCTATGGCGGTGAGACGACCTCGGTGCACCCAGATGTGCAAGCCACCACGATCGCCGACGGTCGCCAGGGCACCTACGCAGAGGTGGTCCTCGAAGGCAGCCGCGACCTGGGCCTGCTGGTGTACGCGACCGGCTGGCAGGTGCTCGACGCGGGCTTCGAAGGCAGCATGCCGACCTCGAGCCGCTACCGCCTCAGCATGGAGCACAGCTGCTACTAGGCGACGCTGCCCGTCTCCTTGTAATCGAGCGCCGAGTCCGTCACGATCGAGTCACATCCTGCCGGGCAGGCAGATGGCGCGTTACGGAGCAGAAGCAGGAGCCAGGAGCAGGCGAGCCCTGATGCTCGCGATGTGCTTC
>CAZQPP010000184.1:9809-14207 GCA_964594295.1 uncultured Myxococcales bacterium | reverse complement strand
GCGACATGTACGTGCGCAGCATGCCCGGCCTGCTGCTCGCCTACGACCTCCTCGGCGAGGGCGCCCGCGAGGACACCCTGCGCGAGGTCGTGCGCCACGAGCTGCCCTGCACCCTCAACCGCCTCAAGAAGGGCCGCATCTTCAACCTGCAGCAGAACGAGACCATCCTCGAGGCGGTCACGACCTACTTCGCCGGCGGCACGGTCACCCTCGAGGAGGGCGACATCGACTTCACCAAGCTCGACGAGATGGTCTTCTACGTCATGCAGCAGCCCCACCCCGACCACGTCGAGAAGTTCGACCCGACCTGCCCGGACGGCCCTCCCATGGAGATTGACCCCGACCTGGAGTTCGACGCCGCCGATCCGCGCTTCCTCCTCGACTTCCTGGCCTTCGCCCAGAAGGAGACCGGCGTGGGGGAGGTGCCCACCGCCTGGTCCATGCACGTCAGCGTGCGCGCCGGCGACACGCTCTTCATCACCCAGTGGGCCCTGGTCGCCCACTACCTGACCGGCGACCAGCGCTACCTCGACTTCGTCGCGCAGCTGATGGGCGAGATCGAGTACTGGCCGACCATGGGCTCCCTCGCCGCCCTCCAGCTTCCCAAGTACTGCGCCCCGCACTTCGCGCCCAGCCTCCTCTACCCCTCCATCTACAACGTGCTCGCCCGCGTCGACCCGGCCGAGCACCCCGAGTTCTGGGCCAAGCTCGCCGAGGTCGCCTACACCGAGAGCCGCCTCAAGGAGAACGGCCCTCGCGAGGACGCCTTCTTCGGCATCCTCTACAACCGCATGGTCGACTCCGAGACCGACTCCGGCCGCGACGACTTCGTAGCCGAGGCCGTATCCCGCCTCGCCACCTACGGCATGAACCCCGACGACAAGCTCGAGCCCGACCGGAAGTACCCGCGCAACTTCGTCGACGACCCGGACCCCGACGTCCCCCTCGAGTCCATCGCCGAGGGCGACCCCGAGTGGGCCATCTGCGAGGAGCCCATCGAGGTCTTCGGCGTCGAGGTCCCGCCACCGAAGATCGACGGCGTCCCGGTCCGCTCGGTGGACCCCCTGCCCCTGCCCAAGCGCATCGGCGGCACACTGCTCTGGCAGATGGACCCCTGGATGGTGAAGCGCGAGTACGGCGGCGTCGGCATGGATACCCAGTGGCCCATGCTGGGCATGTTCACCCCCTACTGGGTGGGCCGCGCCGACGGCGTGATCAGCGAGGGCCGGGGCCTGGCGCTGGGCTGGCGCGACAGCGGCGAGGAGTGCTCGGAGTAGCACCCCGCCCCTTCGCGCCTTTGCGCCTTTGCGCGAGGCTCTTCAGACTCCGATGTGCGCAGTGGCGACGAATCCGGGGCGCTGACCGGCTCGTCCCGCTGTGCTACTACTTCGCCCGATGAACTCCACATCTTCGACGCCCCCTCCCCTCCCGCGCGTGGTCGGCCTCACGGGAGGCATCGGCGCCGGGAAGTCCGCCGTCTCCGAGAGGCTCGAGGCCCTCGGCGCCTTCGTGCTCGACGCCGACGCCATAGCCCGCGAGGTCGTGGACGCCGGGGAGCCGGCCCTCGAAGAGATCGCGAAGTCCTTCGGCCGCGAGATGCTCCACGAGGACGGACGCCTCGACCGTACCCGCATGGCCGAGCGCGTCTTCACGGACCACGAGGCCCTCGCGCGCCTCGAGGGCATCACACACCCGCGCATACTCGAGAGCGTCGGCAGCCGTCTCGCAGAGCTGGCACGTGACGGCTGGCGCTGGGTGGTCTACGAGGCGGCGCTCATCGTGGAGCGCGGCCTGCACCCGGAGCTGACCTCGCTGGTGGTGGTGACCGCGCCGGAGCCTGTCCGTGTGCGCCGGGTCATGGAACGAAACAGGCTCTCGGCCCAGGAGGTCCTGTCGCGCATGGCGGCCCAGGCGAGGCCTCGGACCCTCCTCGACGCGGCGGACCGCGTGGTGGACAACGGCGGGGACCACGAGGCCCTCGGCGCCGCGGTGGAGGCCCTCTTCGGTGAGCTCAGCGCCGAGCTCGGCCCACCCCGACACCCCGCGGAGACGACATGAGCGCCAGGCGCCGAGCCCAGAAGCAGGGCACCCCCGAGGAGGCGTCGCCGAAGAAGGAGATCGTGCTCGTCACGGGCTACCCCTCCTCCACCGCCCGGCACCTGATGGAGCTCCTCGTCAAGGACGGCCACGACGTGCGCATGCTCGTCATGGAGCACTTCGTCGAGCAGGCCCAGAAGGAGGCGGACGAGGCCGTCGCGGAGGGCCCGGGCAGCTGCAAGATCCTCGCGGGCGACGTGACCCACCTGGACCTCGGCCTCTCGGGCCAGGAGATCTCCGAGATCCTGGAAGAGGCGAGCGTGGTCCACCACTCCGCCACCATCTACCACCTCGGCTCCAAGCTCAGGGACATCTACAACGTCAACGTCGAGGGCACGAGGCGCGTCCTGGGCCTCGCGCGCGAGATGAAGCAGCTCCGCCGCTTCTGCCACTACAGCACGGCCCAGGTGGCGGGCACCCGCGAGGGTGTCATCATGGAGGACGAGCTCGAGGCCGGCCAGGAGTTCTTCAACGCCTTCGAGGAGAGCAAGTTCAAGGCCGAGCGCCTGATCCGCCAGGTAGCGGACATCATCCCGGTGAGCATCTTCCGCCCCTCGATCATAGTCGGGAACAGCAAGACCGGGGCCGTAGACAGCCTGAGCGGCCCGCACCTCCTGCTCGCCCTCTTCGTCAACCTGCCGCCGAAGCTCCCCCTCCCGCTGCCGGGGCGCGGCCACTTCCCCTTGAACATCGTGCCCGTCGACTACGTCGCGGAGGCCGCCTACCGGCTGAGCATCGACCCACGGGCCGAGGGCCGCACCTTCCACGTCACCGATCCGAGCCCCATGTCGGTGCGGGGCGTCTTCAACCTCGTCAGCGACCTCGTCCGCCGCCCGCGCCCCCTCGACGCCGCGGCGAACCTGCTCCCCTACCGCGTGGCGCGCGCCGCCCTCTCGCTGCCCTTCGTGCAGCAACGCACCAACGGAGCGCTGGCCCTCATCGACGCCCTGCACAGCCTGGCCATCTACAACCGCATGGGCACCGACGAGCTGCTCGCGCACACGGGCACTCCCTGCCCCCCCTTCCCAACCTACGCGGACAGGCTCGTGCGCAACATCCGCCGCCTCGCGCCGCGGGACTTCGACGTGCAGTTCGACGCCGAGGACGTGTAGCGAGAGGCCGGAGGTCGGATGGCGAACAAGGAGAAGCTCTGCATCACCGGCCTGAGCGGGCGCCTCGGCACGATCCTGAGGTCGGAGCTGGCCGGCGACTTCGATCTCACCGCGTTGAACCGGCGGGACGTGAGCGGAGTGAAGACGATCCGGGCCGACATCACCCGCGCAGAGACTCTCCGCGACGTCTTGCGCGGCCAGGACGTCGTCTTGCACCTCGCGGCCTACCCCTTCGACGACGACAACTGGGAGCAGATCCTCCCGGCGAACCTCGTCGGCACCTACAACCTGCTCGAAGCGGCCAGGCACGCGGGGGCGAGGAGGTTCGTCTTCGCGAGCAGCCTGTCGGTCCTCGCGGGCCACATGGGCGCCTTCCGCGAGTGGCGCGGTGATCGCGGCGTCTTGAGCGGGGCGCAGAAGCTGGGCTTCATCGACTCCCTGACCGGCGCTCGCCCCGCCAGCGTCTACGGGGTCTCCAAGCTCTTCGGCGAGTCCCTGTGCCGGCTCTACGCCGACCGCCACTCGATGTCCTGCGTGTGCCTGCGCCTCGGCGACGTGCGCCACGAGGACCGCCCCTCCTCGGCAGGCGACATGGGCCACGCGGTGCTGTGCCGGCAGCGCGACTTCGTCGAGGGAGTGCGCAGAGCCGTCGCCCTGACCGGCGGAGAGGCGGCCTACGAGGTCCTCACGCTGATCTCGGACGACGTCCGAGAGCCTCGCTGAGACCTACACGGGATGCGCGCCCGCCTGGTCCGCACCAGGTGGTGCAGCAGGGCCGCGACCTCGACCTGGGGCACCTCGAGCGAGGTGAGCAGGTCCCGGATGGTGCGCTGGCCGTCGACGGCGCGGAACACGTTGGCGACCTTGGACACGACGCGCAGGTCCGGGTCGGTGGCGTCGGTGCCCTCGGTGAGCTCGGGGCAGTGATCGAAGCCGTCGAAGAGGCGCTCGTAGACGGTGAGCAGGCGATCGGCGTTGCGATCCAGGAAGGCGTCGATGCGCGGCTCGCGCCCCGACAGGGTCACCAGACGCTCCATCGACAGCAGGGCGCCGGCCACGTCGCCGAGGCGGAAGAGGCGGTGGATGTCGTCGTGCAGGGCCTCGAGGACCTCCCAGCCGACCTGACCCTCCTCGAAGATCTTCAGCCGCTCGTCGCCGATCGACGCGGCCTCTTCGGACCGGATCTCCA
>CAZQPP010000184.1:0-9799 GCA_964594295.1 uncultured Myxococcales bacterium | reverse complement strand
GAGCTCGGCCCGGGCGGCCTCCTCCTCCTCGATGGCCTCGACCACGTCGAGGGCCTGGGCGGTCGGAGCCCGGGGGGCGCTGGCGGCCGTGGGGAGTGCGTCGTCGCCTTCGTCCTCGGCCTCGGGGCCGCCGATAGCCAGCTCCAAGGCCTCGAAGGCCGCCTCCATGGCGTCCCACCAGATGGGCAGGCCGTCAACCGAGGAGCGCTCCTCGCTCTCTCCGGCACCGTCAGCGTCTTCGGCCTCAGCCTCGGCCTCTTCGGGCCGGATCTCCACGGTCTCGGCCTCTGCCTCGGCCTCCTCCGATCGGATCTCGACGGTCTCGGCCTCGGCGATCTCGGTCTCGGCAGCTTCGGCCTCGACCTCCGCTTCGCCCGCCTCGGTCTCCTCCACATCGGCCTCGGGCGGCGACGTGTCGGAAGGTGTGCCGGCTCCCGACCGACCCTTTGAGCCTTGCTTTCGACGTGACTTACGCGCCATCAGCTCGTCCTGAGATCCTGCTTTAGGGCCGCAACAACACGCTCGACGCCTTCGTCGACCTCGGCCTCTTTTATCACGAGGGGGGGGGTGAGTCGAAGGACTGTGCCTCCCGCAACGGTGGTGAGCACGCCGTCCTCGAGGAGCGCCTGCATGTAGGGCTTCGCCGGGCGGTCGAGGGCCACCCCGAGGAGCAGGCCGCGGCCGCGCACGTCGAGCACCCTGTCGACCCCCTCGAGGCCGTCGCGGAGCCCGTCGGCCATGCGCTCTCCCATGGCCCTGACGGACTCGAGGAAGCCGGGCTCCGAGGTCTTGCGCACGACCACCTCGGCCGCGGCGCAGGCGACGGGGTTGCCGCCGAAGGTGGTCATGTGCGTGCCCGGCGGCAGCGCGGGGGAGAGCTCTTCCCGCAGGAGCATGGCCCCGAGCGGCAGGCCTCCGGCGATGCCCTTGGCGAGGGTAAGCACGTCCGGCCGGACGCCGAAGCCGTGGCAGGCGAGGAAGCTCCCGGTCCGGCCGACGCCGGTCTGGATCTCGTCGAAGACCAGCAGGCAGCCGCGCTCGTCCGCGATGCGCCGCGCCGCCTCGAGGTAGCCTTCGGGCGGTGGCTGCACCCCACCCTCTCCCTGAATAGGCTCGAGCACGATGGCGGCGGTCTCGTCGTCTACGGCCTGCTCGAGCGCCTCCACCGAGCCATAAGGCACGAAGCGGGCTCCCGGCAGCATGGGTTCGAAGCCCTTGTGATAGTTGGGGTTCCCCGTGATCGACAGGCTGCCGAAGGTGCGCCCGTGGAAGGACTTCTCGGCGGCGACGAAGCGGAAACGGCGCTCTCCTTTGAGCTCCTGGAAGTACCGCCGGCAGAGCTTGAGGGTCGCCTCGTTGGCCTCGGTCCCGCTGTTCGAGAAGAAGACCCGGTCGAAGCCCGACCTGTCTACGAGCAGCTCGGCGGCGCGGGCGACCGGCGGCGCCAAGAAGAGGTTCGAGACGTGGATCAGGCGCTCGCACTGCTCCTTGACGGCCTCGGTAAGCTCGGGGTGGCAGTGGCCGAGAGCGCTGACGGCGATCCCGGCGGCGAGGTCGAGGTAGGCGCGGCCCTGGTCGTCGTAGAGCCTGCAGCCCTCCCCTCGCACGAAGGGGCGGCCGGCCTGGCGGTAGCAGTGAGCGAATGGGGCGGGCATCTCTTCTGGCCTCCTGCGTGGGTGGGGATCAGAGCACGTAGCGGGAGAGGTCCTCGCTCGCGAGCACGTCATCGACGCGGGCGGAGACATAGGCGGCGTCCACGACGATCTCCTTGTCCTTGCCCTTGCGCTCGGGGGCGTCGAAGGAGACCTCGTCGAGGACGCGCTCCATCACCGTGGTCAGGCGGCGGGCGCCGATGTTCTCCATGCGCTCGTTGGCCTCGAAGGCCACCTCGGCGATGCGCTGCACGGCGTCGTCGGTGAAGCTGAGCTCGAGGCCCTCGGCGCCGAGCAGGGACTGGTACTGGCGCGGGAGCGAGTTCTCGGGCTCGTTCAGGATGCGCACGAAGTCCTCGCGGCTGAGAGAGCTCAGCTCGACCCTGATGGGGAAGCGCCCCTGCAGCTCCGGGATGAGGTCGCTCGGCTTGGCGAAGTGGAAGGCCCCCGAGGCGATGAAGAGCACGTGGTCGGTGCGCACGAAGCCGTACTTGGTGTGCACGGTCGCGCCCTCGACGATGGGCAGGAGGTCGCGCTGCACGCCCTCGCGGGAGACGTCGGGGCCGTGGCTGCGGTCCTTGATGGCGATCTTGTCGATCTCGTCCAAGAAGACGATGCCGTCCTGCTGGGCGCGCTCGAGGCCGAGCTGGACAACCGCGTCCTGGTCGAGAAGGACCTCGGTCTCCTCGCCCTCCAAGAGCTCGAGGGCCTCGTTGACCGAGACCTTGCGCTTGCGCTTCTTGCCGCCGAACATGCCGCCGAACATGTCCTTCAGGTTCAGGCCGAGCTCCTCGACGCCCTGGGGAGTGAAGACCTCGAGCTGGGGGCCCCGCGTGTCGGCCACGTCGATCTCTATCTGGCGCTCGTCGAGCAGCCCCTCGCGCAGCATACGCCGCATCTTCTCACGGGGCTCGGTCCCGGGGTCCGCGCCCGGCGCGGGCTGTGCCTCGTAGGCCGGCCGGCCGCCCATCAGCAGATCGAGGAGCCTCTCCTCGGCGTTCTTGGCCGCCCGGACCCGCACCCGCTCGCGCTCCTCGTCGCGGACCATGCCGATGGCGAGCTCGACGAGGTCGCGCACGATGGACTCCACGTCGCGGCCGACGTAGCCGACCTCGGTGAAGCGGCTGGCCTCGACCTTGACGAAGGGAGCCCTCACCAGGCGAGAGACCCGCCGCGCGATCTCGGTCTTGCCGACACCGGTGGGCCCGATGAGCACGAGGTTCTTGGGCGTCACCTCCTCGGCGATGTCGGCCCCTAGCTGGCGGCGCCGCCAGCGGTTGCGGAGCGCGACGGCTACCGCGCGCTTGGCGTCGTCCTGACCCACGATGTAGCGGTCGAGCTCGCTGACTATCTCACGGGGCGTCATGGTGCCGCCGTAGGGGAGGTGGCTCATTTCTCAGTCCTTCGTCTGCGGCTCCAAGATCTCCAAGACCCGCTCGCGGTTGGTGTAGATGCAGATGCTCGCCGCTATGTCCATGGCGCTCTCGCAGATCTCGGTGGCGGAGAGCTCGGTGTGCTGGAGCAGCGCCCGGGCCGCTGCCAGCGCAAAAGGACCGCCGGACCCGATGGCCAGCACCGGCTCGTCGGGCTCGACCACGTCTCCGGTGCCCGAGAGCAGCAGTATCCGCTCCCTGTCGGCCACCACGAGCATGGCCTCGAGGCGGCGCAGCGCCCGGTCGGTGCGCCACTCCTTGGCGAGGTCGACGGCGCTCTTCAGGAGGTTGCCGCCGCTGGCCTGGAGGCGCGACTCGAGGCGCTCGAAGAGGGCGATGGCGTCGGCCGTGGCGCCCGCGAAGCCCGCGAGGATCTTGTCGTCGTGGAGGCGCCGCACCTTCCGAGCTCCGACCTTCAGGACGACGCTGCCCTGGGTGACCTGGCCGTCGGCCACGAGCACGGTCGCGCCGCCTCGGCGCAGGGCGAGCACGGTGGTCCCGCGGATGCGGGCGTTCTCCTCAGGCTCCCGATACATCGCCATCACGGTCTCCGTGCGAGGACGAGGGTGAATAACACCTGCGGCATTGCCCCGCTACCGGCCCTCGAGCTCCAGCTCACGCTCGCGCAGCTCCGCGAGACCACCCGCCGGCACGGCATCCCTGATCTCCGCCATCAGGCGCTGGTAGTGCGTGAGGTTGTGGATGGTCAGGAGGGTGTTCTTCAGGGCCTCCTTCGCCCGCACGAGGTGGCTCAGGTAGGCCCGCGAGTAACGCCGGCAGGCGACGCAGGGGCACTCGGGGTCGAGGGGAGCCGTGTCTTCTCGGAAGCGGGCGTTCTTGAGGTTGAGGCGCCCTCCCGAGGTGTAGACCGTGGCGGTCCGGGCCGTGCGCGTCGGCAGGACGCAGTCGAAGAGGTCGACGCCGGTCATCACGGCCTCGACGATGTCGCGAGGCGTGCCGACCCCCATCAGGTAGCGGGGCTTGTCCGCTGGCAGCTCGGGGGTCGTGGCCTCGAGCACCCGGCGGCGAACGTCGGCCGGCTCTCCGACCGACAGCCCGCCGACGGCGAAGCCGCAGAACGGCATCGCGACCAGCTCGCGGGCGTGCCTCACCCGCAGCGCCGGGTCGGCGCCGCCCTGGACGATGCCGAACAGCGCCTGGTCTTCGCGGGTGCGGGCCTCGAGGCAGCGCTCCGCCCAGCGAGTCGTCCGGTCCATGGCGCGGAGGAGATCACGGCGCGGCGCGTCCGAGGGCGGGCACTCGTCGAAGCACATCATGACGTCCGCCCCGAGCCCCTCCTGGACCTCGATCGCGCGCTCGGGGGTGAGCCGGAAGGCGGTGCCGTCCACGTGGGAGCGGAAGTCGACGCCGTCGTCGTCGATCTTGCGGCTGTCGGCCAGGGAGTAGACCTGAAACCCACCGGAGTCGGTGAGGATCGGTCCCTCCCAGCCCATGAAGCGGTGCAGACCGCCGTGCCTCCGAACGATCTCCACGCCCGGTCGCAGCATCAGGTGGTAGGCGTTGGCCAGGATCATGGCGGCGCCGGCCTCGCGGACCTGCTCGGGCAGGACGGCCTTGACCGTGGCCAGGGTGCCGACCGGCATGAAGGCCGGCGTCGGCACCTCGCCGTGCGGGAGGCTCAGGAGCCCCGTGCGGGCGCGGCCGTCGGGAGCGCTCGCGTGGATCTCGAGGCGGGCGGCGCTCATCTTGCCCTCGGTGGAATGAGCATGGCGTCACCGTAGGAGTAGAAGCGATACCCGCTCGCGACGGCCTCGGCGTAGGCATCGAGCAGGCGGCGCCTGCCGGCGAGCGCGGAGACCAGCAGCAGGAGCGAGGAGCGCGGCAGGTGGAAGTTGGTCAGCAGGCCGTCCACGACCTCGAAGCGGTAGCCGGGCAGGATCGTCAGGTCCTCGGCCCAGCTCCCGTGCGCCGGCGCCTCGGTCGAGCCGGATCGCCTCGCCGCTCCTTCGAGGGTGCGCGTGACCGTCGTGCCCACCGCCACCACCGGCCGCCCCGCCGCCTTCGCAGCGCCGACCGCGCGCGCTGTCGTCTCGGGCACGGTCACCGGCTCGGCCAGGACCGAGTGCCCGCGCACGTCACGGCAGCGCACCGGCAGGAACGTGCCGGGCCCGACGTGCAGGGTGAGCGCCGCGATCTCCACGCCGCGGGCCGCGACCAGGGACAGCAGCTCCCGGCTGAAGTGCAGGCCGGCGGTCGGAGCCGCCACGGCGCCCGGCCTGCGGGCGTAGACGGTCTGGTAGCGGTCGCCGTCCTCGTCGGTGGGCCCCTCGGGGCGGCTGATGTAGGGAGGCAGAGGCACGGCCCCCGCCCGCTCGATCAGCTCCTCGAAGTCCGGACCCGAGACGAGGCGAAGCACCACGCTGCCGTCCTGCTCTCGGCGCACCAGCTCTGCGAAGGTCTCCCGGACCCGGACTCGCGAGCCGGGTCGCTTGAGACGCGCCCCGTTGACGAGGAAGCGGGCCTCCTCCCGCCCGTCGAGATCGGGGTCGGGCACGCGGAGCAGCTCCAGCGCGCCGCCGCTCTCCTTTCGCCCCGCGAGCCGCGCCGGAACGACGAGCGTGTCGTTGACGACCAGCAGCGTGCCCGGCGCGAGCAGCTCGGGCAGGTCGCGCACCCCTCGGTGCTCCGGCACCCCCTCGGCCGGCAGCACCATCAGCCGCGACTCCTCCCTCCTCTCCGCGGGCTGCTGCGCGATGCGCTCGGGCGGCAGGTCGTAGTCGTAGAGATCGAGGTCGAGGTCCGTGGGGATCGACGCGGCCGGGTCGTCCGCTGGCGGTGCGCAGGCGAGCATGCGCGCGTTGTAGCCGAAAAGGGAGGGTTCGCGCACGCTCGGCCCCGAGCCCGGTCCGCGAGGTGCGCCGCCGCGAGACGCGACCGGGATCGGACACTACTCCAGGGCCACCCACATGGCGTGCACCTCGGTGCCCCGGGTGCCGAGGATGTAGAAGCCCGCGGCCTCCACCCTGTAGCTGCTCCACCCGCTGGCGCTCAGGAACACCGGGTAGTGGAGGTCTCCCTCGCTCCAGCTCCCGTCGACGGCGCGGATCTCCACGGGGCTGCTCCAGCTCACGAGATCGGAAGAGGCCCGCAAGCGCAGCACCCAGCGCCCGGCTTGCAGCGCCTCCTCCACGCTGACGTAGCCTCCCTCGTCGAGGTGGGCCGCGGCGAAGCTCACGAAGCTCCCGTCGAGCGGGACCACGGGGGAGGAGCAACCCCCTCGCCGGCCGTAGAACTCGTCCATGCGCTCCTTCGCGAAGCCTTCGGGCAGGGAGGGCACCCAGGCGCCGTCGCACCAGGTCTCGAAGGTGCCGGGCAGCCCGCCCCCCTCGACTGGGGCTCGCGCTACCTTGGCGCCGTAGCCCCTGTTGCCTCCGCCGTTGCTGGTGTCCTCGTAGAAGACGTAGACGAAGCCGTCGGCCACCAGGCCGTGGGGGTGGCGAAGGCCGCTGGAGGACTTGGCGCCGCCATAGGTGTAGCCGTTGGCCGGCCAGAGGACGGGCCCTTCGTCGACGTAGGCCCTGAGCCCCCACCCGTGGGCCGCGTCGAAGACCTGCCACGAGGTGTTGACGAAGGCGTTGTAGGCCGGCCAGCAGTCCTCGTATGCGCCGTCCACGTAGCCGGAGGCGCAGCTCTCCACCGGCACGTCGGTGTTGACGGTGTTCTGGTAGCGGCGGCCGCCGAAGACCTCGTTCTTGTTCTCGCCGTGCCCGAAGCCCAGCACTCGCTGCTCGCCTGCGACATCGATGAGGTGGTTGGTGAAGATGCCGTTGTAGTTGCGCCGCCAGTCCCGGCTGCCCGGCATCTCGGCCGGCAGGTGGTCGAAGCTGTCCGCCCACGAGAGCAGGACACAGTGATCGGAGGGGAGGTGGACGGCGCCGGCGAGCGGGTCCTCGAAGGTCCAGCAGCCGTAGGTCCAGGACGTGGTGAGGTTGAGCGAGCGGGCGCCGCCCGGCACCACGGTGAAGGGGATCTCGGTCCAGGCGCCGGCGTCGTTGCTCAGCTCGAGCGGCCGGGGAGGCTCCGTGTGGACGGGGTGCTCCCAGACGCAGGCGCCGTCGCGCGGCACCGTGCGTGGTGGACAGGTCGTGGTGCCGGCGTCGTGCCCGGCGTCCCGGGGCGGATTCCCAGGATCCGTGCCCGGGTCCGCGCCCGGGTCGATGCCGAGGTCCGTGCCCCTATCGGTGGCAGGGCCGCCTGTCGTGTCGGCGTCGGAGCCGCCGACCTGGTCCGAGCCCAGGTCTTCGATCGGGCTCGGAAGATCGCGCCCTGCCCCCTCGGCCCCGCGATCGACGTCCCCTTCGACTTTCGCAAGGCTGTCCACCGAATCCGCCGGCGAGGCGCACCCCGGCCCCAGGGCCAAGCCGCCAAGGAGCGGAAACAACCAGCGAGTCCTCATTCACCTTGCTCCGGTTCGCCTTGTCTTCGACTCCAAGATCGCTCGTCTTGAGGTTTTCTCCAAGAGACGCTTCGAGGCAGCGGCCACGGCGGCACCTGGGCGCTGCTCGAGCGCCGCAGGCAGAGGCTCCCGGAGTCCCTCCGAAGCCTCAACTCTGCTAATGGAGGGAGAGTCGTCAGAGCGTCGCGCATCAGCGGGGAACTTGGCCGACTCATCCCGATTCTGTCCGATCTGCGGTGGGGACACCGACGAGAAAGTCTGTCCGGCCGACCGGGTGCCCACCGTCCGCCACGACCTCGTCGCGGCCGACCACGCCGAGGCCCTCGTCGGCCAGGTCTTCTCGGAGCGCTACGAGGTCAAGCGCATCATAGGCGAAGGAGGCTTCGGCCGGGTCTACGCGGCGCGCCACCTGGCCATGGACCGCGACGTCGCCCTCAAGGTCCTGCACCCTCGCCTGACGACCGACAGGCGCCACCTCGGCCGCTTCTACCGCGAGGCCCGCACGGCGAGCCGCCTGGCCACGAACCACGTCGTCCGGGTCTTCGATTTCGGGGTCGACGAGGGCTCCGGAGTGCCGTTCCTGGCCATGGAGCTCCTCGTAGGCCGCACACTCGGCAGCCTCATCGGCAACGGCAAGCACCTGAGGCTCCAGCGCGCCGCGGCGGTGCTCGCCCAGGTCGCCACGGCCCTCGTCGAGGCCGAGCAGGTCGGCATCGTGCACCGCGACCTCAAGCCCGACAACGTCTTCCTGGTGAAGACCGCGGCCGGCGGCGACCTCGTCAAGGTCGTGGACTTCGGAATCGCCAAGATAGTCGCCCGCGACGGCACCAAGGGCATCAGCCTGACCGGCAGCGGCGTGGCCATGGGCACCCCCCAGTACATGGCCCCCGAGCAGATCCTGAGCGAGGAGGTGGACGCCCGCACCGACCTCTACGCCCTGGGCTGCATCCTCCACGAGGCCATGACCGGCTACCCGCCCTTCTCGGCCGGGAGCAAGGGCTCCCTGCTCACCCAGCACGTTCAGCGCGAGGCCCCGCGCCTGCGCCGCGTCCTGCCGAACGGCGAGGAGATCCCGGACGAGCTGCGGGCCCTCCACGGCGCCCTGCTCAGGAAGGAGCCCGACGCGCGCCCCTCGTCGGCGAAGCTCGTCCTCCGCGTCCTCGAGGCCGTCGCGCAGGCGAAGATCGGCGACACGACCGCCCCCCGCCTGCACGCTTTCACGCCCGACACCCTGGTCACCCCGGCGTACAGCCCGGACGCAGCAAGCCCCACCATGTCCGAGTCCACGGTCCAGGACGGTGACGCTCCGGGCGCCTTCGACAAGACCGACGACTCCCCCGCCGAGGCCGCCGCGGGGCCGCTCCTGTCCGTCCCGGGCCAGGTGCCCGTGCCTACCTCCGAGGAGACCGTGGCCGAGGCACGCGCGAAGGTCGCCAAGCCGCGCGCCAAGCACCGCTTGCTGCTCGCCGCCGCGGCAGTCCTGGTGTTGTTGCTGGTCGGGATCGTCTTCGCGACCCGGACGACGCGGCCCCCGGCTCCGGGGGCGCGGGGAGCGCTCGCGTCCGGCGCGATGGCGAACGACGCGGGGGCCACCACGACCGCTCTCGATGCTGCTGCCGCAACGCCTGCGCTGGCGGAACCAGCGGCACCGGCGGTGCCCGAGCAGGAGGATGTAGAGCAGCCCGAGGAGGCCGACGCCACAGCCAGCGCACAGGAGGCGCCCGACGCAACGCCCACCGACGATCCCGACGCGGCACCGAGCGGCGCGCCGACCGAGGACGCCGCTTCCGGCCGGGCGTCCACCAAGGCGCTCGATTCCGGCATTGGACGATCGCCCGCAAAGGCAGCACCCAAAGCAGCAGCCGAGCCCCCGCCGCCGGCTGACAAAAAGTTGAAACTACGGCGGAAGAAGCGACCCCGACCCAAGCCCGCCCCCGAGGTCCAGCTCACCCTCGTCACGAGGCCTCCGGGCGCCAAGGCCTTCCTGGTGCGAGGCAGCCGCAAGACCGCGCTCTGCACGACCCCCTGCGCCCACACCTTGAAGACAAGGTCCGAGACGCTGAGAATACGCTACGTCCTCCCCGGCTACGAGGAGCGCATCAAGAGCTTCAAGGTGAAGCCAGGCCCCAACAATCCCCCCACGACCCGCCTCTTCAAGCTACCCGGAGGCCAGTAGCCATGGCCGGAGCCGGCACCACGCTCTGCGCCGTCCTGCTGCTGGCTGCTCTCGGAGCCACTGGCGCCGATGCCGCTAGCGAGTGTGCATCCTGAAACTCGCGTTTCAGGATGCAGCGATT
>CAZQPP010000183.1:0-14269 GCA_964594295.1 uncultured Myxococcales bacterium | reverse complement strand
CGAGGTCGTGTTGATCGCCGTCGAGGCCGACGACCACTTCACGGCAGCGGGGCTCGACAGGCTCTCCCGCGTCACCGCGACCCTGGAGAAGCACCCGCTGGTCGAGCGCGTGGTCTCGCCCGCTACCGTGGAGCGCATGCGCGTCGACCCCGATGACGACGCGACCCTGATCATCTCGCCCTACCTCGGCAAGGGCGCCGACGCGGCAGAGGTCTGCGAGGCCATGCTCGAAGACCCCTTCCTCGCGCAGAAGATCGTCGGCGCGGACGGCGAGCTCGTCTTGATCCTGGCGCAGCTCGTGCCGGACAAGGACGAGGTCGCGAAACGCCCGCAGATCCTCGCCGAGCTGAAGAGGCGGCGTGGCGAGGGCGCGGTCGCGGCGGTGATGGACGAGCCCGGCGGGCCGAAGCGCCTGCTCGCGGCGGTCAAGCAGTTGGTCGCCCTCGAGCTGGCCGGCGTCGTCATCGAGGCGGGCTTCCCGGCGGAGGAGGTGCACCCCGTCGGCTTCCCGGTGGTCATCAACCACATGCTCTTCGACGCCTTCCGGAACATCAACGTGCTGTTCCCCATCACGGTGCTCATCATCGCGCTGACCCTGCTCGTCCTCCTGCGGCGCCCCATAGACGTGATCCTCCCGCTGCTCTGCGTCGGCCCCGCCGTCGTCTGGACGATCGCCATCGGCGGCTCCTACTTCGGGCGCCTGAGCATCCTCACCTCGATAGCTCCCCTGATGGTGCTCGTGGTCGGCGTCAGCGACGTGGTGCACCTCGTCACCCAGTTCCGCCACGAGCTCGGCCGCGGCCACCAGCGCGACGAAGCCATCCGCATCGCCTTCCGGCACGTGGGCGCCGCCTGCGTGCTCACCAGCGTGACCACCTTCATCGGCTTCGGCTCCATGACCTTCCTGCCCCTGCCGCCGTCGCGGGAGCTGGGGGTCTTCGCCGGCCTCGGCGTGGTCGCCGCCTTCTTCCTCTCCTTCACCCTCACCCCGGTGCTCCTCTCGTTCACCAACCCCGAGCCCGGGCCGGCCCAGGGCAGGGCGGGCGCCGGCCTCTCCCGTGCCCTCGCCGCCACGAACCGCATGCTCGCTCCATACCCCCGGCTCGTCGCAGCCGCCGGCCTGCTCACGACCGTCGCCGTGCTCGCCGCCGTCTCCGGCGTGGAGGTGGAGAACTCGCTGGTGCGCAAGCTCGCCCGCGACCACCCGGTGCGCGCCTCCGTTCGCCGGGTCGAGTCCCACCTCGGCGGCAGCTGGGAGATGGAGCTCCTCGTGGACGCGGGGCGCGAGGGCCGCCTGAAGGACAAGGAGGTCGTGCAGGCTCTCGCCTCCCTCGAGGAGGAGCTCGACGCCGATCCGCGCGTCGCCGACGTCTCGAGCGTCGTCGACCTGCTGAGCCGCATGCACGAGCTCATGGCCCCGGAGATCTTCGCCAAGCAGCCCGTACCCGACAACCGCCCGCTCATCGCCCAGTACCTCCTGCTCTTCGAGATGTCCGGCGGCGAGGACCTCGACCTGCTCATGGACATCGACGCGCGCCACGCGCGAGCCGTGGCCCGGATGCGCGACATGTCGGCCGAGGAGGCGGTCGACCTCGCAGATCACATCGACTCCCGCGCGCGAGAGCTGCTCCCACAAGACGTCGCGCTACAGACCAGCGGCATCGGCCTGCTCGCGGCCCGCATCGGGCCTCGGGCCCTGCGCTCGGCCCTCAAGGGCCTGCTCGCCGCACTCTGCCTCATCGCCGTGCTCATCGCCGTCCTCTTCCGCTCCCTCCGCGTGGGCCTGCTCAGCCTCGTGCCGAACCTCCTGCCCGTCGCCATAGGCGTCTTCGCGGTGGCGAGCTCCTTCGAGCAGGTCGACCTCGACACCGTGAACATGCTCGCCGTCTGCCTTGGGATCGCGGTCGACGACACCATCCACTTCCTCGCCCGCTACCGCATCGAGCGCCGCAATGGGGCCTCACGCCCCGGCGCCATCGAGGCCACCATCCTCGAGGCAGGCCACGGCATCCTCCGCACCTCCCTCATCCTGACCTGCGGCTTCGCGGTGATGATGCTCTCGGACTACCAGCCGGTCGCGCACATAGGCATGATGCTGCCCGCCGTGCTGGCCGCGGCGGTGATCCTGGACCTGACCCTCGTGCCCGCCCTCGCGCGCCTGGGCCTGCTGGAGCCGAGGAGGAGCAGCTCATGAGCCGAAGCCTCGTCGCCCTTGTCTGCCTGTGTCTCGGCATCTCCGGCTGCTCCTCCGACTCGGTCGCCCCGGCCACGGACACCGCCACGGCCACGGACACCGCCACGGCCACGGACACCGCCACGGCCACGGACACGGCCACAGCCCCGGACACACCGCCGGCCACGGATCTCGACTCCCCCCTCTCGCTGACCCTCCCGAGCTACCCCTTCTGGTCCAACGACGGAGTCAACGTGGACGAGGCCCTGCTCCGCTTGCAGGCAGAGGCCTTCTGCGCCGAGGAGCCCGAGGCGCCCCCGGCCCTCTTCTTCTACGGCTTCATGCCCCGCCGCACGGTCGATCTCCTGTGCGCGCCGCGTGACGACGAGGCACCACCGCTCGACGTGCTCCTCGGCCACCTCTACGTCTCGGGCTACCTCGGCGGCATCTGGTTCGCCGAGAACGGCGGCTTCGGGGCGGGCGGACACCCCGGGGGCGAGCCTGGCGACCCTCGCGAGGACTTCGACACCCTCACGGAGAACGCGGCGGCGCTCGTCGCGTTGAGCGAGACCGGCGAGGCCGGCGCCGTGCTCGAGCACAACTACTCCTCGCTGGTCTCCGAGGAGGGAGGCTCCGGGGCCGGCGCGGGCCCGGGCGGCTTCGACGTCGAGCAGATGATGGACAACCTGCTCGTGCTCTACGCCTACAACCACGGCTACGTGGAGGCCATCGCCGCGGCGGCGCCGCCGGAGCTCGAGGGCGGGGCAGGGCTCGAGTGCGCGGGCTTCCTCGACTGCGCCTGGGAGAAAGCGAGCCTCGAGTCCTACGAGCGCTTCACCCCGGCCCTGAAGAAGCTCGCCTCACCGCCGGACGAGCGCTGGGAGCAGATGCTCGCCGCCAAGAAGGAGAACCTGCGCTGGGTCACCCTGGGCAAGGCCCTGTGGGCCGGCAAGGATCTCGATCTCGAGGTCTTCGAGATCCTGCTGGAGCTCAACGCGGGCTACCTCCTCGTCACGGCTGCTGCTGCCCTGAGCTCCATGACGGCCTGGGCGGACGAAGACGTGGAGGCCGGGCGCTGCGCCTTGCTGCTCGAGGCGGCCGCGGACACCTGGAGCCGCGGCTACTTCATGGGCATCCGGGCGGAAGGGTCGCGGGCCCCGGGTCTGTCGTGTCCGTAGAGACGGGGCTTACTCTCCGGTGTCGAAGAGCGTCGTGCCGAAGGTCAGCAGCAGGTGGTTCTCGAGCTGGAGCTCGTCGATGAGCCGCGGCTCGCGGCGTGCCTTGATCTGGTAGTTGAGCGAAGCCCACTCGACGAGCTGGAAGCCGAGCTCGAAGTAGGCCTCCACGTTGGCCAGCTCCATGACGCCCCGGTCCTCCGGGTCCTCGGGGTGGGTGACGAAGGGCAAGAGGAGCTCGCCTCCGAGCTTGTAGCTCACCTTGTCGGAGTGGAGCTTGCCCTCGAGGATGGCCGCGACCTCGGCGCCGACCTGCTGGTAGCTGTCGAGCTTGATGACCTCGATGACGTCCTCGGTGGCGTCGTCGTCCGAGACGGCGAGCTGGCCGTCGGCGAAGACCTCCCGGGCACCGGCGCCGACCCGGAAGGTGAGGGTCGCGGCCTTCTCCTCGTAGGGCTTGGCGAAGACGCCGGCCGACTGCTTGAGGCGGAGCGGGCTGAAGGGATCGGTGAGGCGGAGCTTGGTCTTCTGCTTCTCGTCGACCGCGCCGGCGTAGTCCACGGTGCTCCCGCGGTGGTCGTAGCCGGCGAAGAGCGCCGTGGCCAGACCGGCCCTGACGAATGGACCGAGCCAGGGCATCGACTCGATGCGGTAGAGGTACTCGGTGTCCAGCACGAGGCTGTCTCCCGACTTGACGAAGCCGTCGATGGCCGGCGTGCGCGAGACGGACTCGACGACGGACAGGGTGCTCCACCAAGCGTGCTGGCCCTTCTTGTAGCCGCCCTCGGAGTTGAGCGAGAGTCCCATGGTGGTCGACGCGCCGTCGAGCTGGCCGACCACCTTGCTGTTGTGGTCGAAGTTGGCCGAGGCGCCTGCCTTCATGAAGGCACGCCACCCGCTGGCCTCCGCCTCGGGTGCCACTGCCTCGTCTGGGACGAGCTCCTTGTCGGCGACTTGAGCCGCAGCCGGCAAGGCGGTTAGCGCTACGACGAAGGCGACGAGGGTGGCGAGAGGGGTCGGTAGACGATGTGTGGCTGTCATAGGCCTCAAGCTCCTCCTTTGGGCCGGACGCGGGCTTGGCGGGGCAGGCGTTTCGCGGGCGAGACACCACCATCGCGGGGCGCTTCCCGAGCGAAGCGCCTTGCTTAGCAGGCCGCGGTTGTTTTTCACAGGCCTTCTGTGTGGTAGCGACGAGCGTGAGCTGTGTCTGGAGAGGTGAATGTCAGGGAAGGACCTTCGTTACCCCATCGTGTCCCGCGACGACCTGAACGCCTTCTGGGCGCTCTTCGCGGACAACCTGGCCAACTTCATCATCGTCGCCGCGCTCACGAAGTACGTGCTGCAGGTGCCCGACGACATCATCTTCGGGAGGATCTTCCCGGGCCTGGGGGTGGCCCTGATCCTGGGCCTGGGCTTCTACTCCTGGCGCGCCCACAAGCTCGCCCGGGACGAAGGGCGGAGCGATGTCACGGCCTTGCCCTACGGCATCAGCACCCCGGTGCTCTTCGTGTACACCTTCGGCGTCATGCTGCCCGTGTCCATGGCCACGGGCGACGGCACGGTGGCCTGGCAGGTCGGCATCGCCGCGGCCTTCGCAGGAGGGGTCATCGAGGTGGCCGGCTCCTTCTTCGGGCCCATCCTGAAGCGGATCACCCCGAGAGCCGGCATGCTCGGCACCCTCGCCGGCATCGCGCTGGTCTGGATCGGCACCGTGCCCCTCGCGGAGATCTTCGAGCACCCGGTCATCGCCTTCCCCGCTCTCGCCATCGTCTTCGTCGGCCTCGTGGCCCGGGCGCGCCTGCCCTTCAACATCCCGGCCGGGCTCATGGCCATCGTGGTGGGCACCTTGATCGCCCTGGCCATGGGCGAAGCCAAGGTCACCGTCGAGGGAGCCGGGCTCTTCTTGCCCGTGCCCCTCGTGGGCGACCTGATCGAGGGCTTCAGGCACCTCTTCTCGAGGCCCGAGCTCCTGGCCATCGTGATCCCGATGGAGATCTATAACTTCATAGAGACAATGAACAACGTCGAGTCGGCCGAGGCCGCCGGCGACGAGTATCCCGTGCGCCAGTGCCAGGTCGTCGACGGCGTGGGCACCATGACCGGCGCGCTCTTCGGCTCGGCCTTCCCGACCACCGTCTACATCGGCCACCCGGGCTACAAGCGCCTCGGCGGCAAGGCCGGCTACACCCTCATGGTCGGCGCCATCCTCACCCTCGCCGCCTTCCTCGGCCTCATCAGCTTCCTGCACAACCTCATCCCAATCGCGGCCGTGGCGCCCATGCTGGTCTTCATCGCCATGGTCATCTGCGGCCAGGCCTTCACGGCCATCCCGGCCCGCCACTCCATGGCCGCCGCGGTGGCGCTGATGCCCCACGTGTCGAACATCATCGTCGGCAAGATCTCAAGCGCCAAGGAGGCCGTGAACCAGGTCTACGGCGCCTCCCACGACCTCAGGGTCGACCTGGCCGACCCCGCCATGGTCGGCGCCATGCTCCAGAAGGGCGTGCACTTCGTCGGCCAGAACGCGCTGGCCAACGGCGCCATCATCTCCGGCCTGGTCTGGGCGGGCATGACCGCCTGCCTCATCGACATGCGCCTGCGAGCGGCGGCAGGCTTCGCCGTGGGTGCGGCGCTGCTCTCGCTCTTCGGCCTGATCCACGCTCCGACCCTGGGCTGGCACCCGAGCAGCCTGGTCTTGGGCTACGCGGTAATGGCCGTCGTGCTCGGGGCCCTGAGCTTCACGCGCCAGGACGCGCCCGCGGAGCTCGACGTAGAGCCCGCCGCCGACAGCTAGCCTTTGATCTAGCTGCTACCTACCCACCACCCAGTTGATGACCTGGTAGCCCACCCCGTCGTCGCGAACGAAGTTGTAGACGAACATGCCGAAGCTGTAGCTCTTGTCGGCGTAGTCCTTCGACGCGATGTCGCCGACCGCGCCGGCGTACTCGGTGGCCTCGGCCACGCTGATCTCGTAGATGCTCGTGTTGGTCACGCCCACCGAGGCCTCGGCTCCGACGCCGCCGACCTTGAAGCCCACGCTGGTCTCGACACCGATGGAGCGCTCCTCGGCCGTCGTGCTCTCCTTGGCTATCTCGATGAAGACCTCGGTGCCGCCGCCCGACGTCTCCCCCACGACGTGCAGCGGCTCTCCGGCCGCGGGCGTGGCCCAGCCGGTGTGCTCTTTCAAGATGGCGTCGCGATCGGACTCCGTGGGGTAGGTCTTTGGGTCGCCGAGGGTGTGGCCGAATGTCTCCTCGCCGATGTCCGGGCCGTCCCCGTTCTGATCGTTGAAGGCCGTGACCGACTTCTTGAAGGTGCTGGTGCGGATGGGTACGTCGAGGGTCAGCTTGCGCCCGATCTGCTCCGGGTCGTCGTGGGTGACTACCTCGTACTCGAAGCGCTCGTACTCGGTGGCGACGAAGACGACCACGTTGTCGGGCTCCGAGGACCAGTTGGCGATCTGCTTCACCCCCGTGGATATGGTCTTCGACTCGGTCTGGGTCTTCGCCAGCTCGTGAGAGAGGGTCGTGCTGGCCGATGCCTCGACGATGCCGAAGGGATCGCCGGCCTCCACCGACAGGGTCACCGACGCGCTCACGCTGATCTGGTTGCCTTCGGTCTCCGAGGCCTCGCGCACCTGCCCGTAGCCGACCCAGGTGTTGTTCTCGTTGTCCTGGGCCACTCCCGAGCCCCAGCCGGGCGGCAGGGCCATGGCGATGACGAGGCGTGGGTGGCTCACGGCCGTCCAGTGCTTGCCGGTGTAGCGCACCACGGTGTTGTCACCGTCGGAATCGCCTATGGCGAGCAGAGGTCGCGTCTTCGGCTTGGGGCCGTAGGGATCGTAGGGCGGCAGATCCTCCGCTTCGGGCAGCACGCGAGTCCACTCGCGCGCCTTCTTCATCTTGTCAGCACCTTCCGGCTCCCACTGCTCGATCCGGTAGGCCGTCAAGGCGTCCTGGTCATCGCCGGGCAAGGGGAAGCCGCCAGCTCCCCCGGCCTTCTCCACCACCGAGTAGGCCAGGTACAGCTCGTCCTTGCCGTCGCGGTCGGTGTCGCCCGCGACCATGTGCATCTCCGACTTTCGTGCGGTCTTGGTGACCCGGACCTTGGCGTCTCGGCTCGGGTAGTAGACGTGGATCTCCCATCCGCGGTCCTGGGAGCCCGCGTATTGGTCGTGGAAGGCGAGGGCCAGGTCCGTGGCGCCGTCTCCGTCGAAGTCCCCGGCGGCCATCTGGGCCGCCAGTTGGGAGTTCCACTTCATGTTGGTGCCGCTGCTGTAGCCGAAGTTCTTGGTGAGGGCGTAGCCGGTCTCTGCGTCGTCGTAGATCGCCAGGGTGCCCACCTGGCCGTCGTAGCTGATCATCAAGAAGGCGATCTCCTCGTTGCCGTCCCGGTCGAAGTCGGCCACGGTCACGTTGGGGCGCTGGGCCCGGTACTCGAAGACGAAGTCCAGCTCGTTGTGCCAGCGCCGGAGCTTCTTGTAGCCGGCGACGCCGTCGTCGAGGAGCCACGCCTTGGTGTAGTGACGATCGTCGCCGGGGTCGCGCCCGGTGATGACGATCTCGTCGAGGCCGTCGCCGTCCACGTCGCCGGCGTCCATGCGCGCCTCATAGGTGCCGCTTCCCACCTTGGTGTTGGTCTCGAGCAGCTCGAAGGCCCCGCCCGGATCGTCGAAGACCCAGAGCACCGTGTCGGTCCCGCGGTTCTGGTAGCCCACGTGCCCGGTGTTCGAGGTCTGCCCGTAGGTCCCGATGAGCACGATCTCGAGGCCGGCGGTGCCGTCGACCTCGGCCCAGGCCACGTCGCCCTCGTGGAAGCCCTGGATCTGGGTGTCGAGCATGGAGATGTCGTAGTCGTCCTCGTCGATGACCTTCAGCTCCGCGAAGCCGTTGTCGGCGTCGTCGAAGATGCTCAGGCGCAGGTAGTCGTGGCGGAAGTCGTTGCCGAATTCGTGCGCCATCTCCCTGGTGTAGAGGGTGAGCACGGCAAGCTCGTCCTTTCCGTCGGCGTCGAGGTCGGCCTCGAAGGACTCGAGCAGGCGCCCGGAGTAGGTGTCGACACCGAGCGGCCCGGCGATGCTGCCGATCTCGGGCCGGACCTGCTCGCCGCCTTCCTCCTCGACGCCCTCTTCGGCCTCGTCGTCCCAGACTCGGCCGAGCTTGTCCGCCTCGAAGCCGGGGAGGAAGAGCGCGAGCTCCTCGGCCCGGAAGAGGGCGGTCAGCTCGCGCCTGAACGGGGCCCGAGGCGCCTCGGCCTCGCCGCCACCCCCGCCTTCGTCCGCTTCGCCTCCACTGCTCCCGCGGTCTGTCGTCTCCGAGCCTCCGGCGTCTCCTTCCTGCTCGCTCGGATCGTCGGAGATCTCGGACTCGGAGCAGGCCGGCGCAGCTGCGAGGCAGGCCGCGCCGAGGATCACAAACCACAGCGTCGCGTTTCGAAGGCTCATCTCTTTGTCCTCGGCATCTTCCTCGAGTGACGGCCGCTGGTGCCGGCAGCCCACCTTTGCACGACAGGCTAGCAGGATGCTGCGACGCGGACCAGATCGAAGCTCGGGCTCTGGTTTGGTGCGTGTTTTTTGCTATAGCTGTGCCCGTACGGAAAAGGAGCGGACGGATGCACGGTCGCATTCACTGGCACGGGAAATGGACGATCTGCCTCGTCGCGCTGGCCTTGGGCCTGACGGGCCTCGCCTGCGGGGAGAAAGGGGGCAGCATTCCGAGGACGATGACCTTCGTCGGCGGCGCGGTCTACGCGGACCAGCCGGTCGTCGGCGCCACCGTCAGCGTCAGGGACGACATGGGCTACGAGCTCGTGAGGGTGCCGAACGCCACCAACGTGGCCGGCCGCTTCCTCGTCGCCGTGCCCGACCTGACCGAGACCTTCCGGGTGGAGGCGAGCGACGGCATGGCCGGGGCCACCCCCTTCGCCGGCACCCTCTCCAGGAACATGTCGTGGGCGGACGGCAAGGAGACGCCGGCCGTCGTCAACCTCGTCACGACCATCTGGACGGCGTGGGCGACCAAGACGGGAGCGCCGCCGCCCAACGTGGAGCCGAGGCTGCGTGAGTTCCTCGTGCTCCCCAACGCCAGGGTCCTCCCATACCTGGCCGACTTCCTGCACCTCGGCAGCCAGTACTTCCGGCCCGACATGTTCATGCAGGAGGCCACCCCGGTGGGCGGGGTGGATCCCTTCCTCCTCGCGCTGATGGACGAGATCGCCAAGGAGGGGAACACGCACCCCTTCTACCGGCCCGAGAACGTCGTCGTGCTGACGACCTCCAAGGGGCGGCAGCTGCTGGAGGACATCTCCAACGGGGGCTTCGCGGACGGGACCTTCTCGGGAGGCTCCGCTCTCATCGGCATGGCGGGTGATGCCGCGCTCTCCCTGCTCGCCTACGCCTGGGAAAACGTCTGGTCCTCGGTTGGGGTCGCGCCCCCGTCCCAGGACGCCGTCCTCGCCGACGTGAAGGAAGCCGTCGCCGCGGCGCGCGACCGCATGTCCACCTTCCTCGACCGCCTGCGCTGGGCCCTGGACAACATGGACGAGGTCCGAGACGAGCTCCTGGCCAAGGTCGAGAGCTCCGGCATAGAGGCCAAGGCCAAGGCGGAGATCGAGGCCTTCGTCAACGGCCTGCTCACCCTCGACGCCCTGCGCCTCGACCTGGTGGGCACGGGCTTCGACTCCGGCGCCGGGGAGCCTCCTGTCAAGGCCGACGCCTGGCTGACCTCCCTCCTGACCCTCGTGCAGGAGTACTCCTTCGCCGCCGCCGCCGCCGAGACCTCGAAGTGCTCGCTCGCGGGCCTGCCCGAGGGGGCGATCCCCGCAGCGACCCCGCCGAGCTGCGAGGCGGACATCGAGGCCTTCGCGCGCATCGCCGCGGGCATCGACGCCGACGGCGAGCCCCTCTCCGACACCGACGTGTGCGAGCAGCTCCAGGCCGGCGCGGCCGCGACCCTGCTCGGCATCCACGCCCAGATCGACGCCTGCGCCACCGCCCCACTCGAGGACGCCCTCGAGGCCCTGCACAAGGCCCTCGTCCCCGGCCCGGGCCAGGAGGACGGCCTCATCTGGTACTACGCCGGCGCCCTCGTGCACGGCATCACGCCGAGCGCCGACAAGCCCGAGGAGGCCCTCGCCGAGGCTTTCGCCGCCCTCGACGCCTTCGTCTTCACCTCTCTGCGCATCCAGGTCGCGGGCTACGCCCTGATCGAAGGAGTCGACGTCCTCGCCTTCGACGACACCAGCAAGGAGGCCTTCGCGGCGCAGCTCGAGCTCTTTGCCGACCGAGCGACCGAGCAGCTCAACGCCTACGAGCAGGCCCTCGACTACCTCGTCTTGAAGCTCGGCTTCGAGCCGGCTCGCGAGGTTGTCGTTCCCGAGGTGAAAGAGGCCTTCTTGAAGCAGATTGTCGGGGTGTACCGCGAGAGCGATCTCGTGCTCTCGGCCCTCCTCGGCCGGGAGGGGAGCCTCGCCATTCGATTCGCCGTGGAGGGGCCGCTGGCCAAGGACACGGAGCTGACCGCCCACGTGGAGATCGGCGACAGCAGCATGGGCACGATGGGCTGCACGATGGAGGAAGGGCACTGCTGGCTCCCCGGGGAGAGCAGCGAGCGCAAGTTCGAGGACGGCTCGAAGGTCGCGCGCATCTACACCTGGCGCTCCTCGATGGTCCCGGAGGAGGGCCCCTACGAGCTGCACCCTCCGAGCGAGCATGACGTCGACCTCTGCTGGCCGTCCAAGGTCGACCTGCCGGCCGCCGTGGTCGAGCTCGAGGCCAAAGAGCACGAGGTCGCCGATCCCGCGTCGACCGGAACCGTGAAGGTGCCATACGGCGGCGCGGCGGTGCTCTGCCCCTGAGGAGGTAGCGCCGGACCCTTGTTCGACGGGGCGGGCGTTTGGGGGCGAAACGCCACTACCGCAAGGCGTTTCGCCCCCAAACGCCTTGTTCGAGGCGGCCGATCCTGGGACACTTCGGGCTCCCAGGAGGTCGCCATGAAGGGCAGGACGAATCTGGTTTGGATGGTGGTTGTGAGCCTCGCCGCGGCGGGGGCTGCGGCCTGCGAGGGGATCACTGCCGGCCCGGGCGCGGATGGTAGCGACGTTCCGGTGATCTCACACGATGCATCCGGCGCCGAGGCTGACGCGCCGGCTCCCAAGCCAGATGCGCCCGCACCCGAGGCCGATGCGCCCGCACCCGAGGCCGATGCGCCGGCCGTCGAGCCCGATGCGCCGGTCGTAGAGCCAGAGTGCGAGCCGGGCGAGAAGAGACCCCACGTCTGCCCCGACGGGGAGGCTGTGCCGCACTGCACCTGCGCGGCGGACGGCACCTGGGAGTGCGTCGAGGCCCCCGAGAAGCAGTGCCGTGAGCCGGAGTGTACGCCCGGTGAGGAGCGGCCCTACGTCTGCGGGGACGGCACCGAGGTGTCGCACTGCACCTGCGCCGCGGATGGAACCTGGCAGTGCCGCGAAGACCCAGACGCCACGTGCCCGCCGTCCGCGTGCGGAGCAGAGGGGATCAGCATCCCGGACAGGCCGGAGGATCCGCCCTGCTGCGACGGCCTCAGGCCCGTCGGCTGCGACTCTCCGAACGAGGCGGGCGAGTGCATGGAGTGCGACGGCGTAGTCGTCTGCACGCGCTGCGGCAACGGCGAGTGCGGGCCCGGCGAGAACGTCTGCAACTGCCCGGAGGACTGCAAGCTCCCGGCCTCCGACTGCGAGGCCCGAGGCGGCTACTGCGAGCACTTCGAGGTGGAGTGCCGCGACGGCTTCGAGGGTGATGCACCCCTCGGCTGCCCGCAGGGGCGAAGCGCCCAGTGCTGCCTGCCCGTCACCGAGCAGTGCGAGGAGGCGGCCGACTGCCTGCGCCGCGAGTGGGCGGTCGACTGCTGGGGCAGCTGGGCCTGCGAGGAGGGCACCTGCGTCGAGCAGTGCCCGGGCACCTGCGGCGACAGCGAGTGCGTCGCCGAGCACGGCGAAGACCGCGCGACCTGCTTCCCGGACTGCGGCGCCCAGTGCAGGACCGGAGACGAGCGGCCCCACGCCTGCCCCGACGGGAGCCTGGTCGACTGGTGCACCTGCCAGATCGGTCTCTGGCTCTGCGTCGACGATCCGGGGAGCGCCTGCCGCGACACCAGCTGCGACGACGGCAGCGACGCGATCTGCCTCGCCGAGCCTCCCGAGTGCCATCCCTGGGAGATCCTCGCCGTGAAGAACGGCTGCTGGGAGTGTGTGTACCCGGAGACATGTGATCCCTGGGGCCTGCCCGTGTGCGAGCGGGACGCCCAATGCGCCGTCACCGAGAGGTGCGACGACTGCGCGCAGCCCGCCTGCCCGCATTGCAGCGCCTGCATGCCCGGGTGCGTGCCCCACAATTGCGCCACCGAGGAGATGGCGCTGTGCAAGATGCTCCGCCCGGACTGCGCGGAAGGGCAGGTCGCCATCGTAGAGAACCACTGCTGGGTGTGCGTCGACGAGCGGACCTGCGAGCCCCCCGAGCCCGACTGCGTGGGCGAAGGCGAGGCCATCCCCGTGATCCCCGACGCCCCCGAGTGCTGCGCCGGCCTGCGCCGGGTTGGCTGCGAGAGGCTCTCGTCTGACGGAGAGTGCATGCCGACCCCACCCGGCTGCGGCGGCATCTGCACGCGCTGCGGGAACGGTGACTGCGGCCCCGGCGAGGACCGCTGCAACTGCCCCGAGGACTGCGAGGAGCCGACCCCCGAGTGCCAGCCGGACGAGGAGGTGCCCCACGTCTGCCCGGACGGCCGTATGGTCCCGTGGTGCACCTGCGAGGGCGGCCAGTGGGTCTGCATCATCTCGCCCGAGAACGCCTGCCGGGACACGAGCTGCGACGACGGCACCCAGCCCATGTGCATGATGCCCGTGCCCCTGTGCCGGGAGCACGAGATCCTCGCCTACCAGGCCAACTGCTTCCGCTGCGTCAACCCGGCCACCTGCCTGCCCTGGGGCCAGGACGCCTGCGAGTCGGATCGTGACTGCCCGGTGGAGGAGCGCTGCGACGGCTGTGGCAGCTCGTCCTGCCCGGACTGCCGCGACTGCGTCGCCGCCTGCATGCCGCACGGGTGTGCCACAGAGCCCATCGCCCTGTGCAACATGCCGAGGACCGAGTGCGGCGAGGGTGAGGTCTCGATCGTGCACGACGCGTGTTGGCAGTGCGTGAGCCTTGACACCTGCGAGGAGCCGCCGAGGCCGGAGTGCGAGGACAGGGGCGGCTACTGCGCCCACTTCCTCGAGAGCTGCGACGAGGGCTACGTGAGCGGCCCCTCCCTCGGCTGCCCCATGGGTCGGAGCGGCCAGTGCTGCCTCCCCGAGGAGCAGGTCTGCCTCGCCGAGGGGGAGCGCGGCGCGGTGGTGCCGTCGACCCCGGAGTGCTGCGAGGGGCTGACCCCGGTGGGTTGCGAAGCTCCGAGCTCGGACGGCGAGTGCTGGCCCTGCGATGGTGCCTTCGTCTGCACGCGCTGTGGAGACGGCGAGTGCGGGGTCGGCGAGAACCTCTGCAACTGCCCCGGCGACTGCGAGCCTGCTCCCACCTGCCAGGTGCCCTCCGACTGCGCCGATCTCTTCTGGGACATCCGCTGCTACGGGCACTGGAGCTGCCGCGAAGGTCAGTGCGAGGAGGTCTGCGACTACGTCGGCTGCGGTGACGGCATCTGCGCCCGGGAGAAGGGCGAGACCGAGACCTCTTGCAGGCCCGACTGCGGCCAGGAGTGCGTGGACGGCGAGCTCCGGGAGCACCGCTGCCCGGACGGCAGCTTCGTGCCCTGGTGCACGTGCCTCGCCGGCCGGTGGTCCTGCATCAAGTCCCCGGAGAACGCCTGCCGCGACACGAGCTGTGACGACGGGAAGCCCCTGACCTGCAGGATGGCCGTGCCCACGAGTACCGCATCAGCTCCGGCATCGAGGGCCC
>CAZQPP010000182.1:0-14377 GCA_964594295.1 uncultured Myxococcales bacterium | reverse complement strand
TGGAGGCGGCGGCGGGGTAAGCGCAAGCCACGGGCTTGACCTGTCAAGAAGCGTGCCTATCTTCCACTCAGTCAAGACATAACCCGCGGCGGCTCCTCCAGGGCCCCCTGCATCCAAGAAGTTTGTAGCGCGAGACCGCGGGCGAGACCTATTCGAACCCAACGTAACAAGGAGTTTCGGTACGAAACTCCCCGCGTAGAGGCGTTTCGCCTGCGAAACGCCCGCCCCGCAAACGAGGTATTGACATGTTCGAGACCTGGAGCGATTTCGACCGCACAGTCGCCTGGATGGACGACGTGCGGCGCCACTTCGAGCGGCTCTTCGACGAGGCCTCTCCGCACGGCTCCACCATCGCGTCCGGAAGGTGGCCGCGGCTGTCG
The DNA here is from genome assembly GCA_964594295.1 of uncultured Myxococcales bacterium. Lineage (GTDB taxonomy): Bacteria > Myxococcota_A > UBA9042 > UBA3505 > UBA3505 > CAZQPP01. The sequence continues at coordinate 13,997 of CAZQPP010000182.1, read as the reverse complement.
GTGAGCGACAACGGCGAGGAGCTGCGCGTCCGGGCGCTGGTGCCCGGCCTCGAGCCCGAAGACCTGAACGTGTCGGTGGACAACGGCGTGCTCACGCTGTCGGGCGAGATCACCCCGGAGGTGCCCGAGGGCTACACCGTGCGGCGCCAGGAGCGGCGCGGCTTCAAGTTCAGCCGCCAGATCACGCTCCCCTACGAGGTGGACACCGAGAAGTCGAGCGCCGGCGCCAGCAGCGGCGTCGTGACGGTGACGCTTCCCAAGTCGGAAGCCGCCAAGCCGCGCCAGATCTTCGTGCGCGGAGCCTGAGCGAGGACGAGAGGAGACTACGATGACGACGAACCAGAACGCACTCACCCAGCCCGCCCCCTCCGCGCCGACCGAGGTCAAGGAGAGCCCCCAGGTGATCCCGCGCGCGGACATCTTCGAGGACGACAGCTCCTACCTGCTCTTCCTCGACCTGCCCGGCGTGCCCAACGAGGAGCTCTCCGTCCGCGTCGACGACGGCCAGCTCACCGTGGAGGGCACCCGCCCGAGCTTCGACGAGGACACCCCCATCGCCTCCGAGTTCCGCTCGGTTCGCTACGTGCGGAGCTTCCGCGTCCCCCGCGGGCTCGACCCCGGGAAGGTGGAGGCCCAGCTGAAGAACGGCGTGCTCAAGCTCTCCTTGCAGAAGCCCGAGCAGCTCCGCCCGAAGCAGATCGAGGTCAAGGTCGGGTAGCCCCGCACCAGCCGATACTTCACCCCTGCAACTGGCGCCGGGCGGTCGCACACACCGCTCGGCGCCTTTGTCTTTTCGGTCCCCTGGCAACGACGGGGCTTCGCTGCTAGAAAGCGCGGCACCGAGAATGGCAGCCCCCGCAGACAAAGAACCCTTCGACTCCCAGGCCGTCTTCGCGCGTTTCTGCGAGGCCTTCACGAGCGGCGTCCCGCACAACGTCGCCCTCGGCCTCGAGATGGTCGAGCTCTTCGCCGACGGCGTCACCATCCGGCTGCCCTACCACCCCCAGCTCGTCGGAAACCCCGAGACGGGCGTGCTGCACGGCGGCGCCGTGACGAGCCTGCTCGACGCCACCTGTGGCGCAGCGGTCTTCGCGCGGCTGATGAAGGCCATTCGAATCGCGACCCTCGACCTCCGCATCGACTACCTGCGCCCGGCCACACCTCCACAAGACGTCCTCGCCCGCGCGACCTGCTATCGCCTCGCACGCCAGGTGGCCTTCGTCCGCGCGGTCGCCTACCACGACGACATGGACCGCCCCATCGCGTCGGCGGCGAGCACCTTCATGATCTTCCACGGTGAGAGCTCGCCGGTGGCAAACACCCTAGGGAAGTCGTGAGAGACCTGCTCGAGATAGTCGAGCGCGTCCGGGAGACCGGAGACGCGAAGCCCTTCTTGGAGGTCATCCCCTACGCGCGCTTCATCGGCCTCGAGGTGGAACGCCGCGACGGCGAGATAGTCACCGTCATGCCTTTCAAAGACCACCTCGTGGGCAACGCCGTCCTCCCTGCGCTCCACGGAGGGACCACCGGCGCCCTGCTCGAGACCGCCGCCATCGTGCAGGTCTTCGCCGAGGTGCAGCCCGCGCACATCCCCAAGACCATCAACATCACCGTCGAGTACCTCCGCTCGGCCAGGGCGCTAGACACCTTCGCCACCGCCACGGTCATCCGCCACGGCCGGCGGCTCGCGAGCGTGCGAGCCGAGGCATGGCAGGAGGACCGCGACAAGCCGGTGGCCGCGGCCAACGCGCACTTCCTGATCGCGCCCTAGAGCCCGCAGGGCGAATAGGGCGCCCCCTTGCCCTTGCCTTTGCCCTTGCCCTTGCCCTCTCAGCGCGCAAACGCCCCCGGCAGCGCCATGGCCTCGGGGTGGGCCGGCACCGCGCGCAGGAGCTGCTTCCCCGGGGCGAGACCTCCGCCGCCGAGGTCCACGAGCGCGAGCTCGAAGCGAGGCCACCGAGGAACCCAGGGCCCCGGCGCTGAGCCTTTCACCGAGGCCGTGAGGCTCTCGCCGATCCGAGGGACGACTGCCTCGACTGCCCCCGCGAGCCCGCCCTCACCGATCGCCAGCAGCACGACTCGGACGGGCTCCTCCACGGCTCGATCGGCCGACACGTGCATGGCCAGGTCCCGGCCGTGGCCGCTGGCCTCGACCGCCACGCCCGGTGGCGACAGCAGGCCTCGCGGCAGCACGAGCGGAGCGGATCCGGCAGGTCGCGCGTGGAGGAAGCGGGCGAGCTGGGTCAGGTAGAAGTCCGCCTCGGGGGTGTCCCGGGGGAGCCCGCTCTCGAGGAGCACCGCGCGCTCGACCTCGCCGAGGCGGAAGGCCAGGGTGGCGATGGTGTCGGTGAGGTGCGGGTCGATCGGGGCCTGCTCGTGCACGGTCCGCGCGGCGTCGTAGGCCATGGCGACCTGGTTCCTGGTGGCGCCAGGCTCCTCCGCGACCCGCCAGGCCAGGTTGTTGACCACGCTCAGGTGCTCCTCGCCGGCGTGGACGAGGCGGTCGAGGGTCACGGCGTCCCTGGCGGCCGGCTCGACGATGGCGCCGGTCAGGATGCCGGTGAGCGCGCCCGCGTGCACCGCGACGAGCAGCGCGGCGGCGACCGGGGCGCCCGGCGTGCCGGTGAGCACCTCGAGGCAGGGTCGGCGCGGGCTGAGCAAGGCGTTTCCCTTGGGAAACGCCCCGCGTAGGGGAGCTTCGCTTGCGAAGCTCCCGCCCCGCAGCACCGCGAAGGTCAAGAAGGCGCCCACCGCCATGCCCCCGGCGTGGGCCCAGAGATCCACGTTCAGCATGCTGCCGGCGACAAAGTCCGCCAGCATGAGGAGGCCGAGGAGGCGCCACCAGCGGGGCGGCATTCGTATCCCCGTGGGGAGCTCCGGCGCGTACCGGAGGTTGAGCACCGCCCACGCGCAGATCACGCCGAGCACGCTGCCAGAGGCGCCGATGCTCAGCAGCACGGTCTCGGGCCGGAAGAAGGCCGAGGCGACCGAGCCCGCCGCTCCGGTGAGCAGGTAGATCGCCACGAACACGGCGGGCCCCACGACCCGCTCGACCCGCGGCCCGACGATGAGCAGCAGGAGCATGTTCACGCCGAGGTGGAAGGCGTCCATGTGCAGGAAGTTGGCCGCGAGCAGGCGACCCGGCTCGGGCCCGAGCGAGAGGGGGGCCACGTTGGCCCCGAGGCGCAGCATGGCGGTGACGTGGATGACGGCGAGGGAGGCGAGCTCGAAGCCGAAGAGCACGAGGTTCGCGGCCGCGAGGCCCCAGGTCGCCCACGGGCGGCGAGACAGGATCACGCTCGAGACTCGCGCGCGGTGGTCCAGGGCGCCAAGCCGCTCCCCGCCCTCCGGGAGCTCGGCGACCCGCTTCCTCACCTCGTCGATCAGCGATCGTGTGGCGCCGGGTTCCCGGAAGGCTCCGAGAGGGAGGAGCCGCAGCCCGCGGGAGGTGTCGACGAAGAGCAGCTCTCGGGAGCGGGCGCTGGCGACGCCGATCGACCACACCTCGTCCAGCGGTACTCGGCGGGACTTCGGCGAGCCGTCGAAGCGTGGCAGGAGGATCTCTGTTCCAAGGAGCTGAAGTCGCGGCTTCTGGCGCCTCGATCGCAGAGCGACCAGGCCGAGGAGGCAGATCGTGACGGTCAGCACGGAGGCTGCGCTCCAGCCCAGCGTCGCCGCGCGCAGCGCTCCGGTCTCAGCGGCGACCTGGAGCACGAGCAAGAACGCGAGCAGCCCCACCCAGAGGATCGCCACGGTGGCAGGCAGCTCTCGGAGGCGTGGCGCTCGCAGCTCGAGGTCGAGGATGGCCGGCGTTGCGCTGCTGCCTTCGTCTACGTCGCTCTGCGGGCCTTCCATCGAGTCGGGATCATAGCAGCTGCGGTGCGTGGGTCGTAGCCGCCTGTCGCGGCGCAAGACAGCGAAACCAGCCTGGGGCATGATGTCGTCGAAGTCTGGGCGTTTCGTTCGGGAGACGCCTACCCCGCCTGACGAGCGCGCCATGGTCCGCTTGAACAAGATCACGACCCGCACCGGCGACGACGGCTCCACGGGCCTCGCCGACGGCTCGCGAGTCTCCAAGGACGACCCGCGGCTCGAGGCCGTCGGCACCGTGGAGGAGCTCTCGGCCCAGATAGGCCTCGGTCGCACGATGCTCACGCGTCACGGACAGCCGGCCGAGCCGGTGCTCCGCCTCGCGGCGCTCCTCAGCGCGGTGCAGCAGGACCTCTTCGACCTCGGCGCCGTCCTCGCCACTCCACCGGCGGCGGAGCGCGAGCTCGCGCCCGTCGGGAGCGACCACGTCGAGGCCCTCGAGGCCGCCACCGAGGCCTTGAACGCCGATCTCGAGCCGCTGAAGAGCTTCGTCCTGCCCGGGGGGCACCCGGCGGCCTCGGTCCTGCACATAGCGCGCACCGTCTGCCGGCGGGCGGAGCGGCGTTGCGTTGGGCTCCCCGGCGTGGCCGGGCCCGGCAGGCAGGTCCTCGTCTACCTCAACCGCCTGAGCGACCTCCTCTTCGTCGCGTCCCGCTGGATCAACGCGCGCTCCGGCGGCGGCGAGACCCTCTGGACGCCCGGGGGCGGGACGGCGCCCAAGCAGGACCAATGAAGATCCTCGCCTCCAACCGCCGCGCCCGCCACGAGTACCGGATCGAGAGCACCATCGAGGCCGGGCTCGTGCTCCAGGGCAGCGAGGTCAAGGCTATTCGCCTCGGCCGCATCCAGCTCCGTGAGGGGTGGGTCGACTTCCAGGAGGGCGAGGCCTGGCTCATGGACACCCACGTGGGCGAGTACGCACCCGCGACCCACTTCCGCCACGAGGCCGTGCGCCCCCGGAAGCTCCTCCTTCACCAGAACGAGATCCGCAAGCTCCAGCGGCGCGTGCGCGAGAAGGGCTACACCCTGATCCCCCTGGACGTGCACCTCAGCCCCCGCGGCCTGATCAAGCTCACCATCGGGCTCGGCAAGGGCAAGCAGACCGTGGACAAGCGCCACGACATCAAGAAGCGCGATCAGGAGCGGGAGATCGCCCGCGAGCTGCGGCAGCGTCGCTGAGCTTCTTCTCTGCGCCTCCGCGTCATTGCGCGAGGCCTTCTCCGAGCAGGCAGCTCGGGCCCGGATGAAACTCTCGCGCGCGGCTGCTATCGTCCGCCCATGCCGAACCTGGTGCCAAGCTCGGAGGTGCAAAAAGCACTCGGCGGACCCCTGCGGCGCATGCTCGCGGACGCCGTGCGCGAGCGCGCCATGTCGATCTTCACCGACGCCGAGATCGACGGCCGCCTCGCCAGGCTCCAGCACAAGGGGCTGAACTCCTACGGCTACGACCCCTTCGGCTACAACCCGAAGACCCTGCGGTGGATCATCCGGCCCGCCAGGGCCCTCTACCGCTATTACTTTCGCACGGAGGTCTTCGGGCTGGAGCAGGTCCCCAAGGAAGGGGGCATGCTGCTGGTCGCCAACCACTCGGGCCAGCTCCCCGTAGACGGCTTGATCATCGGGCTCTCGATGTTTCTGGACGCCGAGCCGCCCCGAATCCTCAGGTCGATGGTGGAGCGTTTCGTGCCGCGCCTGCCCTGGTTCAACGTCATGATGAGCCGCTGGGGGCAGATCCTCGGGGAGCCGCAGAACTGCATCCGGCTGCTCGAGGCCGACGAGACCGTGCTCGTCTTCCCCGAGGGCTCGCGCGGCATCTCCAAGCCCCCGGCCGACGCTTACAAGCTCACCGAGTTCGGCGCGGGCTTCATGCGTCTGGCCATCCGCACGGGCAAGCCCGTCGTGCCCATCGCGGTCATCGGCGGTGAGGAGCAGTACATCCGCCTCGCCGACATGAAACCCCTGGCCAAGCTACTCGACCTTCCCTCCCTGCCGCTCTTCCCCCTCGGCCCCCTGCCGGTCCCGGGCGGCGTGCTGCCCCTGCCGGTCCGCTACCGGCTCCACTTCGGGCCGCCGATGCTCTTCGACGGCGACCCTGACGACGACGACGCCATCATCGGCCGCAAGGTCAAGCAGGTGAAGAGCACCATCCAGCGCATGATCCACAACGGCCTCGGCCGGCGCCGAGCGGTGTTCTGGTAGGCCATGGCCAAGCAAGCCCAACAAGATGATCGCCCCGTGGTCGCCATCACCGGCGTCGCTGGTCGCCTCGGCCGTGAGCTGGCCCGCCAGCTCCACCGCAGCCACCGCGTCATCGGCATCGACCGCCGCCCCTGCCGCGGCCTGCCGAAGGACGTCGAGCACTACCGCTTGGACCTTCGCCGTAACCGCACCGAGGGCATCTTCCGCGGAAACAAGATCAAGGCGGTCGTGCACTGCGGCATCCTCCACAACCCGCGCAGCGGCCAGGCAGAGCACTACAGCTTCAACGTGGTGGGCCTCCAGCGCCTGCTCAGCCACGTCAAGAAGTACAAGGTCCCCAAGCTGGTCGTGCTGTCGACCGCCGACGTGTACGGCCCCTCCCCCTTCAACGCCACCGCGCTGAGCGAGGAGGCGCCGCTCATGGCCGCGGCCCGCTTCGAGGCCATCCGCGACCTCGTCAGCATCGACATGACGGCGCTCTCCTTCATGTGGCAGCACCCCAAGACCGAGACCGTGGTGCTCCGCCCCGTCCACATCGTAGGCAAGGTGGCCAACGCGGCCTCCAGCTACCTCAACCGGCCCTGGTGTCCGCGCGCGATGGGCTTCGACCCCATGGTCCAGCTCGTGCACCAGGAGGACGTGGTCCAGGCCCTGCTCCTCTCCCTACAGCCCGGCGTTCGTGGGGTCTTCAACATCGACGGCCCCTCCCCCGTGCCCGTCTCCCTCGTGCTCCGAGAGCTCGGCCTGAGGCAGGTCCCCATCCCGGGGCCGCTCCTGCGCTTCGGGCTGCGGCGCATGTGGCGCCTCAGGCTCACGCGATTCCCGGCCCAGGAGGTCGACCACATCCAGTGGCCCGCCACCGTAGACGGCTCCCGCGCGCGCGACGAGCTTGGCTACGAGCCCCGGCGCGGGCTGCGGGAGATCTTCCGGATGCTGAGGGAAGGCGACCCGCTGATGATGTCCTAGGTGTTAGCCGTTAGCCGTTAGCCGTTAGCCGTTAGCCGTTCGATGTTGCCTCCCCGCTGTCAAGCAAGCCGACGTGCCCGCGAGATCACGGTGTCTTCTCCCCCGCTAACCGCTAATTGCCAATAGCCAAAAGCTTGGAATGTGCGGCCGCTTCACCCTGCTCCCTTCTGACGACGATCTCGCGGAGTTTTTCGGCCTCGCGGCGGTCCCGGCGCTGACGCCCCGGTACAACATCGCGCCGACCCAGGACGTCGCCGTGGTCCGGGTGCCCCCCGGCGAGGGAGCCGGATCTTGTGGTGCGTCACGGGAATTCCAGGGCGTTCTCGCCGGCCCTCGCCGCCCCTGCCGGCACGTTCAGAACCCCGAAATATCCCCGATATTCCGGGAACCTGAACGCACCGGCAGGAACGACGATTGCTCGCCGAGAAGCAGCCCGGAATTCCCGCGTCACACCACTCGCCACCTCGTCCTGCTACGCTGGGGCCTTGTCCCCCACTGGGCCAAGGACAAGTCAATCGGAAACCGCCTGATCAACGCCCGCTCCGAGACGGTCGACTCCAAGCCGGCCTTCCGCGCGGCCTTCCGCAACAAGCGCTGCCTGCTCCCCGCCAGCGGCTTCTTCGAGTGGAAGAAGGAGCCCCACGGGAGGCAGCCCTACTACGTGCTGCGCGAGGACGAGGGCTTGTTGGCGTTTGCAGGGCTCTGGGAGAGGTGGATGTCGACCGACGGGGAGGTGGTCGAGAGCTGCACGATCCTGACGACCGAGGCGAGCGAGGACCTGCGCGACCTGCACCACCGGATGCCGGTGATCCTGGATCGCTCGGACTTCGAGGCCTGGCTCGACCCCGGCGCCTCGCGGGACCGCCACCTCAAGCCCCTGCTGCGCCCCTGCGCGAGCGGCCCGCTGGTCGTCAGGCGGGTCTCCAAGGTGGTCAACAGCCCCCGCAACGACGTGCCGGAGTGCGTCGAGCCGGAGTCGGAATGAGCAAGGAGCGCGCAACCCTGGGCGCCGCGGCCGTCCTCATCGCCCTCGCGGCCGGCTGCTCTTCGGGGAGCGGCGCCGCGAGCCTCGACCCCGGGTGGGGCCGCAGCGACGGGGGCGGCTCCCAGGTGGACGTCGTGACCCCCACGGACCCGGGCCTCGGGGTGGATCCAGGCGTCGCCGACACGGCGGAGGCCGGCGCCCCCGAGGTCGCCGTCTCGGAGGACGCCGTCGTGGGGTCGGATGTCTCGGACGCCGGCGCTGACACGGCTGACGGCGGCACCCCGGAGCCCGACGCCGCGGGCGACCTCCCGGCGGACCCGGGCGACCCCGGCGCCGACGCCCCACGGCCGGGCGACGCCAGCGACGAAGGCGATGACAGCGTGTCCTGCGAGTGGCCCTGCTGCTCGGACGCGGACTGCCCCCTCGGTCAACGCTGCGCCAAGTCGCCCGTCAGCGAGGAGCGGAGCTGCCAGGCCATAGAGTGCTCCGAGGCACGCCCCTGCCCGCCCGGCCTGCGTTGCGTGGCCACCGGCGCCCCCGGCGGCCCGAGCATCTCGCTCTGCCGCGCGCCCACCCGCCTCTGCCGGCCCTGCTTCGAGCACGACGACTGCGAGGATCCGGACGTGGCCGGCGCCGCCTGCGTGCCCTACGGCCCCGAGGGGAGCTTCTGCGGCATCGCCTGTGACGCCGCGCTTCCCTGCCCCCGCGGCTACGAGTGCGTCGTGGTGGAGGGTGTCGCCGAGAGCCAGTGCCGCAAGCCCGAAGGCGAGCCCTGCCCCTGCACCGAGGCGGAGCGCGGCTACGAGACCCGCTGCGCCGTGAAGAACGACCACGGCGAGTGCCCCGGCACGCGGACCTGCGACACCGCCTGCTCCGGCCAGACCCCAGCGCCCGAGATCTGCAACGCCGCGGACGACGACTGCGACGGCGAGGTCGACGAGGAGGTCCGGCGGGTCTGCAGCTCCACCTGCGGTGAGGGGCAACAGGCCTGCGTCGGAGGAGAGTGGGGAGAGTGCGACGCGCCTCCGCCGCGCCTGTGCACCAACTACGACTCCTGCACCGAGCGCGAGACCTGCGAGGAGTGCCCCCCGGAGCCGGTCGAGCTGTGCAACGACAAGGACGACAATTGCAACGGGCGGGCCGACGAGGCCGTCGCGCGGCCCTGCGAGACCGTCTGCGGCACCGGCGAGGAGGTCTGCGTCGGCGGGGAGTGGCTCCCCTGCGACGGGCCCGCGCCGGAGCAGTGCACCGACTACGTGACCTGTCAGACCTTCCAGCTCTGCGGGGCCTGCCCCGAGATCCCGGTGGAGCGCTGCAACGCCCGAGACGACGACTGCGACGGGGTCACCGACGAGGGCCTCGAGCGCGCCTGCTTCGACTGCAGCCCCGGCGTTCAGATCTGCGAGCGTGGCTCCTGGGGTCCCTGCAGCGGGCTCAGCCCCAGCGACTGCGTGGACTACAAGACCTGCGACCTGATCGAGATCTGCGGCGCCTGTCCCCCTCCGCCGGCCGAGCTCTGCGACGCCGTAGACCAGGACTGCGACGGCAAGACGGACGAGGATCTGGTGACCGCCGGAGCAGAGGTGGGCTGCCTCACGGCTGGTGTCTGCGGTGAAGACGGCGGGGTGGCGGCCATGTGCGAGATGGGCCGGTGGATCTGCCTCTACAAGAACCAGCCCGGCTACATCGAGGGGGAGGAGCAGGACTGCGACTGCCGCGACAACGACTGCGACGGCGAGGTCGACGAGGCCTGCTCGTGCGACGGCCTCTATCAGTGTCAGGACACCTGCCCCGAGTGCCCGCCTGCGGGCCCCTTCGGCTGCGTCGACAACTGCCCGGAGCACGACAACCCCGACCAGGCGGACACCGACGGCGACGGCGACGGCGACGCCTGCGACGACGACGACGACGACGACAACCGCGAAGACGGCGAGGACAACTGCCGGACCGTGAAGAACCCGGACCAGAGCGACATCGACGGCGACGGCGAGGGGGACGCCTGCGACCCTGACGACGACGGCGACGGCGTCCCCGACGGCTCGGACTGCGATCCGGAGGTCGGCACGACCTACGCGGGCGCGCCGGAGCTCTGCAACGACGTGGACGACGACTGCGACGACGAGACCGACGAAGCCCCGGACGCCCAGATGTGCGCCGCGCCCCCGACCGACGACTGCAACGGAAAGGAGGCGAACGCCTACCCCGCGACGGGGGTGTGCAGCGCCGGCGGCTGCGTCTACGCCCCCGCCAAGACCTTGTGTCCCCACGGCTGCCGCGGCGGCGCCTGCAAGCCCTGCAAGCCGAGCTGCGCGGGCGTCGAGTGCGGCGACGACGGCTGCGGCGGCTCCTGCGGGAGCTGCCCACAGGGTGATGCCCTGCTTGCCCAGCACAACGCCAAGCTGAACGTCATGGCGCGCTGGTGGCGGCCCTCCTCTCAGAGCAGCGATCACATGAGCACCACCAACCCGAGCGAGGACCCCGCGGGCGGTCTCTTCGAGGGGCAGCTCTTCTACCTGCTCGACGCCGGGGCGAGCGGCACCCGCCCGATCTACCGGCTCTACTCGTCGAACACCGGCAACCACATGGACTCCACCGAGCCGGGGGACGGCCCCTTCGAGCTCGAGTCGCGCCTCGGCCACGCCTTCCTCAGCCCCTCCCCCGGCATGTGCCCGATGGTCCGCTGGTACAGCTCCTACCACGGCGACTACCTGACCGCCTTCTGCGGGGAGGACGTGCCGGGCTACCAGGAGCAGGACTCGCTCGGCTTCGCCTATCTCCGCCACGGAGGCTCCTGCGAGGTGCCCGTCGAGCTCGGCAACGCCGAGATCTCGATCGTCGCAAACCGCGTCGCGGGAGGCGCCGTGAGCAGGCTGAGCTGGAAGGGCCGGCAGCTCGTCAACCGCTACGACTTCGGGCGGTCGATCCAGATGAGCGTAGAGCTCTCCTCGGAGCTCGGCGCCGACCGCGCCGTCGAGGCGGGCGACCGCTACGGCTGCCCCGGGGTGGTCGAGGGCGGGTGGGCCCACGGCTCGCCGCTGGTGTCGCACGGCGTCGACGGCATGAAGCTCCGCACCAAGACCAGGCCGTTCAAGTGGTCCCCAGAGCGCCTCGGAGGCGGGAGCGCCCAGCCTGTGCTCTGGGCGGGGACCTTCGAGAAGGAGGTCGAGATAGCCTTCGCCGGCATGGCCAACGCCATCCGCTGGACCGGCACCGTGGACCTCCCCGGTGGCGCCAACAGCTTCGAGGCGGACGTCGTGAGCGCCGCCCTCACCGCCGACCTGAACCACTTCTACGCCTACAACGCCGTCACCGAGGAGCTCGCCGACCTGAGCTCCAAGGTCCCCGGCGACGCCTGCCTCGAGCCCGCCTCGGACGCGCGGCTGAGCCCGGCGGCCGGGGCCGTGATCGCCGCCACCGGCGACGGCGCCCACGCCCTCGGCGTCTACCGGATGGGCGCCCGAAACGCCTTCGCCGTGTGCAAGATCGCCGGCAGCGGCCAGGGGGAGGAGGACTCTGCCGCCTCGCGCCTCAAGTCCGTCGTCAAGCGAGCCGGCCTCCCGCCCGGCGAGCACGAGCTGACGGCCTACCTCGTCGTCGGCACCCTCGACGAGGCCGTCGCGGCGGCCCGGCAGCTCTACGTCGAGGGATACTGAGCGGGGCCCGGGGACTGTGCTAACCTGAGCGGCGAAGATGAAGCTGCTCGAGCTAAGACTCCGGAACTTCCGTTGCTTCGGTGACGCTGTGCTCGACCTGCGAAAGCCGGGCACGGATGAGCCTCTCGATGTGGCCCTGTTGGTCGGAGGCAACGGCTCGGGCAAGAGCTCGTGCCTGACCGCAGCCACGGCGGTGTTGGGCCACACGGTGCCGATACTCGCGGCGCAGGCACTTGGGGGGAGCGACGTAACGGACGGCGCGACGGAGGCCGTAGTTGGCGCCACGTGGAGCGAGGCCACCCTGAAACCTCACGTCGTGGTCGGGTCTCTGACGCTCAAACGCGGGCAGACCGCTCCTACAAAATGGGAGGGCAACAACTGGAAGAAGTGGAGGGAAGCCGCGCGGGCCGAGATGCCTGTGCCTGTCGGCCTTGCGGCCTACTTCGACGCCCACCGGCTTCTTCCGCCCGTGCGGGTCGCTGGTCCGAATATCCAGAACGTCTTCCGCCACCGCTGTCAGCAGGCCTTCTCGCCCACAGTGAGCGCGAGCGGCCAGCTCCTCCCGCGTTTCGGTCAGCTCAAGCAGTGGCTCGTGAACCTCGACTTCCTGCGCGCCAAGGCCATTGCCGACCGTGGTGAGGACCTGGTCCTTTGGGACCGTGTGCGCTCCGCGTTGAGCACCCTTCTTCGGCCTTTCGCCTTCGAGGGCGTCGACGAGCGTTTCGAGGTCATCTTCTCCTCGCCTACCGGACAGGTGCCGCTTCACGCGCTGAGCGCCGGGCTGAAGAGTGTCTTCGTCATCATCTGCGAGATGCTCTGCCGCATGAGCCTCTCCACCGAAGATCCCGAGGACGTGCTCGACGTCGAGGGGCTTTGCTTGATCGACGAGATCGACGCCCACCTGCACCCGGAATGGCAGGAGCGTGTGATCCCCAGCCTGCGCACGCTCTTCCCGAACATCCAGATAGTCGCGACGACTCACTCCCCGTTGGTCGTGCAGTCCGTCGAGCCAGGCTCGGTGTTCTACCTCGACGAGGTCTGAGGTGGGCACGGTAACCATCAGGCGCGTGAGCGAACGCACGGACGCTATCGACGGACCGACCGTCTCCATCCTGCACGCAGCCTTCGGCATGGCGCCCCAGGTCCCCGGCCCCGTGTGGTTGTTGCAGCCCTCCGCCGAGCTTCGCGCCGCCTTCTGGCGTCACTTCGGTGAGCACATCTCGAAAGGCGCCCTCGTCTCGGTGCTGCCGGGGCTCGTGCGCGGCGACGAGCTCAGGGACGCACTCGGCAGGCCGGTCGAGTACGAAGGGCCGTGTCGCGACGCGGAGGTCGCTCTCTTCCTCGCCGATCCCCTCCCAGGCGCGAACTGGGGGCACGACTGCACGTGGTACCTCGTGAGCAGTGACGGCTGCTTCGACGCAATCGAGCAGCTTTGGCCGCCTGCGCACTCCGAGCCGCTTCACCGTCTTCGCCGGCCGACGGCGGCGCATTGAAGCGCAGGGCACTGCTTGTTTCGGGTGGGGTGTGCCCGCCCATGAACTGCCCGCGCTACCTGCGCAACCTGGCCGCATGGTACCGCCTGCTCACCCGGACGCACGGCTACGCCAAGGAAGACGTGCGCCTCTGCTGGGCCGACGGCGACCGCCGGGACCTCGACGGCGACGCGGAGCTGGAGACCCTCCTCCCGGCCCGGCGTGATCAGGTGGAGGCGGCCCTGGCCTGGCTGGCGGAGACGGGTTCCGGCGACAAGGCCTTCCTCCTGGTCTCGAACCACGGTGACGAGGCGGGCTTTCCGTTCTGGGGTGGCGAGCTGTTCTCGCCACGCGAGCTCGCAGCCGCTCTCGGTGACTGCCAGGCGACCAAGGTGCTGATCTTCGGGCAGTGCTTCGCGGGTGCCTTCGAGGATCTGGGAATCTCCAGCGCCGTAGCGTGTGGAGCATGCGAGGTCAGCGCGCCCTCGTGGGCCGTCCCCGTCAAGGATCCCCGTTCGGCGCCGTCGTTCGACGAGTTTCTCTACCAGCTTGCCGGCGCCTTCGGCGGTGTGTATCCGGATGGGCGGAAGTTGAGGGCCAAGCTCCCTGCGCCCTCCGAGGTCACGGTGGCCGAGGCTTTCAGCTTCGCGAAGCGGCGGGACCGGCAGCCCGAGACCCCGTGGCTCGACGACCCGCGCGGCATCGCGGCAACAACAACACTGTGAGCACATGATCGAACGCATCGTCCTCATCAAGCTCAACGACGACGTAGCTACCCCGGAGGGGCGCGCCGAGGTGGCCGCTCACACCCGCACCGTCCTCCCGACCGTGCCCGGCATCGGCAGGGTCAGC
>CAZQPP010000181.1:0-14383 GCA_964594295.1 uncultured Myxococcales bacterium | reverse complement strand
CTCGCGAACGCCTCCGCGCCAAGGTCGTCGCCCGTGACCTCCCGCGTGAGCTCGTCCCAGCGAAGCCGGGCGCCCGGGGCGAAGACCTCACGCTTCAAGAACTCGCCCACCTGCGGCCGGCCGGCGTAGACCGCTTCGGTGATGCTCTTGTCTTCGATGCGGGCCAGCTTCTCGTGCACCTGCGCGGCGAAGAGCTCGCCCATCATGTAGTTGTGGTAGTAGACCGGCACGATCACGAGGTGGATCTTGCTGGCGTAGTCGGGGGCCTCGCGGTCGGGCGGCCGCTTCAGCGCCTGGTACTCCTCGACCAGGTCCCACCAGAGCTTGTCCAGGTCCTGGTCGGGGTCCGAGTACATCGCCTTCTCGAAGCGCAGCATCACCTGGGTCCAGCGCGAGAACTGGAGCGGCGCGAAGGCGAGCTGCAGCTCGGCCTCGGCCATGGCCGCGTCGCGCTGCTCCTCGTTGACGAGCTCCAAGGCGAAGGCCCAGTGTGGGTTCACGACGAGGCGGTCGAGCATCATGGCGACGCCCTCGGTCGTCAGGGCGTGGCTCGGCTTGCGGAGCAGCCACGGCAGGTCGTGGTCGATGTAGAGGTCGTAGACGGCGTGGCCGAGCTCGTGGACCATCGTCGACATCCAGTCGATGCCGGGCACGATGTTGGCGAGCACGCGGATGTCCCCTTCGCGGTCGATGTCGGCGGCGAAGGCGTGGGGAGTCTTGCCCGGCTTCTCGTAGAGGTCGGAGCGCTCGATGATGCCCTTCACCTTCATGCCGAAGCTCTCGTAGAAGGCGCGGCAGACCTTCAAGGTGTCGCGCTTTCGGTAGAGCTCGTCGAGGCCCGTGTCGAAGACGGCGGGTGGCTCCTGGAAGAAGGGGTTCTGGTAGTGCCAGGGCATGAGCTCGTCGGCGCTGACGCCGAGGCGCTTCGCCAGCCGGCGGTCGACCTCCGCCTTGCGCTCCAGGAAGGGCTCGCGGGTCAGGTCGTCGAGCTCGTCGAAGAGGTCCATCAGATCGTCCTCGTCCTGCTCGTTCTCGGCGATCCTCAGGGCGTAGTAGTCGCGGTAGCCCAGCTCGCGGGCCACCTGGTTGCGGAGCTTGACGAGCTCGCTGAGCTTGGGCGCGACGAGGGGGGCGACCGACTTCTGCGCTTCCCAGGCGGCCTTCAGCTCCGCTTCCTTGGTGGAGCTGCGCAGGATCTCCTTGATCTCGTTGGTCGTCACCTCTCGGTCGCCGATCTTGCCGCGGAAGGTGTTGAAGGCCTTCTCGACCTCGCTCTCCACGGCCGTGATCTTCTCCAGGAGGTCGGGGGCTACCTGCTTGCCGAGCATGGAGAGGTACAAGACCTCGAGCTGGCGCACGACGAGGGGGTCATCGCTCGCCTCCTCCTCTCGGAGGGCCTTGACCCGCGCGAAGCGCGGGGGATCGGCGTAGAAGCGGTTCAGCTTGTCCTGCGCCGCTTTGCTCGCGGCCCAGGCTTCGTCGGTGCCTGTGACCGAGGCCTGGTACCAGCTCAGGTTGGCCGCGAGGGCCATTGGCTTGAGCTGCTCGACCTGGGCGGCCACGAAGGCGGCGGCCTCTCTTTCCGGAGACTCGGCCGCGCCTTCTGCTCCCGGTCGCGACGAAGGCTTCGTCGAGGAGCAGGCGAGGAGGAGCAGGCTCGAGGCGAGCAACACGATCGGGAAGGGTGGGGTGATGCTGGTGACGTTTCTCATCGGCGCGAAGTATAGACACGGTGCCCGGCTCGGGCGAGTGCGACGTCACGTGGGGTGTGAGGTCCCCACTACGGAGGCACAGTCGCGTCAGGGGTGGCCGCTGCCATGGTTGCATGTGCTGTGTTTTCAATGGGTTGGCGGTGCCTGGTCCAGGCCGGCGAGGAGGACGCCGGGCTGGCACGAGCTTTGATCAGCCCCATGGCATGGACCTTTTCTTTTCAGAGACCACCTGATGGGCGCGGGCGCGGCTGCGGCCGCCGGAGCCGGCGGGAGCTTCCCGGCCTCCCCCTCGAGCGGCACGACGGACTGCGGCGGCGGCAGCTCCGCGGCGGACTGCCAGCCAAAGGACGAGGCGGCCAAGCTCAAGGATGGGAACACCGGCGACAAGCGCGCCACGTGGACCGTGGGCAAGGGCGGCCGCTCCGTCGAGCTCGACGCCGAGAGCTGGTCGAGCTCGGACTGGCTCGACCACCACTCTGATCGCGCGAACAGCTGGGGCGCCAACCAGATCCGAAACGCCGACAACCCGAACCCCAACGCCTGGGACTTCGTCTTCGAGAAGCCCGACGCCATGGGCCGCGGCATCAACGGGAGCGCTCAGGGGCTGCCCCTCCAGACCCACACCGACGTGCGCATCCTCGACGTGCAGAAGAGCTTCTCGGGCTCCGGCGGCCTCGGGAAGTTCGTGATCATGGAGGACGTCAACACCGGCCAGCGGGTCGGTGTCTTCCACATGGACACGGTAGGCAACTTCAACAAGGGCGACGTCGTCCCGGGCGGCACCTTCATGGGTGCCCAGGGCTCCGCCGGAAACACGCAGTTCGCCTACCCGGCCCACGTGCACGCGGTCGGAACCAAGGAGGCCCTGGAGCCCTGGGTGCGCTCGCAGGGCACCGGCGCTTACACCACGGGCTCGCCATGAGCACGCAAGAGGTGGGCGTGCCGGTCCTGACCATCCGGGCCGATCAGATGGCCGCCTTCGACGAGGCCGCGCGCGAACGTTTCCGCCACCGCCTCTGCCTCTATCTGCGAAAGGAGCTCCCGCGGGAGACGGAGCCCTATTCGGAGGAGGCGCTGTACCTGCACGTCAAGGACTGCGAGCAGCGCGCCGGCCGCTTCGGCATCGTCACCGAGCTCGGCATCACGCAGTTCGCTTGCCTGACCTTCGAGGACCTCCGCTTCGACGAGGACGAGGACATCCGCCTCTTCCTGACGCTGCCCCGCACCGAGCCCACCGACCAGATCGACTGGCTGGCCAGGACCTGGGACGACGAGCGCTGGCGGGAGGACCTGGAGCACGGGGTGTCGGAGGAGTAGGCCTGGGCTTGCATCTTCGGGCCCAAAGATGGTACCCGCGCCTCCCTTTGTGCGCACAACCGTGGCCCGCCCAAGCGAGCAGGGCCTCAGAGGACTTTGGCGATGGCGAACACCAAGCAGATGACCCGCGAGAAGCGCAAAGAGGCGAAGAAGAAGCAGCGCCTGGAGCTCAAGAAGATCTGGGCGGGGCTGAGCAAGGAGCAACGCAAGGAGCTCGCCGAGGAGAAGATGGGGCTTCGCGCCTACGCCGCGAAGGCCAAGGAGAGCTGAGGCTCCACCTGAGAGCGTCGAGATGAGCCTGCCTCCTTCGAGGGTCGAGCTGCGCGCCCTCGATGCTGGCCTCGTCATCCCCCACCTCGGGCTGGCCATCAACACCAGCCTCGAGGGAGCGCCGGCGCTCTGTACCAACCCGGACTCTCTTCGCCCCCTCGCGAGGCAGCGGGGAGTGCTGGCGACTCAGGAGACCTGGACGAAGGCCTTCCCACGCAGGAGGGCAGCGCGTGCGGCGGCGCCCACGGACCGGCCGCTGCGGCTCGGCGAGACGAGCGTGATGCTCGTCCCGCACCCGGACGAGCCCTGGGTGGTGCACCTGCGCGTGCTCGGCCGCGGGGTCGAGTGCGTGCACGTCACCTGGCCGCCGGGGTGTCCGCCGGATCTGAGTGAGAAGACCTCCAGCGCCGAGGCCGATCTTCTGCTCGTGGGCCCCGTCCACGAGGTGAGCAGCCTGAGCAGGGAAGCGTTGGAGATGCTGGGACGTTACTGGCCGCGCGCACGCACGGTGCTGTATGGTCCGGCTGCTCTGGATCCTTCGGCTTCACGCACCTGGGCGAAGGTGCCCGGTGTCGAGCTGCTGAAAGCCCCGGTGCAAGAGACCCTCCTCTGACCCCACCGCGATGCTGAACATCGGCCTAACCGAGCTGATCCTCCTGTCGGTCATCGCCGCGCTCTTTGTCGGGCCCGACAAGCTGCCGGAGATGGCCCGCTGGATCGGCAAGATGCTGCGTAAGGCCCGCCTGCTCCTCGATGACCTCCAGGCGGAGCTACAGCAGGACGCGGACCTGAGGGAGGTGCAGCAGGTCGGCAAGGAGCTGCAGAGCGAGATGCAGGAGCTCAAGACCCAGTTCCAGGACGCCGCGCGCGACGTCACGGACGCGGTGGACGAGGGGAGGTCGGCCCTGCGCCCGCGCGGCGGCGACGTGGGGGACGACGAGGAGGAGATCCTGCGTCAGAGCCGGCTCGCGTCGCCAGGCGAGGATGATGACTCGGCCGCGGACGAGCAGGAGCGCGCGGACGAGGAGGCCGAGGTCACCACCTCCAAACCCGAGGTCACCATCTCCAAACCCGAGGAGAGCACCGGCTCATGACCGAGCCAGGGGCCATGACCTTCCTCGAGCACCTGCACGAGCTCCGCAGGCGCATCTTCCGCATGGTGATGGTCACCGGCGTGGCCTTCTTCGTGCTCTACGCCTTCCACGTAGAGGTCTTCGACTTCATCTCCGCCCCCATCCAGGACGGGCTCATCCGGCACGGCATCTACCACTTCCGCGCCCTGAAGGTGACCGAGCCGATCATGGTCTACCTGAAGGTGAGCCTGGTGGCCGCGCTGCTGCTCGCGAGCCCCTACGTCATCTTGGAGCTGTGGTTCTTCATCTCACCCGGGCTGTTACGCCACGAGAAGCGCTTCGCCCTCCCGGTCCTCTTCTTCGGGTCCTGCTTCTTCCTCCTCGGCGCGGCCTTCTGCTACCGCGTGATGCTGCCCTTCCTGACCGACTTCCTCGTCGGCGTCGGGGAGGAGAGCGCCGGGGTCGCCGTGGACGTCACCCTGGAGAGCGCGCTGGGCTTCGCGCTCACCTTCCTGCTCATGTTCGGGGTCATCTTCGAGCTGCCCCTGGTGCTCTTCTTCATGACCCTCCTCGAGATGGTCACGCCGAAGAAGCTCATAGCCTTCTTCCGCTACTGGCTCGTGCTCGCCTTCCTCATCGGCGCCATGCTCACGCCACCCGACCCCATAAGCCAGGTGATGATGGCCGCTCCCCTCATGGTGCTCTACGTCGTCGGCATCGGAGCAAGCGCCGTGGCCCACGTCCAGGTGAAGCGCAAGGTGCCCGGGGAGCCCGGCAGGACCGCTCCGGCGTGGGCGCTGACCGGCGCGGTGCTCCTCGCCCTGCTCCTCGCCGGCTTCGCCTGGGCCCTCCGCCCGCGCTCCGAGCCCACGCCGCTCGAGCTCGCGGGCGACGAGGCCCCGGTGGTCATGGGGGTGCAGCCCGCCGTGCTCCGTGAGGTCGGGCTCTGGAGCTCCTTTCGCGACGACCTGAGCGCAGCCCTGCCGGCCCTCTGGCCCGACATCGAGGGTGCCGCCGCCGGCGCCGAGATCATGCTGCTCAACACGGACCTGCGCCAGCCGCCGGTGGTCGTGCTCGGAGGCGCCGGCGTGCACGAGCGCCTCCGGGAGCGCATGGAGCAGGTCGGGAGCCAACCTCGCCGCGAAGGCGCCGCGACTGTCTATGGGAGCGAGTCGGCCATGCGCGCCGGGGCCGGCGGTGGGATCGTCGGCTGCTACGAGAAGGTCTGCGCCGCGGGGCCCGTGTCGGAGGTCATGGCGCGTCTGCGGCAGCAACGTGCCCTCACCCTGACACCGAAGGCCGACGAGGTGCTCGAGAGGCTGCGCGCATCCGGGCCGGCCTGGCTCCGCGCCCGTGGCGCCGCCGTGGCCGCCCTCGCGCGGCCCGTGAGCGCCCCGATCGCCGAGCACGCGACCGAGCTTCGCGCCTGGCTCGGCCTCGAGGGCGCCCGGGTCGCGGGCATCGAGGCGGTGGTGTTGCCGCCGACAGATCCCCTCGAGGCGGCTGTCAAGGTCTTGCGCTGGCCCGGCGCCGACTCCGCCTCGAGCGCGGCCGCTGCGCTCCCCGTCGGTCTCCCGATCGCGCGCGCCCTGGCCATGCTCCCGCGCCCACCGAGCCCGGCGCTCGGAGATCTCCGTGCCGTCCCGGACCTGAAGCCGCCGGACCTCCCTCGCCTGCTGGCTGTCTCCTCCCACCTGGCCGCCGAGCCCCCCCCCGAGTGGCCCTCCTCGCTCTCCCTGCTCGCCGCGCCGGGGCTGCACCTCTCGGCCCTCAAGCGGCGTGAGGACGCCATCGAGGTCACCTGGCGCCAGGGCGAGGCCTCCGTCAGGGCTGGGTCGGACGGAGCCCAATGAGGGCCCGGCCCGAGGTCTGCGCAGGCCTGCTCGCGGGCCTCATCTATACCGCCGCCGCCTGCACCCAACCCGCCCCCGAGGAGGTCCCGGAGAGCGTCCGCTACGACCCGCGCCCCGTCGTCCCCGTCATGGTGTCGACTCGCTGGGTCGACCACTCTCTCTCAGCCACCGAGGGACCGCCGCCGCCGGTGAGCCTGGGCCGCCCCATGACGGCCACCGTCGAGGACCTCCGCCTCGGCGGTCCCACCAACGCGCCGAGCCTCGATCTCGTGCTCGTCAGCGACGACGACGAGCGCGCCCGCATCGAGCTGAAGCTCCCCGCGCCTTCGGAGCCATGGGTGGGCCTGAGCACGGGCGATCGCGTCGAGCTGGCCGTGAGGCACCCTCCCCGCCACATCGTCATGGACCAGGACGCCCCGAGCCTCTCCATCGTCCGCATGGGCGACGGCACGGGGCTGCACGTCCTGCAGGGCCACTCCACGCTCCCGCCTCCCTTCCCCCCGACCCTCAGGGTCCAGAGGAAGCCCGGCCGAATCGGCCTCTTCGCCTCCTCCGGGCGGGACATGTGCCTGCGCATGGGCGAGCGCTTCGCGGTCACGGTCCGCGCGGGCTCCGAGAAGCCCCAAACCCTCCTCCCGGGCGAGACCATCGACCTGACGCTCGACTCGCGCCGGGACGCCAGGGTCGACCTGCACGACTGCGTCATCCTGCGCGCGGAGGGTTGCGGCGACGGGCCGGGAGAGGAGTGGAGCTGCCAGACCGTCGTGGCCGTGCGGGCGCGAGGCGCCGGGCAGGAGAAGCTGAGCGGAGGCCGCGCTGTGAGGGCAGGCGGGCCGTAGGAAGTTAGCGCTTCTCTTGGATTGCCTGTAGCCTGGAAAAAACTTCCACACGAAGCTTCGTCCAGCAAGTATATGCCGCCCCAGCAAGCCGCGGCTTCCCGACAAGGAGAAGAATGTACCTCGTTCAAGGCACCGAAGAGCCCCAGAGCTTCGACGATCGAGACCAGGCCATCGACGAGGCCAAGCGCCTGTCTACCGGGAGCAAGCACGAGATCGTTGTCAGGCACGGGGGCGAATGCCTCGTGTTCCAGCGAGGCCGGCTCAAGCAGTACATCTACGAGGCGCTCAGGAAGGGGGGCGGCTGACGCCTCCCTTGACGCGCACCCCCGGCGGCGTGCGGGCCCTCAGCCCTCGAACGCCGAGTCCGTCCTCACGTCGGTCCCGGGAGCCAGGAGAGGCGCCGCCTCGAGGTCCTCTGCGTTCATCAGCTCGACGATCCTCTGGAGGGTCGAGAGGATCGACTTGCGCTCCTCGGGCGCGAGCGCGAGCAGGCGGCGAACGAACTGCTCCTGCAGCGGTGTGGGCAGGGTCTGAAAACGCTCCAAACCGCCGGGAGTGAGCGAGAGGCAGACCTTCCGGCGGTCCTTGGCGCGGCGCTCCCTCGTCACCAGGTCGGCGCCCACCAGGCGATCGATTATCCGCGACACCGTCGCCGCCGAGAGGTGCACACGACCGGCCACGCTCGCCACCGTCACCTCGGAGGTCACCTCCTCGAGCTCTCCGATGGCCTTGAGGCACACGAGCTGTGGGAGAGTGAGACCCACCTCGCGGGCGAGGAACTTCGAGTGCTCGGAGATCCGCCGGACGACCTGCCGGATAGCGCGCAGCACCTCGTGAGCAAGCTCTGCATCGTGGCTCATGGCATTGACCGGAAGGTGAGGGTAGAGGCGGCAGACTAGCACCGGCCGGTGCGCCGGCCAACGGGCGGGGATCGCAAGACGAACAGTCATGGCGGCCCATGGTGGCAACCATTGCTGTCATGATGATTGACACAGAATTGGTTGCTGTACTAAGCTTTTGCGCCCCGAAGGACACCCACAAACTTCTCGAGCTCCCAAGATGAGCACCATCTCGCCTCGACAGATGGACGTCGCCAGGCGTCTCGACAGTGAAGTGAAGTCCACCTCCCGCTGGCGCGACTGGAAGTGGCAGCTGCGCAACGCGATCACCGACATCGAGACCTTCGAGCGGGTGTTGGGTTTCAGGTTCGACCGGCTGACGCGCAGGAAGCTCCAGCTGACGGTGGCCAAGTTCCCGCTGTCGATCACCCCCTACTACGCCTCCCTCATCGACACCGAGGGCGGAGAGAGCGGCCCCATCTTGCGGCAGGCCTTCCCGGTGCCGGCCGAGCTGAACATGGGTCGCTACGACATGCGCGATCCCCTCGCCGAGGATCACGACAGCCCCGCGCCGGGCATCACCCACCGCTACCCCGACCGCGTGCTCTTCCTGGTCTGCGGGCTGTGCGCCATGTACTGCCGCCACTGCACGCGCAAGCGCAAGGTGGGAGACTGCGACACGGTGCCGAGCAAGGCCGTCTTGCAGCAGGGCATCGACTACATCCGCAAGACCCCCGTCGTGCGCGACGTGCTCCTCTCGGGAGGCGATCCCTTCCTGCTCTCGGACGAGCGCCTCGACTGGCTCCTCTCGGAGCTGAGGAAGATCGAGCACGTCGAGGTCGTGCGCATCGGCACCCGCACCCCCGTCGTCCTCCCCTACCGCATCACCGACGACCTCGTGAGGGTGCTGAGCAAGCACCACCCGCTGTGGGTGAACACCCACTTCAACCACCCCCGGGAGATCACCGGCTCCTCCAAGGAGGCCCTCCGCAAGCTCGCCGACGCGGGCATCCCCCTCGGCAACCAGTCGGTCCTCCTCGCCGGCGTCAACGACTGCCCGCGCATCATGCGCTCGCTGGTGCACAAGCTCGTGATGAACCGTGTGCGGCCCTACTACATCTACCAGTGCGATCTCGCAGAGGGCCTCGGGCACTTCCGCACCCCGGTGGGCAAGGGCATCGAGATCATCGAGAGCCTCATCGGCCATACCTCGGGCTTCGCGGTCCCGAGCTTCGTGGTCGACGCGCCCGGCGGCGGAGGAAAGATCCGCCTGAACCCCAACTACCTGCTCTCCTGGTCCTCCAACAAGGTCGTGATGCGCAACTACGAGGGCGTGATCACCACCTACAAGGAGCCGGACTCCTACGAGCCCACCTTCTGTGACCGCGAGTGCGCCACCTGCGAGCTCTACCTCAAGCTCGAGGACGGGGACGAGTGGAGAGCGGTGGGGATCGAGAAGCTCCTCTGCGACTTCGACAAGACCATCTCCCTGACCCCCGAGGGCAACGAGCGGCATGACAGGCGCGAGAGCGCGTGAGCACCGCCGACTACGTCGTCTTCGCCCTCTACATGGCCGGGGTCATGGGGGTGGGCTTCTACTTCGCGCCCGCCAACAAGAGCGCCGAGGACTACTTCGCCGGAGGGCGCTCGATCAAGGCTCACCACGTGGGCCTCTCCATCGCGGCGACGGACGTGGGCGGGGGCTTCTCCATAGGCCTGGGCGGGCTCGGCTTCACCATGGGGCTGAGCGGCAGCTGGCTGCTCTTCACGGGGCTGGTCGGCGCCTGGCTGAGCGCGGCCCTCGTCATCCCGAGGATCAAGGCCGTCGACCGCGAGCACGGGATGCTGACCTACCCGGACTTCTTGCGCTGGCGCTACGACGGCAAGGTGGCCCTGCTCGCGGCGCTGATCTCGGGCGTCGGCTACATGGGCTTCACCGGCGGACAGGTCCTCGCGGGCGCAAAGCTCGCCTCGGTGACCTTGATCACCGAGGCGCCCTTCGGGTTTACCCCCCTCGAGGCCTCGCTCTGGGCCATCGCCTTCATCACCATCGTCTACACGGTAGCGGGCGGGCTGAAGGCGGTCATCTACACCGACACCGTTCAGTGGATCGTCCTGCTGGCCGGCCTGGTGTTGGTGGCGATCCCGGCGGCGCTGTGGGGCACGATCGGTGGCCTCGCCGAGCTGCGCGAGAGCCTGCCGCCCGAGCACTTCTCGCTCACGAATATCGAGCCCATCACCTTCGTGAACTGGATGATCACCATCATCCCCATCTGGCTGGTCGGCATGACCCTCTACCAGCGCATGTACGCCTGCCGCGGGGAGAAGGAGGCCAAGCGCGCCTGGTACATGGCCGGGCTCTTCGAGTACCCGGTCATGGCCTTCATGGGCGTCTTCCTCGGCATGTGCGCGCGGGTCATGTTCCCCGAGGCCGAGGCGGAGCTCGGGTTGCCCATGCTCATCAAGTCGGCGCTGCCCCCCGTGGTCACCGGAGTGGTCATCGCCGCCTACTTCTCGGCCATCATGTCGACGGCCGACAGCTGCCTGATGGCCTCGTCGGGGAACTTCGTCAACGACGTCATCGAGCGCCACCTGCTGAAGGGGGCCTCCCGGCGCACCGTGATGCACCTCTCGCGTGTCTGCACCCTCCTCGTCGGCGTGGCGGCGGTGGTCATCGCGAGCCGCTTCGAGCAGGTGCTCGAGGCGATCCTGTTCGCCTACTCCATCATGGTCTCCGGGCTCTTCGTGCCGACCCTCGGGGCCTACTTCTGGTCTCGAGCCACCTCGGCCGGGGCGCTCTGGGGGATGGTCGCCGGGGGCAGCTCGATAGTCTTGCTCAAGCTGGGCGTGCTCTCGCTGCCGCGGGCCCTGGTCTTCGGCGGCCTGGACCCCACCGCACACGCTATGCTCCTGTCGGCCGTGGTCTTCGTCGGGGTGTCCTTGCTGACCGCGGGGCGAGGCGCTCCCCAGGAAGCCTGAGGGAATGTAATGCCAGACCGTGTCGAGACCCTTGGACGCTCCGTGATTCAGCACGGCAGGCTCAACGACCGCGTCTACCTGATGCAGCTCCACCCGGGTGATCTGCCCGGGATCCTGGGGGACATGGAGCGGCTGGCGAAGGAGCAGGCCTACACCAAGATCTTCGCCAAGGTCCCGGCGAGCCACGCCGCGGCCTTCACCGAGGGCGGCTACGGGCAGGAGGCCCGCGCCCCGAGGTTCTTCTCGGGCGAGGAGGACTGCGCCTTCATGTCGCGATTCCTGTCGGTGGAGCGAGGCGTGGACCCGCACGCGCAGGAGGCGATCGCCATCGTGGATCTGGCGCAGGAGAAGGGCCGGGACGCCCCTTCGGATCTCGGCCCTCCTCCCTTCGAGATCCGCCCGGCAGAGCCGGGGCACGCGGCGGAGCTCGCCGCTGTCTATCGCGAGGTCTTCGCGAGCTATCCCTTCCCGATCCACGACCCGGCCTACCTGACCGAGACCATGCACGAGCACGTCAGGTACTTCTGCGCTTTCGACGGCGACCGCATCGTCGCCGCCTCGTCTGCGGAGATGGACCGCGAGCAGCGCAACGTAGAGATGACCGACTTCGCCACGCTGCCGGCGAGCCGCGGGAGCGGCATCGCGGTCTACCTCCTCTGGCGGATGGAGGAGGAGATGCGCAGGCTCGGTATGCTGACCGCCTACACCATCGCGAGGGCCCGCTCCGCCGGGATGAACATCACCTTCGCGCGCTGCGGCTACGCATTCGGTGGTCGGCTCGTCAACAACACCGACATCTCGGGCAGCATCGAGAGCATGAACGTCTGGCACAAGGCACTCGCGGAGGTGATCCCTTGACCTCGACTCCCGGCTCCCTCACCGGTGCTCCCGCCTCTCAGGTTCACGAGCCGCCCTCCCTCGGCGAGGTGAAGGAGAGGATCGTCAACTTCCTGGAGCACTTCTGGGACACTCCCCTCGTCGACCGCGACTTCCTGCGGGCCGTCGTCGGCTCGAGCGGGGAGGAGCGCTTCGCCAGCCTCGTGGAGAAGGCCGGCTACGGCGTCGCGGCCGAGCGCTTCCTCGCCGATCTCGTCGGGCGCCTGCGCGAGGTGAGCGGGCGCGACGGGAGCCTCGTGGAGATCGGCGGGCTCGTGCTGCCCTACAACCTCCTGCTGTCGGTGCTCGAGCTCCTGGATCCCCGTACCGGCGTCGTCACCGTCAAGCGCGTCGCCCAGCTCGAGGAGGTGCTCAACGCGCAGGTCCCCGAGGCGGAGCGCGAGGGCCTCCAGCGCGTGATCGAGCTCTACCCGGTGCGCCTCTCGATGCACGTGGCCCGGCAGATGAGGCTGTCGGCCGCCGTGCGCCACCAGTACCTCCCCTTCGCCGGGGAGCTCGACCCGACCGGCGAGGTCCACACCTGGGTGGGGCAGTTCTTCCGCGGCATCGTCGAGCAGATGTACCGCAACCGGGCGATCCTGATCATGAACATGACCTGCCCGGTCTACTGCCGCTTCTGCTTCCGCAAGCACAAGGAGTGCCGCGACCAGCGCTCTCCGACCAAGCTCCACGTCAAGCAGGCGGCCGCCTACATCCGCGAGGCGCCCGAGATCGAGGAGGTGGTGCTGACCGGGGGAGATCCCTTCATGAACAAGGCCACCCTTCGCCACGCGGTGCAGGAGCTGGCCAAGATCCCCCACGTGAAGACCCTGCGGCTGGCCTCACGCGCCGTCTCCTACTACCCGCAGCTCTTCCTGCGCGACGAGTCGGCCTGGGTGCGCTACCTCATCCGCACCAACCTCGAGCTCCTCGAGCGCGGGAAGCGCCTGGAGCTGGCCACCCACTTCGTCCACCCGGACGAGATCTCCGCCGACTCCCTCGACATCGTCTCGCGCCTCTCGCGAAACGGCGTGCCGGTCTACGTCCAGACTCCGTTCGTCGCAGGCTGCAACGAGTCCGGCAGGGAGATGGTCACCCTCTTCAACGTACTGCGAGGGGCCGGCGCGGAGCTGCACTACATCTTCATGCCCACGAGCCCCATCCAGGGGAACAGGGTCTACTGGGCGCCGGTCTCCAGGGGCCTCGAGGCCATGGCCTACCTGCGCGCCAACATCAGCGACCGGGCGATGCCGCATGTCACGACGGCCACGCGCATCGGCAAGATCGACTGGAACAGCAGCGGCTGGGCGGTGGAGCGCGACGAGGAGGACCCCAGCTACCTCTGGATCCGGACCCCCTACACGCACGAGTACTACGAGAGCTTCGCGCCGATCATGCAGCCCGGGCGCTGGGTCCGCGCCAACGACGAGGGCACCCTCGACGCGGCGTTCCACGTCGAGGTGGGTGACGACTCGCTCATCGCGGGGCCGCGAGCCCTCGCCTCGTCGACGCGGGCCTTCGGGCACAAGCTGGCCCAGACCGAGGAGAGCATCGCGGCCAACCTCGGGAACCTGCAGGCGCTCTGCCTCGAGGACCAGCGAGGGCTCGACGTCTCCCTCGGCCGGCAGCCGAGCCCGGCGCTCTGCCGCGACCACCTGACCCGCGCGGAGCTCGACTGCGGCGCCGCCGACGAGGACATCGAGCTCGCCCTGGGCTACCTGCGCGAGCACGAGGCGGTAACCGACGTGGTGCTCTCGCGCCGAGACGACGTGCTCACCTCCTGCTCGCGGACTCTCGAGATCGTCGATCGGGTCGAGGCGATCCCCCACGTGGTGGCGGTGCGCCTGCGCTCGCGGAAGCTCGTCAGCACGCCCGCGGCCTACAATCGGCCCGTGCTCGACCGGCTCGCGGCGCGCAGCAAGCTCCGCATCGTGCGCCCCAAGAGGCTGGAGATCGAGACCACCGTGCTGCGCGAGTCGGAGCTGGGCCCCGGCGCGGCCAGGGTAGTGCGCGAGCTGCGTCTGCGCGGGATCACGGTCTACGCGAACATCCCCCTGCTCGGCCTGATCAACGACAACGAGCAGGACATGCTCTCCCTCACCAGCCGCTGCCGCCAGTGCGGCGTCGAGGTCTGCAACGTCTACGTCGCCGGCGCCCCGGTGCAGCGCGACTGGAACGAGGCACACCCCATCGAGCTGAACAGCGTCGTCGACATCGCCACCTACGTTCGCCGGCTCGGCAGCGGGCGCCAGCAGCCCCGCTACGTGCTCCGAACCGCCCTGGGCGAGGTGGACTTCTCCATCGCGCCCAGGATCTTCACACAGCGCCCCGACGGCGGCGTGTCGGTGACGCTGCGCCCCCACGATCTAGCCTACTTCCAGCGCATAGACCCGCGCTTCGAGTGGCCGGCCGGCGTCGAGGTGGCCGGCGAAGGCCACCCCTGCCTGCCCGTCTCGGGGATCAGGCTGGAGCAGCCTGGCTTCCTGGCTCCTCCGCGGGAGGCGTAGCCCGGTCTCCATCCGCGAAGGAGAGCTTCGCCTCGTCGAAGTGAGGCTGTTTGCGCATAGCGTAAACAGCCTCCTCCCGTGCCCGTGCCCGTGCCCAGGCCGAAGGCCGGTGCCCGTG
>CAZQPP010000180.1:10704-14384 GCA_964594295.1 uncultured Myxococcales bacterium | reverse complement strand
CCCCTGGTCTCCCTGCTCCCCCTGGACGCCCTCCTCGCCCTGTACTCCCTTATCGCCCTGGTCGCCCTGCTCTCCCTGGTCGCCTTTGTCTCCTTTTTCACCCTGCAGGCCCTGCTCCCCGTGGCAGACCGTGGCGCTGTCGGTGATCTCGGTCTCGTCGAGCTCGCCGTTGCCGTCCGCGTCGACTCCCACGTCGAAGGTCGTGCCGCCGGCCGGGCAGACCTCGCCCGGGTCTACCTCGCTCAGCACGACGAGGCTGAGCGCGCCGTCTGCTCCGTCCGCCCCGTCGTCGCCCTTGTCTCCCTTGTCTCCCTGCTCGCCCTGGAGCCCCTGCTCACCTTGCACGCCTTGCTCGCCCTGGTCTCCTTTCTCTCCCTGGGCGCCTGGCTCACCCTGGTCTCCCTGGTCTCCCTTCTCACCGGGCTCTCCCTTGTCCCCCTTCTCGCCGTCCTTGCCGTGGCAGACCGAGTAGGTGCGCTGCACCTCCTCCCCGTCGAGCTCGCCGTCGCCGTCGGTGTCCACGCCGAAGTCAATGTCGACGCCGCCGTTCGGGCAGTCGTCGATCGCCGCCTCGCCAGCGATGCGGGCCAGCGAAACCTCGGCGCCGGATGCCGTCACCGGCTCCCCGCTCGGGGCCTCCCCCGAGGGGTCCGAGCCACAGCCGAGGGGGGACGCCAGCAGAGCCAGCAAGGAGAGGGAGAGGAAGATCCGACCGAGCATAGCGTCTCCTGCGCTTGGTGGCGGGGCGGGCGTTTCCGAGCGAAACGCCCCTACGCGGGGTGTTTCGCCAGCGAAACACCTTGTTCCGAGCCCACCGGAGGGTAAGGGGCCCGCTCGCGCCGGGCAAGCGGGACGAAACGTGCCCGCACACCGGCCGACAAAAGTGTCGTTCGGGACTGGACTTTGTTCGGCCAGTGCCCAGCTTGTGCCCTCCCAGCTTCTCAGCTCGTTGACCCTCCCCCCGGCGCTGTGCTACGCCGCCGAGATGCCGCAGACCAGGGGAGTGGTCGCGGGACAACATGCACATCGTGGAGGCTACACGGATGCGAACTCGCCTGCTTCAGCTCTTCCTTGCCGGGCTGCTCATCTTCGCCCTCGCCCCGAGCGCGCTGGCCACCTACAGCCGGATCAACTCCATGGGTGGCGGCACCAAGTACCTCACGGTCGAGGACGAGGCCAACGTCTTCTTCTTCCCGTCGACCATCGTCGACTGGGGCAACCGCGCGACCGTCGACGCCTTCACGGGCACGACCGGCCTCTTCTCGATGCACTACTCCCTCAACCCCGACGCCGTGCTCGTCATCTACGGCGGAAACCTGCCGACCTGGCAGTACGCTCGAGGCCGGGCAGCGACCGCCTCGGGGGCGCCTGGTCCCGCGACCCAGGGTGCCTTTGGGGCCCCCGGACCTGCACCGGACGCGGTCGACGTGGCGACCCAGCCTTTGCCGGGTCAGCTCCCCGGCTTCACCTACAACCCCGGCGAGACCTCCAACTTTAAGGGCGCCATCGGCTTCGGCATGAGGAGCGGAGAGACCAAGTTCGGCGGCCTTCTGTCTGTCTACGGCGACAACGCCGTCGTCGAGGCCACCGGCGCTCCGACCTCCACCTACGGCCCCCTCGGCCTCCAGCTCCTCGGCGGGGTGTCCTTCGGCCTCGGCCAGGGCAGCCTCGATCTCGGTGCCCTCGTCGAGTTCGGCACGATGACCGCCGAGCCCGGGCCGACGTCAAGCCATGAAGGCGAGGGTCACTTAGGCGAGGGTCACTTCGTGCTCAACCTCAACGCCCGCGCCTTCTTCGAGGCCGCGCCGGGCGTGGACGCCGTGCCCTACGTGGTGGTCGACATCCAGACCATGGGCGTGAAGGTCGTCGGCAGCGGCGCCACCTACAACACGACGCGCATGGGCTTCACCCTCGGTACCGACCTCAAGATCCAGCCCGCCAGCGACATCTTCATCTACCCGGGTGCAGGCATAATGTTCCGGAGCTCATCTCTGGAGAGCACCATTCCTCCGACCACGACCACGAACACGAACCGCACCTTCGCCATGCCCTTCTTCAGCCTCGCCGTGGACGCGCGCATCGCATCCTGGCTGGACTGGCGTGTAGGCGCGGTGCACGTCGACGCCTTCAACCAGAACAAGAACGAGGCGGGCCCCACGACCACCACCAACAAGACCTCCGCGGCCGTGGTGCACTTCGCCACCGGATTCGGGCTCACCTTCGACGCCTGGATGATCGACTTCAACGTCACGCCGCAGCTCTTCAACAACGGCCTGTGGGTCGTGAACGGGACCGCCACCGGCCCCTTCGCGGCGGACGTGGCGCTCAAGTACGTCTGGTAGCCGAAGAGCACTGACGCCGGGAGCCTGTCACGCCCGCGCGCGGCAGGCTGCCAGGCGGCGGATTGCGCACATGCGCCTCCCGCTGCTAGCGTCGCGCTCATGGACCTCGGTCGCGTAATCGGAACCGTCGTGGCCTCTCGCAAGATCGAGGGGCTCGACGGCATCCGTCTCCTCGTAGTCCAGCCGCTTCAGCCCGACCTCAGCGAGCTGGGGCGGCCCGTCATCGCGGCGGACGCGGTGCAGTCGGCCGGCCCGGGCACCCTCGTCTGGTACACCGCGAGCCGCGAAGCCTCCCTCGCGCTGCCCGAGCCCTTCGTGCCCGTCGACCACGCCATCGTGGGCATCGTCGACGACTTGCAGGACGACGCGGAGGGCTCGCGATGATCATCTGCAGGGTCACCGGCAACGTCGTCGGCACCGTCAAGCACCCGGCCTTCGACGGGCGCAGCCTGATGATCGTGCAGCCCCTCGGCAAGGACGGGGAAGACCGCGGCCCGCGCCTGCTCGCCGTGGACCACGCGCAGGCGGGCCCCGGAGACCGCGTGCTCGTCATCCAGGAGGGGAACGGGATCAGGCAGGTCCTGAACGACCCGGCCTCGCCGATCCGGGCACTCATCGTCGGAGTGATCGACGAGGTCATTACCCCGGAGCAAGACGGTGCGTGACCTGCACCTGACCCTCCCCGAGCTCCGCCGCGCCCTCGTCCGCACCTGCAAGCTCATGTACGAGAAGGGCTGGACGGCCAACCACGACGGCAACGTGTCGGTCCGTCTCCCCGCCGGGCGCGTGCTCGTGAGCCCCACCTCGATGAGCAAGGCCGACATCTGCGAGGCGGACCTCGTCGAGGTCGATCTCGAGGGCAGGGTGCTCGGAGGTGCGCGCCGGCCGCCGAGCGAGCTCGCGCTCCACCTCAAGGCTTACTCCGCGCGGGCCGACGTCGGCGCGGTGGTCCACGCTCACCCGCCGGTGGCGGTCGCCCACGCCGTCTCGGGGCTCGAGATCCCGACCACCATGATGCCCGAGCCCGTCGTCAGCATCGGGCCCGTCATCCCTCTCGTGCCCTTCGCCATGCCCGGCTCCGCGGACCTGCACGCCGCCGTGGAGCAGGCCTCCAGGGTCGCGAGCTGCCTCCTCTTGGAGCACCACGGCCCGCTCACCATGGGAACCGACCTCGAGCAGGCCTGGCTGCGGATGGAGCTCGTCGAGCACCTCGCCCTCATCCACACGGGGGCGCGGCGCCTGGGATCCGTCCGGACCCTGTCCTCGACCGCCGTGTCCTCGTTGGCTCAGAAGCACCGGAAGGCGGGTCTCGCTCCGCCTCAGTCCTGAAGAGCGCCG
>CAZQPP010000180.1:0-10694 GCA_964594295.1 uncultured Myxococcales bacterium | reverse complement strand
CACCAAGATCAGCCTGGCCTTCCTCGGGGCGATCCTGCTCTTCGTGGCGGCGACCCTCGTCCAGGTCCGGGCGGTGGACGCCCTGCGCGACGAGATAACGCTCTACCGCGAAGCCTCCCAGCTCCAGGAGGCGGCGCTCCGCCTCGACCGCGAGATCCGAACCCTCGCCGACGTGCTCGGCAGGGGACCGGGCCTCGACCTGCCGTGGACCCGGAACCGCTTGCGCGCTCTCAAGGTCCACGCCCTGTTCGGCAACCTCGCGGCCATGCTGGGTCGGGTGAAGGGCTCGGAGGCCTTCCCGCCCGCGCTGGCCGAGGAGGCGGGTGCCATCCACGCCCGGCTCGTGGGCTTCGCACAGGACGGGCACCTCGCGCGGCGCATAGCGGCCGATCCGGTCATCCGGGGCGCCCTCGCCCCCCTCGACAAGGCGAAGCTCGGTCCGGACGCTCAGGTATACCCGGCCATCGCCGAGAGGGCGCTCGCGGCGCACGAGGCCGGCTCCAGGGAGGCGGCCAGGGTGCTGACCCGCCTGCTCCGCCACCACCTCCTGCACCTCGGCCACGCCCTCGCGGACTTCCGCGCGAGCTTCTCGAACCTGAACAGGCGCCTCGAGGAGGGGGTCGGCGAGCGCCGCGGCGAGACCCTGCGTCTCGTCCTCGTGCTCCACGTCATCTCCCTGGTGCTCGCCCTCGCCCTGCTGGCCGCGGTCATCCTGGGCCTCCGCCCCGTGCGCCTGCTCATCGAGGGAGTGAGGCGGGTCGCCAGAGGAGAGCTCAACGCCCTCGTGGAGGTGCGCCGGAGCGACGAGATCGGCCAGCTCGCCGCCGAGTTCAACGTGATGGCCGCGGCTCTGAAGAGGCAGCGCCAGGCGCTGGTCCAGGCCGAGCGACTCGCCGCCATCGGCAAGATGGCCGCCCAGGTAGCCCACGAGATCCGAAACCCGCTGAACGCCATCGCGCTCAACGTCGAGCTCATCGAGGCGGAGGGGGAGGCCGGCTCCTCGGCCGAGGTCGCGCCCATGCTCTCGGCGGTCAAGCGGGAGGTCGAGCGCCTGACCGAGGTCACCGACGACTACCTGCGCTTCGCGCGTCTGCCCAGCCCGCGGCGTGAGTCGATAGACGTCGTCATGGTCGCCTCGGACCTCGTGGGCTTCCAGGCGGAGGAGGCCCGGCGCCGCGGCGTCACCGTCTCCCTCGAGGGCCCGGAGAGCGCGGGCGCGTCGGCCGATCCCGATCAGCTCCGCCAGGCCCTGCTCAACCTCCTGAGGAACGCCGTCGAGGCGGCGGGGGAGGGCGGCCACGTCAGCGTCGACGTCTCCGAGGCCGAGGGCCGAGCCCGCCTGACGGTCAGCGACGACGGCCCGGGCGTGCCCGCCGAGGCGGCCGAGCGCATCTTCGAGCCCTTCTACTCGAGCAAGGACGACGGCACGGGGCTGGGGCTTGCCATCGCGCGCCGCGTCGCCGAGGCTCACGGCGGCACGCTCTCCCTGGAGCCCCTCCCGGCGGGTCACCCCGGCGCGAGGTTCGTCCTGGAGATCCCGAGCAAGGAAGACAAGGCCAGAGCATGACCTGGTGCATCGCCAGCTACAACATCCGCCTCGGACTCGAGCGAGGCCTCGACGCCGTCGCCTCGGTCCTCGCGGGCATCGACGCGGACGTCATCGCCTTGCAGGAGGTGGGGCACTACTGGACCATGGGCCAGCACGTGGACATGGCCGATCGTGTGGCCTGCGGCGCCGGCTACCCTTACGCGGTCTTCGCCGGGGCCCTCTTCGAGGAGGGCGGCGCCTACGGGATCGCCTTGCTCTCGCGCTGGCCGATCACCGCCTGGCGCAAGACCATGCTCCCGGCTCGTGACGACGAGCAGCGGGTCGTGCTGCGGGCCACTCTCGCCACCCCGGAGCCCGTCGATCTCTGGACCACGCACCTCTCCATCGCTCCCTACGACCGGGAGCAGCAGCTCGGATGGCTGGCCGCCGCCATGGGCGTTGATGCGCCGGACATCCTGCTCGGCGACCTGAACACCCTCCCCTCGGACCCACTTCTGTTGGCGCTCCCGCTCGAGGCCACCTGGCCCGACCCCTCGCCCCCGACCTACCCGACGCGAGCGCCGAGAGAGACCCTCGACCACGTCCTGCTCGGTCCCCGCGTCGAGGCCCTCGAGCCCGCGCGGGCACACGAGGTCGACGCGAGCGACCACCTGCCCGTGTCCGTGTTGGCGAAACCCAGGGGGGGCGGCTTCCTGGCGGCATAGACCACCCTGTGCTAGCGTTTCCGCAGCATCTTCGGAGTCCTATTTTTTGGCGCCTACCGGGACCGACTGGCTGCCGGAGCCAGGCTCGATCTACGCTGAACGCTTCCTGCTCGAGGAGCTCGTAGGGCGGGGTGCCCATGGTGCGCTCTATCGAGTCACCAAGGAGGACACCGGAGAGCCGCTGGCGCTGAAGCTCATCCACCCCGGCCTCATCGAGGAGGGCGGTGAGCAGAGCGACTTCCTCCTGCGGCGTGTGCTGGCGTACAGGCACAAGCACATCGTGCCCGTCCTCGACCTCATCGAGCTCGACGAGCCGAGCGGGATAGCGCTCGTGCAGCCCTTAGTCGAGGACTTCAACCTCCGCCTGCACCTGAGGCTGAGGGGAGGCAGCGGAGAGGTCTTCAGGGCCGCCGAGGCTGCTCGTCTGCTCACCGACATCGCCGGCTCGCTGTCCTGGATTCACCGCTTCGGGGCCCACGGCAACCTCAAGCCCGAGAACATCTTCGTCGGCAAGGACGGCTACAGGACGAACGACTGCTACTCGCTGCCGGGAGTCTGCGCCCTCGAGTGGGATCCGGACGAGGGTGCCGCCAAGGAGCACTACCTGCCGCCCGAGCTGCGCGCCGACCCGGAGAGCGACGACCCGAGGTCGGACACCTACATGCTGAGCATGATCGTCGGCGAGGCCCTCACGGGCGGGCTGGTCGAGGGCGGTGTGCCTCTGTCCGCCCAGTCGCACGTGGAAGGCCTCACCGAGCTCGACTCGGTGTTCATGGCGGCCACCGCGTCCGACCCGAGCGACAGGCCGCAGCTCGAGGCATTCGTGCAGAGCGCCTGCGACGTGCTCGGCGCGGTGGAGGCCGAGGCCCGCGGGGAGGACAGCTCCGCGCGAATCACGCTGGTTGCGGGCATCCCGGAGATCAGCGCGGCCATGCTCGAGGACCTCGAGGCCGGCCTCTCGGTGGACGCGGCCGTCGAGCGCGAGCGCGAGCGCAAAGCGGAGGCCGAGCGCGAGGCCATGGAGCAGGTCGCCACCGAGGACCCGGCGGTCGTCGGTGAAGGCGGGGTCCGGCACTGGCTGACCACGGCGAAGCTCCCCGGGGATGTCGACGAGATCATCACCCAGGCGATGGA
The DNA here is from genome assembly GCA_964594295.1 of uncultured Myxococcales bacterium. Taxonomy (GTDB): domain Bacteria; phylum Myxococcota_A; class UBA9042; order UBA3505; family UBA3505; genus CAZQPP01. Next base: position 7,307 of record CAZQPP010000180.1, on the reverse strand, counting down.
GGACTCGCTTCAGGAGTTCCCAGACCTGTTCCTGGCTCAGGAGGACGAGATCACCGCCGAGATGGCGGCCTTCACCGGGGAGCCCACCGAGCCGGAGGTCTTCGCGCCGGCGGTCGTCGGGCTCAGAGAGCCCGCCCAGATGGACGTCATCGAGGTGGAGGACGTCGACGCGTGGCAGGCCCTCGAGGAGGAGGAGGGGCCCGAGCCCGAGCCGGTGGCGCACGAGGAGGACGGAGCGGGCGAGGGGGAGCCCCCGGAGCTCGCGGCCCTCGCGGAGGTCCCGGAGGAGGTGATCGAATTCGAGGCCCCGCCGGAAGCGGACGAGCCGAGCAAGCCCGCCGCTGTGCGCTCGCGCCTCGGTGAGCGCCCGACCGTAGAGGTGGAGGTCGACGAGGCCGCGGTGGCGGCGGAAGAGGAGGAGCTCGAAGAGCCCGAGGCGGTCGAGGAGCCGGAGGAGCCGGAGGAGCCTGACTACGACGACGAGGAGGACCTCGCGCTCTTCGAGGAGGAGTCCTCGTCGCTCGAGGTGTGGGCGAAAGCACCCTCGTCGGGAGACATTGAGGAGCCAGAGCCAGAGCCAGAGCTCGAGCCCGAGCTCGAGGAGGCCGGGGTCGACGAGACCCTCAGGTACGGGACGGGCTTCCTCGGGGCGGCCCCGGGAGAGCCGGAGCCACCGCGCACCCCGACGGTCGAGGAGATGTCTCTCTCCGACGCGGTGGAGGTGCTCACCGATGTCGACATCCTCGACGACGACGACGACGAGGACGAGACCGGCGAGGCCGAGATCATCCTGGAGGCCGAGGTCGAGGTGGAGGAGACGGGGCCCGGCCACGACGATCCCATGCGCGACACCGACATCGTCGAGCACGTCGACGTCGTGCACGAGCTCGAGCCCGAGTTTGCGCGAATCGACGACGAGGACGAGGACGACGACGACCACGACGACACGGAGATCATCCCGGCCGAGGTCCTCCTCGAGATGCAGCGCACGCACAGCGAGCCCGACATGGAGGCCATCGAGCTGAGCCCCGACGACCTCGTCGTCGAGGAGGTCTCGGCCTCGCTGGTGCGCAAGATCGCCACTACGGTGCACGTGGAGCCGGTGGGGGAGGCCACGAAGCCGAGGTCGACCCCCGCCAAGACCATCGACGAGGTAGTGGAGATCCTGCCCGAGCTCGCGCAGTGTCGCACGGACTCCTCGGTGGGAGAGTCCCAGATCCTGACGGAGGTGGACGTCGTCCCGAGCTTCCTCTCGGGAGCTGACCGCGGCAGCAAGAGCGAGGACGAAGCCGGCCGGCCCTACGTGCCCTGGTGGCTGCTGGGCGTAGCGGCTGTGAGCCTGCTCGGCTTCTTGTCGGTGCGTCTCTTCGGAGGCGAGCCCAACGGGACCGAGGAGCCCCCCCACAACCGGCCGGACGCCTCCGCCACGGTCGTGGCGTCTGGCGACGGTTCGGGAGACCCCGGCACCGGTCTCGTGGTCGCGGCCGCGAGCGACACCGGCGCGGGGCCGGTCGAGCCTCCCCCGCCGAAGCCGCCGCCAGACGGCCCTACCGTCGCCGTGCCGCCCGAGCCCCCGGTGCAGCCGCCGCCGCCCCCTCCTCCCCCTCCCGAGCCACCGCCCGCAGAGTGCCCGGAGGGCTTCGTGGAGATCCCGGAAGAGGGGAGCCGCCGGGCCTTCTGCGTGATGACCCACGAGCACCCGGGGCCCGGGCAGAGGCCCACGCGTCGCGTCACCTACCAGGGCGCCGCAGATCTCTGCGCCGAGATAGGGGCGCGGCTTTGCACCCCCGATGAGTTCAAGGCGGCCTGCGGCAACAAGAAGTACCCCTACGGAGACAGGTTCTCGCGCCGCCGCTGCGGGGTGCAGTCGGACTTCTTCGAGCCGAGCCCGATCCGCCCGAGCGGGGCGTACTCCGGCTGCAAGAGCGTCCACGGGGTGTACGACCTCTCCGGGAACGTCGCCGAGTGGCTCGAGGGAGGCGTCGTAGGCGGAGGCGACTCCGCCGGGAGCGGCCGCAGCGTCTCCTGCAACGCCATCAAGAAACGGAAGCCCACGTCGAAGTCCTCGCGCCGGGGCTTCCGCTGCTGCAAGGACCTGTAGGAGCTCTCCGGCTTGATAGATCGCTACACCCACCAGGACATGGCGGGTCACTGGAGCGACGCCGCCCGCTTCGCCCTGTGGCTCGAGATAGAGTGTTTGCTCGTGGAGGCCTTCGAGGAGGAAGGCGCGGTCCCCGCCGGCACCGCCGCGAGGGTCCGGGACAGGGTGCGAATCGACCCGGTCGCCATCGACGAGATCGAGCGCGTCACCAGGCACGACGTGATCGCCTTCCTCACCCACGTCGAGCAGCAGGCCGGGGACGACAGCCGCTGGCTGCACCTCGGCCTGACGAGCTCCGACGTGGTGGACACGGCCTACTCGGTGCTGCTCGTCACGGCCACCGACAAGGTCATGTCGGCCCTCGACGAGCTGCGGGAGGTCGTGGCTCGCCGCGCCCGTGAGCACGCCCACACGGTGATGCTCGGCCGCACCCACGGCATGCACGCCGAGCCCGTCACCTTCGGCCTCGTGCTCGGGGTGTTCAAGGCGGAGCTCGACCGGCAGCGCGCGCGCCTCGAGGCCGCCCGCGAGCGCGCGGCGGTGGGCAAGCTGAGCGGCGCCGTCGGCACCTACGCCCACCTCGAGCCCCACCACGAGGCCTTCGTGCTCTCCCGGCTCGGCCTCTCGGTCGAGCCCGTGGCCAACCAGGTCGTGCAGCGCGACCGCCACGCCGAGCTCTTCTCGGCCCTCGGCCTCCTCGGCTGCAGCATCGAGAAGATCGCCGTCGAGGTCCGCCACCTCCAGCGCAGCGAGGTCCAAGAGGCGAGCGAGCCCTTCGGCAAAGGCCAGAAGGGCAGCTCCGCGATGCCGCACAAGAAGAACCCCATCCTCTCGGAGAACCTCAGCGGCCTCGCCCGCCTCCTGCGCGGTTACGCCACCACCTCCATGGAGAACGTGGCCCTCTGGCACCAGCGCGACATCTCCCACTCCTCGGTCGAGCGCATCATCGGCCCCGACGCCACGACCCTCGCCCACTTCATGTGCAAGCGCCTGTCCAGGATGCTCGACGGCCTCGTCGTCTTCGAGGAGCGAATGCGCGCCCGCCTCGAGGAGGGCCCCGGCTTCCAGTACAGCCAGAACGTGATGCTGGCCCTCGTGCGCAAGGGCATCATCCGGCAGCGCGCCTACGAGATGGTGCAGCGCGCGGCCATGCGCTGCCACGCAGAGGGCGGGCTGCTCTCGGAGCGCCTCAGGGAGGACGGCGAGGTCTTGGAGCACCTGAGCGAGGCGGAGCTCGATCGCTGCTTCGACCTCGACCACATGCTCAGGCACACCGATCTCATCTTGGGGCGGGTGCTCGGGAGCTAGACCACCACCCCGTACCCGCACCAACACGTCCTCGTCCTCGTCCACGTCCTCGTCCACGTCCTCGTGCACGTGCACGTGCACCAACTCTTCCTCCTCCTCCTCCTCCTCGTCACAGCCGGGTCCGAGCCTGCAATCGCTGGACATTGGTGAACGAATTCGTCCCCGCCGGGCACAAATGAGTCGGCGCCCTCGCGCGCGAGAGCTTGGACCAACGTTGATCGAGCCCTGGAGGCAGGCATGACCCAGCGGTCGGTATTCAGTGTTGTATTGGCCGCGGCCCTCACCCTGGCCGGGTGCTCCTCCGGGGACATCGACGCGGCGGACGCGGCGGACTCGGCGTTCGTTGACGAGGGGGACGCCGCAGCCCTGAGCGATGGCGGCGGTGGCGAGGACTCCGGCCGAGTCGCCGGCGAAGACGGCGGCCTCTCCGACACCGGCGAAGACACGCCGGCCGAGGACGCGCCGGCAGAAGACACGCCAGCCGAAGATGCGGCCCCAGACGACGTGCCGGTCGAGGACGCGCCGGGCGAAGACGCGCCCGCAGACACGTCGCGCGCTGGCCCATACTTAAACCCCCAAGACTACGACACTTCCTGCACAAAAGATGAAGATTGCACGGTCGTCTTCGTCGGCGACTTCTGCGACTGCGACTGCACGACCTGGGCCGTGGGACCGGCCGGCCTCGCCAGGTACCGCGAGGACGTGGCCGGGGTAGAGTGCGACCAGCTGTGCGAGGAGTGCTTCGGCCTGGACGCGGCCTGCACCTCCGGGCACTGCTCGGTGGTGAACCCCCTCCACCCCACCGACTACGACCACTCGGGCGCGCCCGCGGAGGGGACGGCCGCCGCCGATGCCTTCGCCTACTGCGAAGGGCTCGACGAGGACGCGCTCCTACAGAAGGGCTACGCCGGCACCAACCCCGAGGGCTGGTACGAGGATCGTTTCGGCCCGCTGAAGCTCATGGTGCAAGCCGAGGTGACGTGGGCGGGGACCACGGCCCGGCAGTGGGTGTACCCGTGCGCCGACAGCAGCTCCGAGGCCGTGGGCATGATGGCCGGCCACTCTCGAGGCGGCGTCGTCGCGGTGAGCGAGGACGAGGAGCGCTACGTCCTGACCTTGAGCGACGAGGAGGCGACCAGGTACCAGGTCCTACGCTGCGACTGGGCGAGCTTCTTCTCGAAGGAGGCGTGGACGGCGGCGCTCGATCACAGCTCCGAGCTCGGAGCGACGGCCCTGGCCGCTCGGTTGGCCGGAACCCCACTGGACGCCGCCGCCCTCGAGCACTTCGTTCAGTACGGCTGGTGGCACGCGGCCTACGGCCACTCGAGCGTGCTCGACGCCTCCCCGGTGGAGGAGCGGCAGGGCCTGCTCACCAAGGCCCTCTGCTTCGGCGTGATGGTGCATGGCGACTGGGGCCTCTCAGACGAGCTGAAGGTCTTCGCCATGAGCTTCACCGCGGTGCCCGAGAGCGGCTACGTGGTTGTTCACACGGAGCGCGTCAAGTCGATCACGGGCAACATGTCGGAGGAGCCGCTGCCTGAGCAGTGAGGTCAGCCAAGAGCCTTGCGCAGCACCTCGATCGCGTAGTCGATGTCCGTCGCGGTGTGCTCGGCTGAGACCTGGAAGCGGATGGACTCGTCGCCCTTCGGGACCACGGGGTAGTTGAGGCCGGTGACCAGGATGCCGTGCTCTTTGAGGTGGGCGACGAGCTCGGAGGTGCGCGAGGTGTCCCGGACCATCAGGGGCACCACCGGGTGCTCGCCGGGCAGGCTCTCGTAGCCCAGGGCGATGATGCCTTCCTTGAAGCGGGCGGTCATGGCGCGCAGGTGGGTCAGGAGCTCCACGCCCTCGGGGCTGTCGAGGATCTCTACGGCCTTGAGCGCGGCGGCGGCCTCTCCGCAGGTGATGGGGTTCGAGTAGATGTACATCGTGGCCTTCTCGCGCAGCCACTCGATGACCGGCGCGTCGCTCACGACGTAGCCGCCGTTGACGCCGAGGGCCTTGCCGAGGGTGGCGACGAGCACGTCGCAGCGGGCGTCGCTCACCTCTTCGGTGCCGCGGCCGGTCGCGCCGAAGGCCCCGACGCCGTGGGAGTCGTCCACCACGAGCACCGCGTTCTCCTCGAAGCGCTCGTCGAAGGAGCGCACGATCTCGTTTATCTCGTCCAAGGGTGCGTGGTCGCCCCGCATGGAGAAGATGCCGTCGGTGACCACGACCGCGCGCTTGAAGCGGCCGGCCGCGTCCCCGAGGCGGGCCTTGAGCTCGCCCATGTCGAGGTGCTTGTAGATGGCCTTGGCCCCGGGCCTCGCCAAGCGGACCGCGTTGATGATGCAGTTGTGGTTCAGCTCGTCGCTGATGACCGCGGTGTTGGCGTCGAGGAAGGGAGAGAGCGCCGCGACGACGGTCGCGTAGGCGGAGCTGAAGATCATGCCTGCGTCGCGGCCGTGGAAGGCGGCGAGGCGGGCCTCGAGGTTGACGTGGGGCGCGTAGGTGCCGCTGATGAAGCGCACGGCTCCGGGGCCGACCCCGTAGGCGCGGCTGGCGCGCTCCTCGGCCTCCATCAGCTCCTCGCGCAGCGGCATGCCGAGGTAGCCGTTGGAGTTCATCCTCAAGAAGAGCCTGTCCCCGTGGCCGGCGAGGCGCAGGCGCGGCCCCATGTCGCCGGCAGCGGGCAGCACAGAGACCACGACGTCCTCGTTGCCCTTGCGCGTGCCCTGCTCTGTGAGGGCGTCAAGCTCGGTTCTCAGCACTCCGGTCAGTCGGTCGAGGGGCATGGTCTACCTCTTTCTCTGCTGGTTCTCAGGCTTCACTTGGCAGGCGCTCGCTGAGCTTCTCGATCATGTCCGCGGTCATGCGGGCGAGGTCGTACTCCGGCTCCCAGCCCCACTCCTCGCGGGCGGCGCCGTCGTCGATGGAGCGCGGCCACGAGCTGGCTATGTCCTGGCGCACGGGGTCGACCTCGTACTTGATCTCGAAGTCCGGGATGTGGCGCCGGATCTCCGCGGCGAGCTGCTCGGGGGTGAAGCTCATTGCCGTGAGGTTGAAGGCGTTTCGGTGCACGAGCTTGCCCTCGTCGGCCTCCATGAGCTCGATGATGCTCCGGATGGCGTCGGGCATGTACATCATGGGCAGCTCGGTCTCCGGCGTCAGGAAGCAGTGGTACCTCTTGTGCCGGATGGCCTCGTAGAAGATCTCGACGGCGTAGTCGGTCGTTCCGCCGCCGGCCGGCGCCACGTAGGAGATGAGCCCCGGGAAACGAACGCCGCGCACGTCGACGCCGAAGCGGTCGTAGTAGTAGTCGGAGAGCAGCTCTCCGGCCACCTTCGTGACCCCGTACATCGTGTTGGGGCGCTGGATGGTGTCCTGGGGCGTCATGTCCCTCGGGGTCGAGGCCCCGAAGGCGCCGATGGAGCTGGGCACGAAGACCGCGCAGCCGAGCTGGCGGGCGACCTCGAGCACGCGGTACATGCCGCCCATGTTGATGCTCCAGGCCACCTGCGGCTTCTCCTCGGCCACCGCGCTCAAGAGGGCGGCGAGGTGGTGGATGGTCCCCACGTCGTAGCGCCTGATGACGTCTTGGAGCTGGCGGAAGTCGGTCACGTCGACGTACTCGAAGGGCCCGTCGGCCCCGAGCTTCTCCCGGTGCTCGATCCGCAGATCGGAGGCGATGACGTTGTCCTTGCCGTAGCGTTCCCTGAGCGCGGGCACGAGCTCTGAGCCCACCTGGCCTGCTGCACCGGTCACCAAGATGCGCTTCATCATCGACGGCCTCCCTGAGCACGGACGCGCGACGATGCCAGCGCACGCGCGGCTACGCAAGAGGGACCGGGGTCAGGTGTAGGCAATTTTCACAATTGGCCCCCGCGCGAAAGTTAAAAAATGGACACCACACCCCCCA
>CAZQPP010000179.1:0-14392 GCA_964594295.1 uncultured Myxococcales bacterium | reverse complement strand
TCGTCGGCGGAAGTCCCCCAGATCGCAGCGCTCACGTGGCCGTCTTCCCGGAGGATCTCCTCCCGCGCCCAGGACTCTCCGTTCCAGTGAAGCATCGAGCCCTCGTCCGTCGCGACCCAGACGTCATCCGGGCCGACCGCGAAGAGAGCCGTAACATTCACGTCGTGACCGCTGCGATGCGAGCTCCACCCTTCCGCCTTCCACCTGAAGAAGCGGCCGTCCTCCCCGGCCGCCCAGGGTGAGCCGGAGCCGGCCGGGGCGTGAACGGCGGTCAGCGAGCCTCCCTCCGGCGGCGGGTGAGGCGCCCACGTGAAGCCGTCCCAGCGCGACGCCTCGGCCCAGGAGATCTCGGGCCAATAGGAGGAGCCCCCTACCACCCAGAAGTTGTCCGCTCCCGTGCCCCACATGGCGTTGGCCGAGGAAGGGTTGTCATAGCTCGAGCCTTGCACGTCCCACCCCGCACCCGTCCATCGCCACAGCGCGAAGCCGAGGACCCAGATCTCGTTCGCCGCCCAACCCCACACCGCTCTTGGCCGGGTTGGCGGTATCGCCTGGCCCACGAGCTCGGTTCCGGTCCAGGCGAGCAGGATCGAGCGGGTGGTGTCGCCCCAGCCCACGATCCAGAGGTGCCCGTCGGGCGACCCGTGCACCCCGTAGAGGTCCGCGCCGGTGCCGGAGGGAAGCACCTGAAAGGCCCGGCCGTTCCATCGAGCCACGTAGCCACGTTCACCGACTACCCAGACATCGTCGCTCCCCCTGCCCCAGACATCGTGAAGCAGCCTGTCACCAAGATCGAGAGGCACGGCCTGCCAGCCCTCCCCGTCCCAGCGAACCACCTCTTCTCCCACGGCCCAGACATCGTCGGCGCCGGCACCCCAGATCGCCTGGAGCCAGCGGCGCGAGCGGCCGAACCACGACCAGCTGCTGCCGTCCCAACGGAGCACGCCGCCGCAGAAGGCGAGGGCCCAGGCGTCGTCTTCGGAGGCCGCCCACAGGTCGTACACCCTGCCGCCCTGGGGCAGCGGGTTCACCCACTGCCACCCGCCGCAGCCGGCTTCCCCCGGTCGGACGGCCGGGCCGAGGGGATCGCCGCTCTCCGCGAGGCTCGCCGGCAGGGACCACGCGCCGCCGGCATCGTCGGCGAGCCACGGCGGCGGCAGCACGCCCTGCTCGGGGCTGGGCGGGGGTGCGTCCCCCGGCTTGGCGCCCGAGGCCACGGCGCCACCGCCAGCACCGGCGCCCGGCGGCGCGCCGAGAGCTTCGTGCTCGTCTTCGCCGAGCACGCGCAGAGAGGGCTTGTCGATGTCGTAGCCCGGCAGGCAGGACACCAGCATGGCCGTGAGGAGCAGGGGGGAGAGCCGGCGGCAAGCGTGCATGGCGGCACCGCGTCGAAGCCCCCCGCGGGCGTGCCGGAGATCATATCACAGGCGCCACCCGCCCGGCGCCGGAATCCACGGATCGCCAGCGGGTGCCTCCTCTTGGCCTACGGTGGCCTCAGGTGCTAGCACACCGGGAGATGAAGAGCCGCGACCCGAGCTTCTGGAAGGCCGCCTCGAGCTTCCTCGAGGGCTGGGTGCCCCTGCGCGAGCTGCTGAAGCGCCCGCGCGTGATGCCCTGCGACTGCGACGTCTCGGTGACCCTGGAGGACATGCCGGCGCTGAGCGCATTCCGGGTGGACGGCTTCCGCTTGACCCTCGCCCTCGGGCCGGCGGTGACCCCCAGCTTCTCCTACGACCGATCGGCGGGGAACAAGACCGAGATCTTCCCGCACCTCGGCGTCATCCAGCTCGCCGGCTTCATGCACGCCTTCGGCGCGGAGGTGCGCATCAGCGACGCCCTCGTGGACGCCGGCTTCACCGACGACGAGAAGATCGCAATCTCTGAGGAGAGGCGCCTGCTCGCGGCCCTCGAGGGTGCCGAGGACCCGGCCCTCGACGCGCTCCTCGACCGCTGGGTCGACTTCCTCGACGCGGAGGACGCGGACGCCATCGGGCTCGCGTCCGGCCACAGGCTCGACCCCCTGACCTACGTCCTGATGCGGCGCCGGATGGCGGTGCTCGGGCGCCGTGTGCCGCCGACCATCATGGGCGGCCGCTGGCTGCACGACGTCTCGAGGCCATACGTCCCCGAGCTCGACGTGCTGATCCTCGAGGAGGGCGAAGTGCCCCTCCTGCTCGCATGCCACGCCCTGCGCCACGGCGAGGACCCGCGCTGGATACCGGGCGTCACCGTGCTCAAGCCCGACGGGGGCGAGCACCTGCACCGCATGACGCACTCCATGAACGTGCGCGCGGTGCCCCGCCTCGCAGGCTTCCCCCTCGGTCGCTACACCAACGGCTGCTACGCCGATTGGGGCGAGCAGACGATCCCCTACCAGTTCTCCCTGGGCTGCCCCTACGACTGCGCCTACTGCAACGCCTGGAACAAGAGGCGCTTCAAGCAGCGGGACCACCGCCTCGTGGTGCACGACATAGAGCGCATGCACGAGGAGCACGGCGTCTCGCACTTCTTCTTCTTGAACGAGGCCTTCAACAGCAGCCCGAAGTACGCGAACGCCCTGATCGACGGCCTGATAGGCACCGGCAAGGAGCTGCACTGGGCCGACTGCGCACACCCCACGCGCATCGACTACGAGCTGCTCACGCGCATGCACCGGGCCGGCTGCGACTGGCTCAACTGGGGCTTCGACACGCTCTCCGACCGGCTGAGCCAGCTCTACGACCGGAGGATCAAGAGCGCGGACTTCGGCGAGGTGCTGGCCGCCGCGAGCCGCGCCGGCATCCGCAGCTCGATCAACGTGATCGTCGGCATGCCCCACGAGAGCGAGGCGGACATCCAGGAGTTCCTCTCCTTCGTGGAGCGCAACCACCAGAACGTCCACTGGATGTTCATCTTGCCCTACGAGCTGGTGCACCACAGCGCCATCGGGCGCATGCCGGAGCGCTACGGGCTCGTGCCGCGAGGGGACGGCGGCGTGGACGAGGTCGGCGGCCTGACCTGGCCCGAGAGGCAGCGCTTCGGGAGGGAGTCGCTGCACCGCATCACCGACCTCATCCGCGAGCGCTACGGCAACTGCTGAGCGCCGCCCGCGGGCAGGCCCTCAACCCGACCTTCGGCACAGGCAGTACGTGAACAGCTGCGAGGCTCCCCACGGCGTGACGTGGGTGTCCTCGAGGCAGCGCAGGCGCTCGAAGCAGTCTCCGAAGCGCTTGACCAGGGCCTGGTCGTCGTAGCGTGCCACCGGCAGACCGCTGCACTTCTCCGGGCCGCTCGCGCCGAAGGTCGCCACGACGAGCCTGCCGCCCGGCTTGAGCGCACGCGAGACCTGACGGATGTAGGCGTCCTGGTCGACCTCCTGGGTGAGGAAGTGGAAGACCGCTCGGTCGTGCCAGAGGTCGTAGGCTGCATCGGGGAGCTCCACGCTGGTCACGTCGCCGGCTACCCAGCGGACCTGCTGCGCGCGAGGGCCGAGCTGCGCGCGCGCCTTGTCGAGGGCGCTCGCGGAGATGTCGAGCACGGTGACCTCTGTGAAGCCCCTGTCGAGGAGCTCGGCCGGCAGGGTCGAGGCGCCGCCCCCGACGTCGATCACCGCGGCGCCGGCATCAAGGCCGGCCTCGGAGATGAGCTCCAAGGAGGTCCCGAGGCTTGGCGCATACCAGCTCACGGCCTCCGTGTCCTTGGTGTCGTAGACCCGGTTCCAGTGCTGCTCCCCCGACAAATCCGTCCCTCCCTACTTCAGCGCGGCGACGACCTCCGCCACCTCCGGCCGGTCGAAGATGCCGTCGCTGGCATGGCTGAAGGTCACCTCACCGCCCTCGCGGATGACATAGGTGCCGCCGAGCTGTCCGGCGTCGCCCATGACCTTCCCAAGCCGAAAACCCTCCTTCAGCGCGCGGAAGAAGGGTATCCCTGCCTTGGGGCTGAACACCTTCGCCAGGCTCCGGCTGAAGCCCGCCGCGCTGTAGCTCTTGAGCTCGGGGTCCGCCAGCACCCTCAGCCCGGGGGCGAATTCCTCGCGAAAGGCCTTCGCGAAGTGCGGCCCACCGGTGCCGACGAGGACAAGCTCGGCGCCCGCCTGCTCGATCTCTCCTTGTGCGTCACGCAACTGCGCGACGTGCCTGCGGCAGGCGATTCACCCGAAGTGCCGCAGGAAGGTCAGAACCACAGGGCGGTCGGCCCACAGCTCGCCGAGCCTGAAGGGCTCGCCGTCCGCGGTTTTGACCTCGATGTCGGCTATGGCGGCGGCGCTCTTTGGGTTCGTCATGGGCCACTCTCATCGTCGTAGGGAGCTTCGATGTCAAGGGCTCAGGCGACCTCGGGCCCGCCGCCCTCCCCCTCCGGCGTGCTCCTGCAGAACACGCCGAGGTTCGTGCTCCCCAAGAAGGCGTCGACCTGCCCGTGGAGATCGACCACCTGGTCGTGGAGCGGGCACTTGTCGTCGCTCGTGCCGCAGAAGTCGGGCCCGAATGGGCACGCGAGCAGGGGTGTCTCGCGCTCGAAACAGCGCGCGACCTCGAGCAGGGATATGGAGTCGGGCGCTCGCTTGAGGGAGTAGCCTCCGTTCGGCCCGGGCGAGCCGGCGACCAGGTCGTTCCGGGCCAGCACGGTGAGGAGCTTCGCCACGAATGGTCTCGGGAGCTTCCTGCGCTCGGCGATCTGGCTGGCCGTGAGACGGCCGCCTTCCTCGCACCACACCTCGGCCAGCAGGCTCATCGAGGAGATTGCGGCCTCGGTGGACTTGTTGAACATTCCGCTCAACTCCGCGAGAAGCGATCTTCGAGGATCGGCAGGGCGATCTTCAGGGCCACGGTGTAGATCATCAGACCGAAGGCCCAGATTCCAGCCACGATGCGCCACTCGACGATGCTCGGCAGGTACTCCACGATCTCGTGCAGGGCGCTCGGGATGAAGCCCGGCACGATGAGCCCGAGGCCCTTCTCGATCCAGATGCCGGCGAAGGTCAGGACGCAGGCGGCGACCAGCAGGGCGCGCTTCTCGACGATGCGGGGGTGGAAGAAGACCAGGGCCGCGACCACGTTCAGGCCCACCGCGCTCCAGATCCAGGGGACGAGCTCGTTGTGTCCGTGCAGCCCGAAGAAGAGGTACTCGGCCGAGGCGGTGTGCGTGCCGCCGGCGTAGAGCTCGGTGAAGAGCTCGCTGCCGAACATGAGCAGGTTGGCGGAGACGGTGACGCGCAGGATGTTGACGAGCACGCGCACCGGGCGCTCGTCGAGCTCGAAGCGTTTGCTGACCCTCGCGACCGCCATGAGGGCCACGACCAGGAAGGCGGGCCCGGTGACGAAGGCCGAGGCCAGGAATCGCGGCGCGAGCAGGGCGGAGTTCCAGAGCGGGCGGCCGCCGAGGCCCGAGTACAAGAAGGCGGTCACGGTGTGGATCGAGATGGCCCACACGATGGAGATGAGCACGAAGGGCACGTACCAGCGCGGCTCTGGCTCTCGGCCCAGGAAACGCATGTAGAGGAGGTACCCGCAGATGTGCAGGTTCAAGAGCAGGTAGCCGTTGAGCACCACCACGTCCCAGGCGAGCATGGAGAAGGGCCAGTTGAGCTGGCCGAGGCCTGGCACGAGGTGCCAGAAGCGGTCCGGGCGGCCGAGGTCGACGATGACGAAGGCCATGGCCATGATGATGGCCGCGACGGCCAGGAGCTCGCCGAAGATGACCACCTCGTGCATCTTGCGGTCGCGGTAGAGGTAGGCCGGGATGACCATCATCACGCCGCCGGCGGCGAGGCCCACGGCGAAGGTGAAGTTGGCGATGTAGAGGCCCCACGAGACGTGGTCGCTCATGTTGGTCAGCGCCATGCCGGCCGCGACCTGCTGGCCCCACGCGTTGAGGCCCACGAGGGCCACGGCGGTCAGGAGGATCATCCACGTGTAGAACGCGCGCGAGCCCTCGGTTGCGAGGACCAGCGCCCGCCACAGGAAGCGGGTGTAGCCGACCCAGTGGGAGGTGCCCTGCCGCTCGACGGACTGTGACTGCGCCATCTCCTCCTCCCTAGGCCGTGAAGAAGTAGTAGAAGCTCGGGATCGTGCCGTGCTCCTCTTTGAGCACGAGCACGCGCTTCTTCTCGATGACCCACCGGATCTCGGACTTGGGGTCGAGCAGGTTTCCGAATACGCGGGCGCCGGCCGGGCAGGCCTCGAGGCAGGCCGGCAGGCGACCCTTTCGCACGCGGTGCAGGCAGAAGGTGCACTTCTCCATCACGCCGGGCGGCCGGACACGGTTGGAGAGGTAGGCCTGGTCCGGGTTCACCTCGCTCGCCGGGATCTCGGGCTTGGACCAGTTGAAGCGTCGCGCGTGGTATGGGCACGCGGCCTCGCAGTAGCGGCAGCCGATGCACCAGTTGTAGTCGACGACCACGACGCCGTCGGGCTCCTTCCAGGTGGCACGCACGGGGCAGACGTCAACGCAGGGGGGCTTGTCGCAGTGGTGGCACTGCACCGGCATGTAGGTGTTGGCGGGCTGCGGGACCGGGTGGTTGTACTCCGAGGTGGCGTTGGCGAGGTCGAGGCTGTCGCTCTGCATCTCGAAGACGCGGATGTAGCTGTTGTTGCTCTGGCGGTCGTGGTTGTTCTCGCGGTGGCACGCCTGGGCGCACTGGCGGCAGCCCATGCACAGCGACAGGTTCAGCGCGTAGCCCCACTTGGTCCCGGGCACGGGCTTCGGGTCGCCGATGCGCACGCGCGCGCCGTAGTCGCGCCGGGTCTCGGCCTCGAGGCGCCTGAAGATGCGCGCCTTGTCGTCGTCGCTGAGCTCCTTGTAGTGCTTCTGGAGCAGCTCCTCGGCGCTGAGCTTGTCCTTGAGCTCTGTGAAGGGCGCCACCGCCCAGCTCAACGCGCCCAGGCCCGCGGCGGCGCCGGCGAGCTTCAGGAGGGTGCGGCGGGTGACGTTGCTGTCGGCCTTGTTCTGCTCACTCATGATGATCGCCCTCCCCTGGCTCGTTGCCCACGAAGCGGTACTTGGGCGCCGGCGCCGGGATCATCTGCGGCACGGCGGGTTGATGTGCGTCGTGGCAGTGCAGGCAGTGGTTTCGCTGGCGAGGACCCCTGTCGAGGTCCCAGTGACCGCTCATGCCCCCGTGGGCGCCGTGGTCGTAGTCGCGCTTGATGGAGCCGTGGCACTGGCCGCAGAGCTTCATGACGTTCGCGTACTCGACGGTGGAGCCGTCCACGAGCCGGAAGTCCTGGAAGCGTGGCGGGTTGTGGCAGGAGCGGCAGGTCAGGTCTCCGTGCTTGACCGTGACGTCCTCGTGCAGCCCGGGGATGTTCCTCGCCATCTCGTAGCTCTTCCGGGGCTCGAAGGCCGCGTGGCAGGTGACGCAGGTCACGCGCGCGGGCTCGCCCGTCAGCTCTTTGAGACCGGTGTTCATCCCTAGCTGGTCGTAGGGCATGAGCACCTGCGCCGAGAAGCGTTTTGGCGCACCGCCGGCCTGCGCCGGCGCCTCGTGGAGGGTCGCGTCGTCGGGCGGCCCGGGACACGCCACCAGGAGCAAACACCCTGTAATTATAAGCAGTTTCTTCGCCATTTGGGGGGCCTCTCTGCGCCTCTTTTGGCATCTGCGCCTACCCTCATACACCTTTGTTTCGCAAAATCCCAGAATAAACGACAAATAATTCTTGATTTCTTCATCCGGGGCGGAGTAGAGTGCGCCGCGAACGAGGCAGTGGACCTCCAAAGGCGCGCCTCGACACGGCTCTCCGGAGACACGAGATGGCCATCACCGGACTGGTGCTCACCCTGAGCGACGACGACCGAGAACGCGAGCAGGCCCTGGCGCAGATCGCCGCCGTGCCCGCCGTGACCCTGGGCGATCCGGAAGGTCTCCGTTACCCGGCGGTGGTGGACACGCCCTCGAGCCGTGAGGACCGCGACTGCTTCGAGCGCCTCGAGGCGACGAATGGTGTCGACCTCGTGGAGCTGGTCTGTGTGAACTTCGAAGGGGACATGGGGAGCGGACAATGAAGTTGAACCGGCGCGAATTCCTGCGCGCTTCCGCCATGGCCGCCGCGGCCGCGGCGGTAGCGGGGACCACCACATCCGCCCTGGCGCTCGCCGACAAGAGCGACGGCGTGAAGTGGGAGAAGGCCCCCTGCCGTTACTGCGGCACGGGCTGCCACGTCATGGTGGGCACCCGCGACGACCGGGTCGTGTCCATCAAGGCCCCGCGCGAGGCAGACGTGAACCGCGGCCTGCTCTGCGTCAAGGGTTACCACGTGGGCCTCGCCCTCTACGGCAAGGGCCGCCTGACTCGCCCGCTGCTGAAGAAGGACGGCAAGCAGGTTCCCATCTCCTGGGACGAGGCGCTGGACATCGTGCGCGATCGCATCCTGAAGGCGCCCGAGCGTTTCGCCATCTACGGCTCGGGCCAGTGGACGATCCCCGAGGGCTACGCCGCTCAGAAGTTCATCAAGGGCGGCCTCTCCAACAACAACATCGATCCCAACGCGCGCCTGTGCATGGCGTCTGCGGTGACGGGCTTCCTGTCGACCTACGGGGTCGACGAGCCCAACGGCTGCTACGACGACCTCGACAAGTGCGACGTGCTCATCATGTGGGGCAACAACCCCGCCGAGATGCACCCCATCTTGTTCTCGCGGGTCATCGACAGGCGCTCCCGGGGCGAGAAGATCCTGATGATCGACATCGGCACGCGCCGCACCCGCACGACCGCGCAGTGCCAGCACTACCTCGAGTTCCGTCCCCACACCGATCTCGCCATCGCCAACGGGATCATGCACCTGCTTGTGAAGAACGGGACCTACTCCAAGACCTTCGTCGAGAAGCACCTCGCCTTCCGCAAGGACACCAAGCCCTTCAGCCTCTTCGGCCAGGCCGCGACCTGGGAGGAGTTCAAGGAGGGCTTGGAGCCCTACACGCCGGAGGAGGTCGAGAGGCTCTCCGGTGTCCCCGCGAAGGACATCCGCATGCTCGGCGATCTCTTCGGAGACCCGAGCAAGAGGATCACCTCGCTGTGGTGCATGGGCATGAACCAGCACACGCGCGGGACCGCCATCAACACCCTGGTGCACGGCGTGCACCTGCTCAGCGGGCACTTCGGCCGCCCCGGAGACAACCCGACAAGCCTCACCGGCCAACCCTCGGCCTGCGGCACCGTCCGAGAAGTGGGCACCCTCGCCCACGCCCTGCCGGGCGGCCGCATCGTCAAGAAGGAGGCACACCGCAAGCACTGCGAGGGCTTCTGGAACCTGCCGGCGGGCCGCATCAACCCCAAGCCCGGCTTCCACACCGTCGCCATGTGGGACAACTTCTGCCGCGAAGACGGCGCCGTGGACACCATCTGGGTCCAGGTGACCAACCCGGCCCAGTCCCTGCCCAACACCCACAAGCTCTTCGACCCGAGCCGGAAGATCCCCGGCAAGTTCCTCATCGTCTCGGACTCCTACGAGACCGTGACCACGAGGGCCGCCGACCTCGTGCTCCCCTCGGCCATGTGGGTCGAGAAGAACGGGGTCTTCGGGAACTCCGAGCGCCGCACGCAGCAGTGGTTCCGCCAGGTCATGCCCCCCGGCGAAGCGCGCGACGACGTCTGGCAGACCGTCGCCGTGGCGCGCCGCCTCTACGACGCCGGCGTCGAGGGCATGAAGGACAAGGACGGCGACTTCATCTTCGCCGTCAAGGACGAGAAGGGCCGCTCGGTGCCGGTCTGGCGTTGGGAGCAGTTCTACTCCGTCAACGTCGACAAGCACCTCTTCGAGGAGTACCGCCCCTTCACGCGCATGAAGCACAAGGACATCGCGCCCTACGACGAGTACGTGAAGGTCTTCGGCATGCGCTGGCCGGTCGTGCAGCAGAAGGACGGCTCCTGGCGAGAGACCCGCTGGCGCTTCTCCGAGTTCGACGACCCCTACGTGAAGGAGGGCGCGGGGATCCAGTTCTACCACTCGGTCACCAAGGACGACCGGGCCCAGCTCTGGTCGAGGCCCTACGAGGAGCCCCCGGAGTCGCCGGACAAGGACTACCCCTTCTGGCTCTGCACCGGCCGCGTGCTCGAGCACTGGCACACCGGCTCCATGACCATGGCCGTGCCGCAGCTCAGGAGCTCCATGCCCGAGGCCTATGTCGAGCTGAACCCCCAGGACGCGGAGGCCATCGGCGTGAAGAGCGGCGCGCGGGTGAAGGTCGAGACCCGCCGCGGGACGCTCGTGCTCCCCGCGTGGGTTGGGGGCCGCGGCTCCCCTCCGCCCGGGAGCCTCTTCATCCCCTTCTTCGACGAGACGCTGCTGGCCAACACCCTGACCTTGGACGCGCACTGCCCGATCTCGAAGCAGCCCGACTACAAGAAGTGCGCCGCCCGAGTGGCGCGGGCATAGGAGGAGGCTTCGATGTCAACCCAGCGCGAGGGACCAATCTGGACCGTGATCCTCGCCGTGGCGCTCGGCGTGGCCGTGGCCGGTCTCTACCAGGGCACCCGCCCCTCCCGCCCGACCACCACACCGCACCGCGCGCCACCCGAGGCGTCCACCTCGCCCCACGTGGTCCCGGGGCAGGCCTACGCCGCGCTCCGAGAGCGGCGCTACGGGCCGAGCACCAAGGTCAGCAGCGACATCACCAAGCTCCGAGAGAAGCTGCCCAAGCTCACTGACGAGGTCGTGCTCACGGCGGGCTTGCGAAGAAGCGCCGTCGCCGGCCGGGCGGAGCGCCGCGCCTACGACGGCGCCCCACCGACGATCCCCCACGCCGTCGACGAGAAGAGCGCGAGCGCCTGCCTCGCCTGCCACGCGAAGGGCGTGGAGGTGAACGGCAAGGTGGCGCGGGTGATGAGCCACACCTTCCGGGCCAACTGCACCCAGTGCCACATCCCCACGGTGCAGCGTTGGGATCACAAGGCCCCCCGGGCCGTCAACTCCTTCATCGGCCTCCCCTCCCCCGGCGAAGGCCCGCGCGCCTGGGGCGGCGCCCCGCCCACGATCCCCCACGGCATCTGGATGCGCGAGGACTGCCACAGCTGCCACGGCGTCGCCGGCCCGCCCGGCCTGCGCACGACCCACCCGGAGCGCGTCAGCTGCCTGCAGTGCCACGCCTCGCCGCTGGAGCGCGCTCCCTGACCCGGAACCGTGGCACCGGCCTCCCGGTGCGTGTATGCTAGGCGCTCGGTTTCCTCACCGGGGGCAAGAATGGCCGACGACTCTCGTTTCGAGGTGGAAGAGGGCAAGGAGGTCGTGCGCCGCACGATAGTGGGCGGCCGGCCGCGTGCGCGCATGAAGCGCAAGGTCTCGATCCCCATCGGGATCGAGAAGGTCCTCGTGCGGGCCGCCGGGGACGCGAGCTTCCGCAGCGCGCTCTTTGCAGACCGCAAGGCGGCGGTGAGCGGCGCCGGCTACAAGCTGCTCGACTCGGAGCACGACATCCTGAGGAGTGTCCCGGACCCGGCCCTCGCGCAGATGATCGAGAGCATCGACCTCAAGGCCCACACCAGGCGCCGCTTCGCCAGGGGTGTGGCGAAGGTAGCCTTCGCGACCGCCGCCATGACCGCCGCGGTGACGGCGGGCACGGCCTGCACGGGCGCCGAGCCGGACGAGCCTCCACCGGACGCGATCGAGGACACCGTGGACAGCGCCGTGATCGACGTAGAGGAGATGGGGGCGGACAAGGGCATCCTCCCCGACATGTTCTTCGAGCCCAGCGCAGACGAGGACGACACGGGCCAGAGCGCGGACACGGCTACCATCGAGCTGGAAGACACGATGACCTCGCGCGGCGTGCTCCCGGACATCCCTGAGACGCCCGGCAACGACTAGCCAGCATGAGCCCGACCCCGGCCGCGGGAGACATCACCCTCGTAAACCTCAACATGCTCCTGATCCGGTACGTGGACGCGCTGGAGCGGGAGCTGCACGTGCCCCTCGGGCCGCTCTACCTCTGCGCCGCGCTCGAGCAGGCGGGGCTGGGCGTCGACTTCCGGGACTACCAGCTCGCCGAGACCGACGAGCCCTTCATGCCCGAAGCCCTCGCGGACTTCTGCGCGGACCCGGCGCCGGTCATCGGCCTCTCCTGCATGGCGAACCTGCTCCCTTTCACGATCCTGGCCGCGAAGGAGCTGAAGCAGCGCTACCCGGACCGAACCGTCGTGCTCGGAGGAGTCGGCCCCCACTCGGTCGAGGAGAGGCTGATCGAGCGCTTCGAGTGGATCGACGTGGTCGCCCACGGCGAAGGAGAGCGCAGCACCGTAGAGCTCGCGCGGGCGCTCAGGGACGGCTCCCCCCTCCGGGAGGTGCCCGGGATCGTGTACCGCGACGCCGGCGGGCGCCCGGTCCGAAACGAGACGCCGCCCCGCATCGAGGACCTGACCGCGATGGGCTGGCCGGCCTTGGACAAGCTGGACTACTCCCGCTACGCCGGCCACAACCTGATCACCAGCCGCGGCTGCCCCTACCTCTGCTCGTTCTGCTCGGTCGCGCCCATCTGGGGCCACGCCCCCCACTTCCGCGACCCCGAAGACATCGTCGCGGAGATGGCCATGCTCCACCGCGAGCACGGCGTCGACCTCTTCTTGTTCCAAGACGAGTTCTTCGTGTCCTCGCGCGAGCGCGTGCACGCCTTCTGCGACGCCCTCGAGGCCGCGAAGCTCGTCGGCGAGGTGAAGTGGAAGGCCTTCGCGCGCATCAACCTCGCAAACGACGACGTCATGCAGCACATGGCCGACACGGGCTGCGTGGAGATCCGCTTCGGCATCGAGTCCGGCTCGAACCGCGTCCTCGAGCGCATCGAGAAGGGCTTCACCATCGAGCAGGCCATCGACGTCGTCTCGCGCGCGGTGCTGGTGTTCCCGCGCGTGGACACCTTCTTCGTCTGGGGCTTCCCCTTCGAGACGATGGAGGACTTCAACCAGACCGTCTTCCAGATGATCGCCTTCCGCCTCGTCGGCGCGCGTATCCTGCCCTCCCTGCTCTCCCTCCTGCCGCAGACGCGCATCTTCAAAGAGCACGTTGCCGAGCACGGCATCGAGAGCCTCGCCTTCTACCCGGGCCTCCTCCCCGAGTACATGCTCACCGGCCACGAGATCTGCGACGACGGGCACCTCGCCGCCACCGACGAGCACGCCTTCATCTTCGACTTCGTCCAGGCCCACCCCGACATCTTCTCGGGCTTCTTCCTCTACGACCTCGAGGGCAACATCTGGCCGAAGTTCGAGGTCCTGCGCGAGCACGGCTTCTACGCCTCCAAGGAGCGCGAGGTCAGCGAGAAGGACTCGTGCGGCGCCCACTCGCCGCGCCTCGACGAGGAGCAGGTGCTCGGGACGCTGACCAGGGGGCAGTGAGGGGCGTCCAACACCGACGGCTTCCTCGCCCAGAAAGGAGACATCAATGAGAGGCTTCGTGATCGCCGCGGCAGCGGCCTGGCTGCTCGTGGGGGCCGTCTCGTGCGGCGCGTCGGATGGCGAAACAGAGCCGGCCCTCTCGGACACCGGGAACGACGCTTCACCATCAGCGGACGGGCGGGCCGATCCCGGCGCCGATCCCGGCGAGGGGCTCGACACACCTCTGGCCGACCCGGGCGCCGACAGCGGCCCTGACGACTCCGCCACCGACCCCGGGGGCGTCGACGACGAAGACGTGGCCTCCTCAGAGGACACCACCGACACCGCCGACACGCCCCCTCCCCCGCCGCCACCCCGGATGCGCGCCTACCAGGACAGGCCGGCCTCCTCGCTGCTGCCGCCGGAGGTGCCCTCCTGCCCCGTGATCGCCGAGAAGCGCTGCGTCGAGAACACCCTGCGCGCCTGCGAGATCTACGACTCCAACGCCGGCGACTGGGCGGCCCTCGTCCCGCCCATGACCCTCCAGGCCTTCTGGTTCGACCGCTTCTTCGACCTCTACCACGACGCAAACGGCCAATCGATGGACGTGGACTTCACGGGCCCCGTCCTCGCCGGCACGCCCGAGAGCGAGTGGTCGAAGCCGGAGCACTTCGAGAGGTACGACGGCTACGGCGACTCCTCGGGCTGGACCGGGACCGCCTTGTGGGCGGCGGCAGCCCGCTACGCCGCGACGGGGACCGAGGCCGACTACGAGCGCATGCTGGCCCGGGCCGAGGGCTTCGCCTTCATGTACGAGATCAACGACATCCCGGGCATGCTCGTCCGCTCGCACTGGGCCATGACAGAAGAGGGCGCGCCCCACCCCGTGGGCCACTGGGGCAAAGCCATCGCCAGCTACCGCCCCCCCGACGACGGCCACTTCAGCTTCGAGATCCCCGAGCGCCACCGCGCCCGCCTCCCGGCCTACTACTACGAGGGCGTGGACATCAGCGGCACCCACTACGACACCACTCCGACGCTCCAGGCCGACGCCTCCCGCGACATGTACGTGCGCAGCATGCCCGGCCTGCTGCTCGCCTACGACCTCCTCGG
>CAZQPP010000178.1:0-14402 GCA_964594295.1 uncultured Myxococcales bacterium | reverse complement strand
CACGCGGGCCAGGGCGTCCAGCGCACGCCGGCGAAGCGCGCGCGGCCCTCTCTTCGCGCACGCCGCGAGCGCTTCCGCCGCCTCGTCTTCGGGCTCGAGCTCGACCACGCCGAGCCAGCTCCGCAGCAGGGAGGGTTTGCCTCTCCGGCAGGCGCGGCTCTCTCGGAGCCTCTTCGCCGCCGCGAGCCCGGCCAGGGAGCCGGCCCATCGCCGCGCCGCCTTGACCTCCTCTCCTGGCGGCCACACGGGCTCGTCGTCGCTCGCGAGCACCACCCCGAGGAGCTCTCCGGGCGCCACGCGCGCGAGCAGCTCGGCGGCCGCCTCACGCACCCGCTCGTCGTGGTCTTTGAGCAAGAGCAGGGCAAAGGGGGCCGCCCCTTCCTCCCCCGCCCGGTCGGCTCGCTCGAGGGCGGCCAGCAGACCCTCGCCCGAGGTGAGCGCGCGGAGGATCTGCCCCACGACCAGCTCGCGCAGCTCCCCTCTGCCCAGCTCCAACCACGGCCACGCGGGACCGTAGTCCCTGCAGCCCGCGAGGCGGTCGCTCGCAGAGCACGCCAGCCTCACGTGGAGGTGGTCGTCGTGGGCCCTGCTGTCCGACGGCTGGTGCAGGAGCCACGTGGCCCTTGCCACCAGGTGGGGCGGGCGGCCCTCTCGCACGGCGTGCTCGACGAGTGCTTGCGCTATGGGCTCGGAGACGAAGAGCCAGAGCGGCTCCGCTTCCGGGTCTTCGAGCAGGGCCTCCACCAACGCCCACGTCGCCGCCACGTCGAGGGTGGGCCCGTCTCCATCGGCGCCCGGCGCGCGCACGGGGGCTACTCTCGGCGCCGCGGGGGAGCCGTCTTCGTCCAGAGCCGGCAGCACGATGTCGGCGTCCAGGCCCGTGCGGTGGGAGCGCGAGGGGGCGATCTCACCCCCCATGGCCGCGGCGACGTTCCCGACCCACAGGCGCCTCGGCGGCCACACGGCCGGGCCGGCTCGGCGCGCCGCCCGCACGAGCGCGCGGACGAGGCGGGAGTGCCCGTGGTCATAGCCGCGGCGCCGCGAGGAGCGGAGCACGCCCAGCCAGGGCTCGTGCTCGGGCAGGCGCACGCCGCCTTCCAGCCTACCCCTGCCGTGTCCCCCGACCGCGACGCTCGGTCCGGGAGCGACCGCGTCTGCCGGGAGCAGCCTCCAGTCCTCGACGGCAGCCGAGGGAACGCCCAGAGACACCAGGAGGCTAACGCCGATGACGGCGGCGGCGGTGCTCACGGCTGCTGGCAGGGGTCAGGGCTGCGGCTCTGTCCGGCAGTGCGCGTAGATGCTGGCGGAGTCCACTCCCGGGATGTCGCAGGAGACCCCTGGGTCGATCGCGGTCCCAGCGCCTGTGTCAACGGCCGGCGCAGCGCCCCAGTCCGTGAGCCCCGCGTCCGGGCCGACGTCTTCGAGGGTCGGCGTCTTGAATTCGAGCTTGGTGCCGCCCGGCAAGAAGGTCGTGTTCTGGTTGGGCTCACGCTCGCGCGGGATGTGTCCGTCGCCGGGCCCTGTCGAGCACGCCAGACCGGCAGTCAAAGCAGCGATGGGCAGTATGTAGGTCAAACGGGTCATGGTGCCGCCTTCCTTCGGGCGCACCTTCATCTTAGCGAGCGCCGCGCCTCGGGCAAGAAATAGCTTCGTGTCGGAGGCAGCAGCGGGCCGCGCTCAGGCGCTCGCGGCTTTGTCTTCCCGGTTCTTGCCCTCCGACTTGTCCCCGCCGCCGCCGGTCGAGCTGTCCCCGCCGCCGGACGACGTGTCCCCGCTCTCGCTCGCCTTGGGCTCCGACTTCGCGTCCGCCACCTTCTCCGGCTTGGCGTCGGGCTGGTGCTTCGGCCTCCCGTAGTCGGTCGCGTACCAGCCGCTCCCCTTCAGGTGGAAGGCGGCGGCGGAGATGAGCTTGCGTGGGTTGTCGGCGCCACACTCGAGGCAGCTCTCGAGGGGCGGGTCGGAGAACCTCCGGATGGCTTCGAAGGTCTCACCGCAGCTTTCGCACTCGTACTCGTAGATCGGCATGGCGGCAGCGAGATAGGGCGACGCGTGCCGGAAGTCAAGGCCGGAGCCGACTCGGGCCCGCGGCTCCTGGTTCTCCGCCTATCTTCCCGTCGCCGGCAGCCGCCTGAAGATGAAGCGCAGCGGGTCCACGTCCGGGTCGCGGCCGTAGCGGTAAGCCGGGCCGAGGCGGTAGCTGCCGTCGTCGGTCGTGGGGCTCTCCATGAGCACGAGCGCCGGGTCGGCCTCGCGCGCGCCGCCTCTCCACGATGCGGTGTCCCGGGCGTAGGCCACGGCCCACTGGGACTGGAGCTCCAGGAGCTCCGAGAGGGCGTCGGGCAGGTGCGCCCGCATGCCGTAGAGCACCCGCCCGGCCGCCTCCGCGTCAGCCTCGGCGCGGTGGGCCTCCTCGAGGGTCACGCCGAGGCGTTCGGCGATGCGGGCCAGCTTCCTGCTGCGCACGTCGGGGAAGAGGCCCCGGGCGAGGATCAGCGGGTCGAGCAGGACCGCCTTCTCGGGCCACTGCCGGCCTCCCGCATCCAGCGCCCGCTCGACGAACTCCCGGTCGAAGGCGAGGTTGTAGGCCAGGATGGCGCGCCCCTCGAGGCGAGCGGCCGTCTCTTCGGCGACGTCGGCGAAGCGCGGGGCGTCGGCGACGTCCGCGTCAGTGATGCCGGTGATGCGCTGGGCGTCGGGCCCGATGGGGCGGCCGGGGTGCACCAGGCTGCTCCACGACTCCTCGACCTCGCCGGCGCGCATGTGCACGATGGCTATCTCGATGATGGCGTCGTTCTTCGGGTCGAGCCCTGTGGTCTCGACGTCGAGCGCGGCGATCGGCAGGTCCCACCAGTGTGCTCTTTCCTCGGCCATGGCCCTCGCCAGAGTGAGTTCGCGGCGAGCTTTGCAGAAGCGCCGCCGGGGGTCCACACCTTTGGTGGCGACGAGGCTTTCCGTCCTCGGGGCGGGCGACTATGCTCTCCCGCCATGACCCGCGCACCTGACGCCAGGCTCCCGGAGCAGGCCAGCGATCCGCTCGTCGCCCGCGTGCAGGTCGCCCGGCGCCTCGCCAGCGAGGCCGGGCAGATCCTGATGCGCTACTACGAGCGGGACCTCGGCACGGTGGAGGCCAAGGGCGCGGTCGACTTCGTGACCAGGGCGGACAAGGAGTCCGAGCGCCACATCCTCAAGGAGCTCGGTCGTCTCTTCCCGGAGGACCGCGTCTGGGCCGAAGAGACCGGAGGCAGCTTCAGCAGGGACGGGCGGGGGTGGCTCATAGACCCACTCGACGGCACGACCAACTTCCTGCACGGCCTGCCGCTCTTCGGTGTGTCCATGGGGCTCATGGAGGACGGCCGGCCCGTCGGGGGCGTCGTGGAGGTCCCGGCCCTCGGCGAGAGCTACTTCGGCTGGCGAGGGGGAGGCGCCTACCTCGGAGACCGGGCGATCCGGGTCTCGCGCACGAAGGAGCTGTCGGCATCTCTGCTCGCCACCGGCTTCCCCTATGATCGCCGCGAGGTCGCCGACCGTCTTCTCGCGCGTGTGAAGAGCGGCATGATGGAGGCCCACGGTGTGCGTCGCTGCGGCGCGGCCGTGATCGACCTCTGCTGGCTGGCCGCCGGGCGCTTCGACGGCTTCTTCGAGGAGGGCCTGCAGCCCTGGGACACGTGCGCCGGGGTGGCGATCGCGGAGGAGGCGGGTGCCGTCGTGAGCGACTACGCCGGCGCCCCTTTCGACCCGCTCTCCGCCGAGATAGTGGCGAGCAACGGGCTCATCCACGAGGAGCTGCTCGCTCGCGTCGTGGTGGAGGCATCGGGGCGCGCGCCCCACGCTCCGGGGCCCGCGAGAGCTGGCGGGTGAGGGTCGGCGCCATCTGTCTCGTCGTTGCGGCGGCCGCCTGCGCCCGGCCGGCGCACCGCCTCGAGTTCGACCGGCGGGTATACGAGGCGGAGCGCCTCGCCGACCGCGGGCGCCTTCAAGAGGCGGCCGAGAGCATCGCCGGTCTGGCTGACGAGGCCTACCTCGAGGCGGACCGCGTCGGGCTGCGCATCCGCGCGGCCGACCTTCACATCCGCCGCGGAGCCGCCAGGCCCGCGCTGCGCGAGCTGGCCGCCGCCCGCCGCCTGAACCTCGACCGCGGGCAGGCAGCCCTGGTGCGCCTGCGCTACGCGCGCATGGCCGACCGCCTGCTCGAGCGCCCGGACAGGGCCAGGCTCATGTGCCTGGAGCTGATAGAGCGCTTCCCCGACACCGTGGCCGCCCGCCTCGCCCTGCGGGACGCCATGGTGATGACCGCACGCGCCCACGGCGGCGAGGCCTGGATGTCCTTCCTCGAGCAGGCCCTCGAGCGCGCCCGGGGCACGACGCTGCGGCAGGTCGTGGCGGTCCACCTCGCCCGCGCCCACCTGCGCGAGGGCGAGCGCTCCCGTGCGCGCAGCATGCTGGAGGACATCCACCTGCACTTCCCGGCCTCGTCGGTCTGGCACAGCGCCACCAACATGCTGGTGAAGCTCCACCGGGAGGCGGGGCGTCACGAGGCCGAGGCCGAGGCCCTCGAGCGCCTGACGGGGCGCTTCGAGCGGACCTTGAAGCCGGGGACCTACGACAGCCCGCTCTACACCCAGGGAGAGCTTCGTCTCGCGGCCCTCTACTGCGGCGTGCTCGAACGCCCGGCCGAGGGGGCCGCCGTGCTCGAGCGCTTCGGCGCGCGACACCCCTCGTCGCGGCTTCGTGACGACGCGCTCTGGCAGCTCGCGGCATGCCGGGAGCGGATCGGCGGCGAGAAGCAGCGGTGGGCGGTGCTCTGCCGCCTGCTCGCCGACCATCCGTTGAGCCGGTGGTCCCGCAAGGCGCGCGCCGAGGCACGGGAGAAGGGTAGGGAGCTGGACGAGGGGCGCTGCGCCGGTGGAGGAGCGGCAACTCTGAGCCAGGGATCGGGCCCGTGAGCGCCGTCATCTCGGTCGAGGATCTGCGCCACGGCTTCGACGGCCACCCCGTGCTCGACGGCGTGTCCTTCGAGGTGAGGCAGGGCGAGGTCCTGGGCATCGTCGGGCCTGGCGGAGTGGGGAAGACCGTCCTGCTGAAGCTCGTGGCCGCGCTGCTCCGGCCCGACAGCGGCAGCGTGCACGTGTTCGGCGAGGACATCCACCGGATGCACGGGGGGCGGCTCGCGGCGGTCCGGCGCCGCATGGGCATGCTCTTCCAGAACTACGCCCTCTTCGACTTCCTGCCCGTCGTCGAGAACGTCGCCTTTCCCTTGTTGCGCCAGGGCGATCTGCCGCGCGACCAGGCCCTCGGCCTCGCCTCCGACCTGCTCGCCGACGTGGGCCTCGCCGGGACCGAGCGCCTCTTCCCCTCGGAGCTGAGCGGAGGCATGAAGAAGCGCGTCGCGCTGGCCCGGGCGACCATCCACGCCCCCGAGATCGTGCTCTACGACGACCCCACGGCCGGCCTCGACCCGGTCACCTCGAGCAAGATCTTCGGGCTGCTCAGGCGCCTGCACGATGAGCGTTGGAGCACCGACGTGGTCGTGAGCCACGACGTGGACCGGATGAAAGATGTCTGCGACCGCTACCTCGTGCTGCACAAGGGCCGCGTGCAGTTTCGGGGCACCCTCGACGAGGCCGGGGCCGCCGCCGAGGACCCCGTGGTCAAGGTCTTCTTCTTCGCGACCGGGCAGGCAGGCACCCTGGCGCTGCTCGACGCCGGGGCCGGCGCCGAGGAGAGCCCGGCGGGGGAGGCTCCGGCATGAGCTCGCGGACGAGCAGGGGCCTGGATCTCGTGGCCGCCGTGGGTGGCGGTGTGCGCCGGATCGCCGCCATCATCGGCGGCATGACCATCACCTCGGCCGGCATCGTGCGCGCGATGTTCCCGCCACGCTTCGACCGGGAGGAGCTCTGGCGAAACCTCTACAAGGTCGGCGTGAAGTCCTACCCAATCGTGGTCCTGACGGCGCTCTTCACCGGCGCCATCATGGTCATCCAGACGGGGCACTTCGTGCAGAAGACCGGGGCGACCGGCCTCCTCGGCTGGGGCGCCGGGCTGGCCGTGCTCGCGGAGATAGGCCCGGTCATGATCGGCCTGATGTTCAGCGGGCGCGTGGGCGCGAACAACACGGCCGAGCTCGGGACGATGGTCGTGACCGACCAGGTCTCGGCGCTGCGGGCGCTCGCCATCGACCCCGTGGAGTACCTGGTCGTGCCCCGCTTCTTGAGCATGATGGTCATGCTCGGGCTGCTCACCGTGCTCGGCGACGTCTTCGCCCTCGTCGGCGGCGCGCTCACGAGCCAGGTGGTCTTGCAGGTCGACTGGCGCACCTTCATGCACGGCGTGTTCGAGGGCCAGCTGCTCGGGGAGTTCCTCGTCGGCCTGCTCAAGGCCACCTTCTTCGGCGTCTCGATCTCCATCGTCTCCTGCTACTACGGGCTGAGCGTGCGCGGCGGCGCCACGGGGGTGGGGCGCGCCGTCAACGACGCCGTGGTCGCGAGCGCCATCGGCATCTTCGCGGTGGACTACGTGATCACCTACGCCGCCGTTACCTTTGGGTGGATGTGATGATGAGGGGCTGGCTTCGAAGATGACGCTCCGCACCAAGAGGTGGATGTGATGAGCGCCGGCCGCTCCGTCACCCGCGCCGGCGAGACCCTCCTCCGCGCCCTCGGCCGGCCGTTCACCTCCAGCCTGAAGGACCTCTCGCGTCTCCTGCGCCTCTTCCGGGCGACCCTGAAGACGATCCTGCGCGGCCGCATCTCCTGGTCCCACACCGTCGAGCAGATGTACCTGGTCGGCAACCGCTCGATCCTATTCATCACGGTCACCCTCGGCGTGCTCGGGGTCATCACCATCTACCAGACCGCCACCCAGGTCGAGCGCATCCTGCCGGACTTCACCATGATGGGCCCCACCTTCATCAAGGTCATGGTCAAGCAGATGGGGGCGACCATCACCGCCTTGATGATCGCGACCCGGGTGGGCACCGGCATCGCGGCGGAGATCGGCTCCATGGTGGTGACCGAGCAGGTCGACGCCCTCAAGATGAGCAACACCGACCCGGTCGAGTACCTCATCGTGCCGCGCTTCATCGCGTGCACCCTGATGGTCCTCGTCCTGACCGTGTTCGGCGTCCTCGTCGCGACCATCACCGGCATGATCACGGCCCAGGTGGGCTTCGGAGTGAACCCCCTGACCTTCCTGAGCCTCCGCCTGACCGAGAGCGACGACGCCATCATGCTCGTCTGGCGCTGCCTCACCTACGGCGCCGTCATCCCGGTCATCTCCGCCCAGGCGGGCCTCGAGGCCAAGGGCGGCTCGGAGGGGGTCGGCTGGGCGACGACGCGCGCCGTCGTGAACAGCTCCTTCGCCGTCATCGTGCTCGACTTCCTGCTGAGCACGGCGGGCTTCATCATCTTCTCGCCATGATCGAGTTTCGCGACATAGCCAAGCGCTTCGGCGACAAGGTCGTGCTCGACGGCGTCTCCTTGAAGGTCGGCACCGGCGAGATCCTCTTCATCATCGGGCAGTCGGGGGTAGGCAAGAGCGTGCTCGTCAAGCACCTCATCGGCCTGCTCAAGCCCGACTCCGGGCGCGTCCTGCTCGACAACGAGGACATCACCGACTTCGAGGAGAAGGCCTTCTACCCGGTGCGCAAGCGCTGCGCGATGGTCTTCCAGCACTCGACGCTCTTCGACTCCCTGAGCCTCGTCGAGAACGTGGCGCTCCCGCTCCGCAAGCACCGCGGCATGACGCGACAGGAGTCGATCGGGACGGCCCTGCACTTCCTCGCCCAGGTCCAGATGGAGCACGCCGCCTTCCAGGTTCCCGCCGACATCGGCGACGGCCTGAGGAAGCGCGTCGCCATCGCGCGCGCCCTCACCCTCGAGCCCGAGTTCGTGATCTTCGACGAGCCCACGACGGGCCTCGACCCCATGGCCGCCCAGAACGTCGACCGCCTCATCCGGAGCCTCTCAGACGACATGGGCGTGACCAGCATCGTCGTCAGCCACGACCTCCGCAGCATCTTCACCGTGGCCGATCGCATCGCCTTCCTCTACAAGGGCAGGGTTCGGCTCGACGGCAACCGCAGAGACTTCCTCGACAGCACCGACCCCATCGTCAGGCAGTTCATCACCGGGCAGCAGGAAGGCCCGATGGACATCTGAAGGAGCCCCATGGCCTCGCAGCAATACGACTTCATCATCGTCGGCGGCGGCTCCGCCGGGTGCGTGCTCGCGAACCGGCTGAGCGCGAATCCGGGCAGCAGGGTGCTCGTGCTCGAGGCGGGGCCGTGGGACCGGCGCTGGGACTTCCGCATCCACATGCCCGCGGCCCTGACCTACCCGCTCAAGGGGCGCACCTACAACTGGTGGTACGAGTCCGAGCCGGAACCCCACATGCACGGCCGGCGCGTCTACCAGCCGCGCGGCAAGGTGCTCGGCGGCTCGAGCTGCATCAACGGCATGATCTACATCCGTGGCAACGCCCTGGACTACGAGCGCTGGGCGTCGCGCGAGGGCATGGAGGCCTGGAGCTACGCCCGCTGCCTGCCTTACTTCCAGCGCGTCGAGTACCGCCTCCAGGGGGCCAGCGCCTACCAGGGCGTCGGCGGGCCCCTCTTCCTCACCGAGCCGGACTGCGACAACCCCCTCTTCGACGCCTTCTTCGAGGCGGTGCAGCAGGCAGGCTACCCCCTGACCGATGACGTCAACGGCTTCCGCCAGGAGGGCTTCGGCAGGTTCGACAGGACCACCTACCGGGGCCGCCGCTGGAACGCCGCCCGGGCCTACCTGCACCCGGTCCGCGAGCGCGAGAACCTCGACGTGCGCTGCGGCGTGCAGGTCGCGCGGGTGCTCCTCGACGGCTCGAGGGCGGTCGGCGTCGAGGTCGCGCGGGGCGGCGGGGAGCAGCGCTTCCTCGGCGGCGAGGTGCTGTTGTGCGGTGGCGCGATCAACTCGCCGCAGCTCCTGCAGCTCTCCGGCATCGGCCCGGCGGAGCTGCTCGAGGAGCACGGCGTCGCCGTGGCGCGGGGCCTCCCCGGCGTGGGCGAGAACCTCCAGGACCACCTCGAGGTCTACGTGCAGTACGCCTGCAAGGAGCCGGTGAGCCTCTACCCCTCGCTCAAGCTCTACAACCAGCCGCGCATCGGCTTCGACTGGCTCTTCAGGCGCAAGGGCGTCGGCGCCAGCAACCACTTCGAGGCCGGCGGCTTCATCCGCGGCAACGATCGCGTCGGCCACCCGAACCTGCAGTACCACTTCCTGCCCATCGCCATCCGCTACGACGGCTCGGCCCCCCGCTCCGGCCACGGCTACCAGGTCCACGTGGGCCCCATGAACACCGACGTGCGCGGCCACGTGCGCATCGCCTCGGCCGACCCTCTGCGCCACCCGAAGATCCTCTTCAACTACCTCTCCACCGAGAAGGAGCGCCGCGAGTGGGTAGAGGCGATCCGCTGCACGCGCCGCATCATGACCCAGCCCGCTTTCGAGCGCTTCCGCGGCGACGAGCTGGCCCCCGGGGAGGGGGTCGCGAGCGACGAGCAGATCCTCGACTTCATCGCGCGCGAGGGAGAGAGCGCCTACCACCCGAGCTGCACCTGCAGCATGGGCACGGGTGAAGGCGCGGTCGTCGACCCGGCCCTGCGCGTGCACGGCGTCGAAGGCCTGCGCGTCGTGGACGCCTCGGTCATGCCCGACATCACCAACGGCAACATCTACGCCCCGGTCATGATGATCGCCGAGAAGGCGGCGGACATCGTCTTAGGAAACACGCCGCCGCCGCCGTCCCCGCTGCCCTTCTACCGGAGCGAGCACGCGCCCGCCGGCGACACCCACGATCGGACAGAGGAGCCAAGCCTATGAGCGAGCACCACATGTGGATCGACGGGGAGCCGGTGCCGGCTCGTTCCGCGGAGACGCGGGAGGTGACGAACCCGGCGGACGGCCAGGCCTTCGCCGAGGTGTCCGAGGGAGGCCGAGAGGACGCGCGCGCCGCCGCGGCAGCGGCGCGCCGGGCCTTCTCCGAGGGGTTGTGGCCGGTCACGCTGGCGCCCGAGCGAGGTCAGCTGCTCTACGCCCTCGCCGAGAAGGTCGAGGCCCACAAGGACGAGCTCGCCGCGCTCGAGACCCGCGAGACCGGGAAGACTCTGAGCGAGAGCGGCTGGGACGTCGCGGACGTGGCCGGCATCTTCCGCTACTACGCCGGCCTCGCCGACAAGGACGCGGGCGAGCTCCTGGACTCTCCCAACCCGAGCTCGACGAGCCTGCTCGTGCGCGAGCCGGCCGGCGTGTGCGCTCAGATCTCGCCCTGGAACTACCCCCTGCTACAGGCCTCCTGGAAGATGGCCCCGGCCCTGGCCGCCGGCTGCACGATGGTGATCAAGCCCAGCGAGCTGACGCCTCTGTCGACGCTCCGCCTCACCGCGCTCGCCCACGAGCTGGACCTGCCCGCCGGCGTCGTCAACACGGTGCTCGGCCCGGGCTCGACGGTGGGCGCCGAGCTCGTCGAGAGCCCGGACGTGGACCTGGTCTCCTTCACGGGCGGCGTCGTCACCGGCCGCGGCGTCATGCGGGCCGCAGCCGAGAGCGTGAAGAGGGTCACCCTCGAGCTCGGCGGCAAGAACCCCCACATCGTCTTCGCCGACGCCGACCTCGACACGGCCCTCGACAAGGTGCTCGACGGGGTGTTCTTCCACGCCGGCCAGATCTGCTCCGCCGGCTCGCGCCTCATGCTCGAAGACACGATCCACGATCGTTTCGTCGAGGCCCTGGCAGCGCGAATGAGGCACATCCGGCTCGGGCACGGGAGCCACCCCGACACCCAGATGGGCCCGCTCATCTCCGAGGAGCACCGCCGGAAGGTCGAGGCCCTCATCATCCTCGGCGTCGAGGAGGGCGCGCGCCTCGTGCTCGGCGGCCGGCGCCCCGACCGGGAGGAGCTGAGAGGCGGCTTCTTCTACGAGCCCACTCTGCTGACCGACTGCGCGCCCCCCATGCGCATCCTGCGAGAGGAGATCTTCGGCCCGGTCCTCACCGTGGAGCGCTTCTCCGATGAGGACGAGGTCGTGGCGCGCGCCAACGACACGGACTACGGCCTCGCCGCCGGGTTCTGGACCCGCTCCTCCGATCGCATGAGCCGGGTGGCCCGCCGCCTCCGCTTCGGTACGGTCTGGGTCAACGACTTCAACGTCTACTTCGTGCAGGCCCCCTGGGGAGGCTTCAAGCAGTCTGGGGTCGGCCGCGAGCTCGGGCGCGAGGGCCTGCAGGAGTACACCGAGGCGAAGCACGTCTACACCAACCACGACCCGCGCCCTTCGCGCTGGTTCGGCACGTGAGCCTGCGCCGCGGGGAGGAGAGCCCCATAACGAATCAGATCCAGGGCATCGACGCCGTTATCTTCGACATGGACGGCACCCTCGTCGACTCCGAGGTGATCGCCGAGCAGGTGGTGCTCGCCCTCCTCGAGGAGCACGGCCTCGACACCGGAAACCTCGACGCCGCGCGCTTCCACGGCTGGACCTGGGAGAACACCGCCGCCGGGCTGGTGCGGCTCTTCCCCTCGCTCGACGGCGTGCCGGTCGCAGACGAGCTCGCGAGGCGTTTCAGCGAGCGCTTCGAGGCCGACTTCCCCAGAGAGATCCCGGGCGCCACGGCGGCCGTGCGCAGGGCGGTGACCTCGTTCGACACGGCCATCGTGTCCTCGAGCGAGCGTGACGCCATCGACTACGTGGTCGCCGGGCTCGGCATCGCAGAGCTGCTCGACGTGATCGTCTCCTCCGAGGACTGCACACGCTCGAAGCCCGACCCGCAGGGTTACCTCATCGCCGCCGAGCGTCTCGGCCGCGAGCCTCCGCGCTGCCTGGTCTTCGAGGACAGCCTCGCCGGTCTCACCGCCGCCCGCGCCGCGGGCATGCGCGCCGTGGCCGTGACGCAGGGCAAGACCGGCGCCGCCCTCGCCGCCGTTCGCGCTCGGGCCGATCTCGCGGTGCAGGACTTCGAGGCCCTCCCGGCGTCCTTCTTCGATCTGCTGGACGGGGCAGGCGTTTTGTAAACGAGACGCCACTACCGCGGGGCGTTTCCCGAGGGAAAGGCCTTGCTGCGCGACGGCGTGCCGGGGGGCTGATCAGCTCGTCAAGACGAGCGTCGGGATCTCGGGCGGCGCGCCGACGCGCATGGGAGGCCCCCAGAACCCGGCCCCGCGGCTCACGAAGACCTGGCTCCCGCCTTCGTCCCGGTGCAGCCCCGTCAGGTAGGGCTGGGCGAGCATGGCGAAGACCCCCGCCGGCCAGAGCTGGCCGCCGTGGGTGTGCCCGCTGATCTGGAGCCCGACGCCGTGCCCGCGGGCCTGCTTCACCTGGGCCGGCTGGTGCGCGAGCAGGACAAGCTCGCGCTCGGGGTCGCGGCCCGCCAGCGCTCCCTCGACGTCGGCGCGGTGGCTGGGGTAGTGGCGGCCGGCCCAGCGGTCGTAGACCCCGGCGACGTCGAAGCTCGCGCCTCCCGGCCCCTCGTCGCCCACCGACACGCGCTCGTTTCCGAGCACGCGGATGCCGGCCCGCCTCAACCAGCTCATCCACTCGAGGGCGCCCGAGTAGTACTCGTGGTTGCCGGTGACCATCGCGGCGCCGTAGCGGGCGCGCAGGTTCGCGAGGGGGGCCATGGTCTCCCCCAGCCGGCTCACCGACCCGTCGACGAGGTCGCCCGTCAGCACCACCAGGTCCGGCCGGAGCGCGTTGGCCTGCTCGACCACGGTCTTCAAGAACTCCCCGCCAAGGGTCGGCCCGACGTGAAGGTCTGTGAGGTGCACGATCCGGAACCCGTCGAGGGCCTTGGGGAGCCGCTCGAGGCGCACCGGCACCTCGGGCTTCTCGACGTCGCCCAGGGCGGAGCGCAAGCCCGACACGAGGAGCACGCCCGAGCACCCCACCGCCGACCCTGCCGCCACCCGGGCCAGGAAGAGCCTCCGCTCCGGATCCTCCGGCTCCTCCTCCGCCGGAGCGTCGCCCTTCGCCCGCAGACGGGACACCCAGCGCACGACCCGCCCGCCGAGCGAGGCCAGGTCGAAGGCGACCAGGATCGTCACCAGGTAGAAGATCGAGCCCATCCACAAGAAGGCCGGCGTGGTCATCCAGCCGACCGAGCCCTGCGGCGCCGCCCGAGCCAGGCCCAGGGCGACGGGCAGCAGAACCAGCACCCCGACGAGCGCCCCGACGGCGGCGAGCCGCTGCTTCCCCCGCAAGCCGGTGTCCTTGACGAGGCGCTTCCACAGGTAGGCGTGCACCCCCACGTGCACGAGGAGGAAACCGACCCCGAAGGTCCACATCCAGGAGACATGCGACATGACGCGAGCCAAACCGATCGGCGCCCGCTTGTCATCCCGGGGCGAGCGTCCCAGGCCCGGCCTCGGACACGGCCACGGACACGGCCACGGCCACGGTCCCCACCACGGCCGCGGTCTCCGCCACGGCCTGCGCGCAAAGAAAAAGGGCCGCCAGGGCGGCCCTTTTCGATGGTCGGGGCGAGAGGATTTGAACCTCCGACTCCACGGTCCCGAACCGTGTGCGCTACCAGGCTGCGCTACGCCCCGGAGGGCCGCGGACTATAGCCATCGCGATTGATCTGTCAATCCGAAGATTGCCGGCTCCTCGGAGGTGATCACCGGCACGGGATCCGCTCGAGCGTTGAGACTCCAAATCGACGCGGTGTCTTGGTACGCTCTCTGTTGTCACCTGCGCGCGGGTGACTCTCATCACGCAGGCGTGAGGCAACAGGTGTCGTGCGGGAAGGGAAGGTGCCCCGCAATGGAGGCTCTACTTGCAGTCGGGTCGCTCGTGATCGCGCTGTCGGGGTGTGGTGGCGATGGTGCATTCGCTCCATTCGCCCATCCAGGCACACCATTCTCGGAGGAGGTGGACTTCGCCTTCAAGGCCGGGCTATGGAAGGACGAGGAGGTCTGGCTGCGAGGCAAAGAGGGTGGGCTGAAGAAGGTGAGCGAATGGGAGGGCTTCGAGGAGCTCTCCCAGGTCTGGAGCACCATGGGCTACCAGGGCTTCGGGCGCTTCGGTCCACCGCTCTTCGATCACACGGGGCGGTACCTCGTCTTCGCCGAGAAGGTCGTGGTCGCCAGGTACGAGCAGCCCTGGCGTCTGGTCGCCTACGACATCACCACAGGCAAGGCCGAGCTGACCGCGCCGGTGGCCGAGCACCACTTGAGGTTGGCGGCCGGCTATGGAGTGACCGTCGCCTTGACCGCGATGGAAGGCGTGGTGCGCCTCCACGAGCTCGTCGGAGGCCGCTTCGAGGAGGTCGCGAGCGCAAGGCCGGAGGCGGCGGCGGACGCCTACCGGTGGACGGCGGGGAGCATGGCGTACCTCCGGAGCTTCGGCGGCGACCCCGTGTTGCTGGTCAGCGGCG
>CAZQPP010000177.1:5488-14430 GCA_964594295.1 uncultured Myxococcales bacterium | reverse complement strand
GAGATCCCCTTCAACTCCTGCGGGCTGGATCCTTTCGGCATCTCCAAGGAGCACCTGGCCGTCTTCTACTCGAGCCTCGGCGCGCTCTACCGCCACTACTTCCACGTCCGCACCTTCGGCATCGAGCACGTGCCCAAGCAGGGCCGGGCCATGCTGATCGGCAACCACTCGGGAGGCCTGCCGGTCGACGGAGGCATGCTGCTGGCCTCCCTCTTCTGGGAGCTCGACCCGCCGCGCCACGCCCACGGCATGGTCGAGTACTTCGCCCAGCGGTGGCCCTTCGTCTCCTCCTGGTTCTCCCGCGTCGGCCAGCTCCCCGGTCTTCCCGAGCACGCGCTGCGTTTCCTCGAGGCCGACCGCATGCTCGTAGTCTTCCCCGAGGGAGCCCGCGGCACGGGCAAGCTCTACAAGGACCGCTACAAGCTCGTGCGCTTCGGCACCGGCTTCCTGCGTATCGCCCTCCAGACCAACACCCCCATCGTGCCCTTCGCCTTCCTCGGCGGGGAGGAGGCCCTGCGCACGGTCTACCACGCGCCCGGCATCGCGAAGGTCCTGGGCGCGCCCTACGTCCCGATCCCGCCCTGGCTCGTGCCCATGCCGCTGCCCTTCCCGTGCGAGATCCACTACAGCGAGCCCATCGTCTTCGAAGGCACCGGCAACGAGCGTGACGAGGTCATCGAGGACCTCGTAGCTCGCGTGAGGGCACGGATCGAGGGCATGATCGAAGCCGGCCGCGAGCAGCGCCGCTCCAGGGTGCAGGAGGCGAGGGGCCGATGAAGGTCCTAGTCACCGGCATCTCCGGAGGCCTCCCCCGCCAGGTCACCCACCACCTGCTCGCCCGGGGCCACCACGTCATGGGCATCGACCGCCGCCCCTGGCCCGACGCGCCGCCCGAGGTCGAAGTCGTACTCGCCGACATCCGCAAGCGCCCGGCGGAGGACGTCTTCAGGCGGTGGCGCCCGGACGCCGTGATCCACATGGCGACCGTCACCCACTTCGAAGCCGGCACGGAGGAGCGCTACCGCATCAACCTGCGCGGCACCCGCGCCACCTTCGAGCACTGCCACGACTACGGCGTGAAGCAGGCGGTCTTCGTGGGCCGCCACACGGTCTACGGTGCCGCCCCCGACGCCCCACTGTACCGCACCGAGGCCGACCCGCCGCTGGCCACCGCCACCTTCCCCGACCTCGCCGACCTCGTAGCCGCCGACCTCTTCGCCGGCACCGCCCTGTGGCGCTGGCCCGACCTCGACACCTGCGTGCTGCGCCTCGTCTACACCCTGGGCCCGGGCCGCCGCAGCACCCTGGCCAATTACCTCTCCGGCCGCCGCGTCCCCACCGTGCTCGGCTTCGACCCCCTCTTCCACCTGATGCACGAGTCGGACGCCGCCGAGGCGGTCTGCCTCGCGCTCGGGGCAGGAATGCGCGGCGTCTTCAACGTCGCCGGGCCGCAGCCCATCCCGCTCTCGCTGATGTGCCGCCTCGCCGGCAAGACACCCACGCCCATCCCGGAGCCCCTCTTCGCCAAGATGATGGGCCGCTTCGGCTTCCCCCGCCTCCCCAAGGGCGCCGTCGCGCACATCAAGCACCCCCTCGTAGTGGACGCCTCCCCCTTCGTCGAGGCCACCGGCTTCGAGCACGTCTACGACGAGGTCCAGACCCTCGAGGCCTTCCACTACGCCTGAGGCGGCTTTCACGCTGGCGGGCCGCGAGGTAGGTTCGGCTCCCTCGCACCGGAGGCCTCATGCGGTCGCTCGCCCTCTTCGCCGCTCTCCTCGCCTGCCTCTGCTTCACCACGCCGGCCCGCTCCAAGCCGCCCACCGCCGCGGAGAAGCCGCCCGCCGCGACAAGACCGGCAGCGAAGCCCGCCGGCAAGTCGACCGCGAAGCCCGCCGGCAAGTCGACCGCGAAGCCGGCGGAGGGCTACCGCTTCGCCTGGCCGATCCCCGGCAAGGCCGAGGTGACCCACGTCGGCGTGAAGAAGGGCAACACCGTCAAGATGCAGTACAGGCTCGCGATCGAGCCCGGCCCGAAGGGGAAAGGGGCGCGCGTGCGCTTCGCCGACCTCGAGGTGCTGGAGCTCAACGGGCAGGCGGTCGACCCCAAGATCCCCGAGGTGCAGCAGATGCGGGCCCAGCTGGTGGCCATGATGCCCGACATCGTGGTCGACGCCAGCGGGCAGTTCGTCGAGGCGGCCGGCCTCGAGGAGAAGCTACGCAAGACCGCCGCCTTCTTCGCCAAGCTGCAGGGAGCGAGCCCGGAGGAGACAAAGCGGATGGAGGCCATGATGAACACGCCGCAGATTCGCGCGGCGGTGGCGACTTCGGCCAGCGACCTCTGGGGCGCCTGGGTAGGCCTGTGGATCGAGCTGGCCTTGAAGCCCGGCGAAGAGCTCAAACGCCCGTCGGAGTTCCCGCTGCCTGACGGCTCGTCCGTGACGGCGCCCGTCGTGGCGCGCAGGAGCGACAAGGGCGCCGGCTCCCTGGCCGAGCTGAGCTACGAGTCCAAGCTGAGCGGCGAGAAGGTCACGGCTGCGATGGTGGCTTGGTTCAGGTCGATGGAGGCGCGGGGCGGCGCGCCCACCCCCGACGTCAACGCGGTCGAGAGAGAGACGAAGATCCGCGCCTCCATCGCACCCGCGACGCTGAAGCCCGCCCGCGTGGTCGTAGAGAAGATCATACGAGTCAAGGTAGACGGCCGCGACGCGCCCGCGCAGATCGAGCGCAACGAGTACACCTTCCGCTGGCTCGAGTAGCTGCCGGCCCGGCGCCGCTCCAACGCGCGACTACGCCGACGACAGCCGCTCCCGACCGTGAGGCACGCTCCAGTCCTGTACCGGCCCCACCGGCACGATGCCCGTGGGGTTGATGGAGCGGTGGCTCCCGAAGTAGTGCAGCTTGATCTGCTCCAGGCTCACGGTCGACGACACGCCGGGCGTCTGGAAGAGATCACGCAGGTAGCCGTAGAGGTGCGGGTAGTCGATCAGGCGCCTGACGTTGCACTTGAAGTGGCCGTAGTAGACCGCGTCGAATCGAATCAGGGTCGTGAACAGCCGCCAGTCGGCCTCCGTCACGGTGTCCCCGACCAGGTAGCGCCGCGTCGCGAGCCGCTGCTCCAGCCAGTCGAGCGTGTCGAAGACCTCGCTCACCGCCTGCTCGTGGGCCTCCTGGGTGGTGGCGAAGCCGGCCCGGTACACGCCGTTGTTGACGCCCGGGTAGACGCGCTCGTTGACGGCGTCGATCTCGGCGCGGAGGTGCTCGGGGTAGAAGTCCACCTCCGGCGCGTCCGAGAAGGCGTCGAAGGTGTGGTTGAGCATCCGGATGATCTCGGAGGACTCGTTGTTGACGATGGTCCCGGTGACCGAGTCCCACAGGACGGGCACGGTCACCCGGCCGGTGTAGGTGGGATCGGCCTTGACGTAGACGTCGCGCAGAAAGGGCGGCTGCCCTTCTTCCGAGAGCGTCCATCCGTCCTCGAGCATCAGGGGGTCGACCACGTGGACCGGGATCGCGCTCTCAAGCCCCTTCAGAGCGCGCACGAGCAGCGTTCGATGCGCCCAGGGGCAAGCGAGCCCGACGTAGAGGTGGTAGCGGCCGCTCTCGGCGGGGAATGGGGTCGAGCCGTCTGCGCTTACGCGGTCGTGGAAGGAGCTCGGCTTGCGCACGAAGCGTCCCCCCGTCCCCGACGTGTCGTACCAGCGGTCTACCCACCTTCCTTCTACGAGGAGGCCCATCTCGTTGCTCCTTCAAGGCGATGAAGTACGGCGCCCTGACGAGGCTTCGGCCGTTGAGCCTCGAGAGCCTGGCCATCTCCAGCGTCGCCGTCGTCAGGGCGGCGAGCTTCACAAAGGCTTGGAAGGCCCCCAGTATTTCGAAGCCCTGCGCGGGCAAGCAGGTCGCAGCGCTCGAGGAACGGCCCAGCGCCCTGGTCTCGCCGAGGCCGCCTCGGGCATCGACCGGCACCCAACCCAACCAGTAGGATGACGACATGCCCGAGACCGAAGCCTTCTGGAACAAGACCTTCGACGAGATCATGCCCCTCATTTGGGTCATGCGCCTGGTCGGGAAGGCGCCAAGTGTCTGGTCCTTCACCAGGCAGACCCTGGAAGAAGAGATCCGCGCGGCGGGCTTCGTCGAGCTTGCGCACCCCGACGTCGGCGCTGAGCCGACCATCGCGTTCATGACCGCGAGGAAGCCGCGATAGCCCGGTCCCCAACGCAGGGAGCTTCCCGGGCTCGGGCGCGCTACGCCACTACACTGATCTACTTCCTGTGGGCGTGGCTGGCGCGCCGAGCTGGCGACGCCCCGGAGCCTCAATCGCAGGTGCAGCCCGCCGCCCCGGTGAGGAAGGAGGTGCTGTCCTCGGGGATGCAGGCCGAGCCCTCGAAGGGCAGGAGGTCTGCCACCGCCTCCCGGCACCCATGGCAGCAGAGGTAGGGGGCGCCGCAGATCCCCGCCTGGCAGCCCTGGATCGTACAGATCCCGGCCCCGCCGGAGACGACCAGGCAGTGGGTGGCGGCGAAGCCCAGGCAGGACGAGTCGTCGGTGCACAGGGTGCCGGTGCCGTCGTCGAGCACAGGGGGCGGCGTCGCGCCCGAAGAGTCGGAGCGCGTCACGCGCTGGTAGGTGTTCTGGAGCTCGTCCTGGATCACGACGGCCTCACCGTCGGCCGTCAAGACCAGCGCCGTCTCCAGGGTGCGCGCGGTGAAGGTCCAGCCCTCGGGCAGGCTCAGGCGGTCCCGGAGCGCGGCGAGATCCTCCAGGGACTGCTCCGGATCCACGATCTGCGACATGGACTGCATCACGTAGAGCGCACCTTCGGGGCTGCTCAGCTCGTAGATCTCGGCGCCTACGTTGAAGGTGAAGGTGGTGCTTCGCTTCACTGCGATCTCGGCGTAGGGCTTTCGATTCGCCTGACCGGGATCGACGGCCACCGTAGCGAGGAGCCGCATCTCGAGCTCACCGAAGCGCCGCGTCTCCGCGACGGGGAGCGAGCCGGTGCTGCGATCCGGCAGCCAGTAACGCGGCCCGTTCATCACCACCGCCGCCGCGCCGGCGTCGGCCTTGATCGCCTCCGGGTCCAGGGCCTCCCACTCCTCCGCCGGGCAGTCATTCAGCCCCTGGGTTCCCCACACCTGTGCCTCGGCAGAGCTCCCGCTCAGCTGCACCAGGAGCACCTCGCAGTAACGGCTGCCCCGCGCCAGCGGCTCCCCGAGGCGCAGGGGCTCCGAGGCGAAGAACTCGACCAGCCGCCGCGCGATCTCGGGGCCCTGATCGTCTTGGAGGAAGTGGCTCGCCTCGGGCAGCCGGGCGTGGGGCTGGCCGGCCGCGCCGGGGATGTCGCGGATCAGCGCGTTCTGGGTCTCGCAGCGCCCGAGGTTGCCGGGGTCATTTGCGGCCCACAGCGTGAGGAAGGGCTTGGTGAAGGCGGTCAACCCCGCCCAGGCCTCATCGTTCACGCCGGGCAGCTCGTTGGCGAGGGAGGGGAAGACCCGGGGGCCGGCCATGTAGATCCGGCTCGGGAAGGGCGCGTCGTAGGCGGCCTCGACGGCCGCGGGCAGGTCGAACCAGGTCATGGCCTCGACCACTTCGGATGCCCGGAAGCTCTTGGCCTTCATCGCGTAGCGCATCCAATCACCGAAGTGGCCGCCGAGCTCGCCGCTGTCCGCCCCCACGCCCGAGAGCTCGCACTCCTCGTCCACCAGGACCGGCTGCTGCGCCGGGACGTGGGCGAAGGTGGCAACGAGCGTGTCATCGACGACGTTTGGCTCCTCCACCGGCGGGAAGGGAAGCACGCCCGCGGGCAGCACGGGCAAGGTCCCGTCACCCACGGCGATGCGGGCGAACCAGTCTGGGTGCAGGCCCGCGACCCGCAGGCCGAGGACGCTGCCCCAGTCCTGGCAGAAGAGGTTGATCTCACGCAGGCCCAGCTCCTCGATGAAGGACTCCAGCCGCGCGTAGTGCCCGAGGAAGCTGTAGTCGGCGATGTCGACGGGCTTGTCCGAGCGCCCCATGCCGAGGTGATCCATGGCGATGACCCGGTAGCCGCCGTCCACCAACACCGGGATCATCTTCCGATAGAGGTAGGACCACGAGGGCTGCCCGTGGAGCAGCAGGACCACCGGCCCCTCGGCGGGCCCTTCGTCCGCGTAGGCCTGCCGGAGGCCGTCGATCTCCACGTACTTCGCCTCGAAGGGCCAGCCCGGCAGGCCCTCGAAGCAGGCCTCGGGCGTGCGCACGAAGTCGATCCCCGAGCCGCTCGTCATGACGACGGGCTCGGCGTCGCAGCCCTGCCCCGCTTCGTACTCCGCGCCGTCGCGGCAGCCGACGAGGGCCACCGCCAGGGCGCAGGTGAGCAGGCTGCGGGTTAGCGGGCCGGGGAGAATGTCGAGCTGGAGTCGCATCGTGCCTCCGTTGAGGGCTTCGTTCGTGGAGTGTGCGCAGCACGCCGACCGCGACTGTCGGCGATGAAGACCAGCCGGCAACGGACGTGTTAGCTGTTGACGTCACTGCCACGCAAGAGACAGGCGGAACAGGATGGAGCTGAACGCAACAGTCGGAAGGAGCCGGTAGCGATGTCGAAGACGCCCACCTTCTCACACGATCTGCGGAGCCTCGCCCCTGACGAGCGCTTCGAATTCTCCTGCAACCCGGGCGTCCCCTGCTTCGGCGACTGCTGCGCCGACCTCGATTGCGAGCTGCACCCCTACGACGTCCTGCGCCTCCGCCGCGCGCTCGGCCTGTCGAGCGACGAGCTCCTGGCGCGCCACGCGGACGTGGAGGTCGCCCGCGGCACGGGCTTCCCGAAGGTCTCATTGCGCATGCGGGACGACGAAGGCCGCCCCTGCCCCTTCGTCCGGGAGGGCGCCTGCACGGTCTACGGGCACCGCCCGAGCGCTTGCCGCTGCTACCCTGTGGGCCGCGGCGCTCGGCTGGACGAGGCGGGCCGGGTGCATGTCGAGCACGTCCTCGTACAGGAAGCCCACTGCCGCGGCTTCGGCGCGGGGGATACGTGGACGGCACCGAGCTGGCTGGCGAACCAGGAGACGGACGACTACCTGCGCCTCAACGACCGACACATGCGCCTGATGGCCCGCTGGCTGGAGGAACGCCGCCCCCTCACCCGGGGCCAGCACGGCCTCGTGCTGCTGGCGCTGTACCGACTCGACGTGCTGCGAGAGCGGCTGCGGGGGAGCGCCTGGCCGGACGGGACGCCCATCGAAGGCGGCGATGAGTGGCTCGAGGACGAGACGGAGCTCCTGCTGCGGGCCTTTGAGTGGGTGGAGGCGGTGCTGCTGCGACGCGGCCCGTCGTAGTCGTCCGCCCCACGGCTCTCATCGTCCTGGTCCAGGACGTCCTGCGGCACCCCTGTCGCGTCGCCGGCGGAGCACGCGAGCCCTCACTGCCCTTTGGCCGTGAGCCCAGGAATCATACCCTTGGCATCGACCATGCCCCACGACGAAGAAGACCTGCTCCTGAGAGGCCCTCTGCACCGCGCCATTCGCTACCTGGCCGTGCCGATGGTGCTCGAGATGTCGATGGAGTCTCTCTTCGTGGTGGCGGACATCTTCTTCGTGGGTCGCATCGGCACCGACGCCGTAGCCGTGGTCGGCCTGTCCGAAGCCCTTGTGATCATCATTTTCGCGGTTGGCTTCGGCGTGGCCACCGGCGCCACGGCCATGGTCTCCCGGCGCGTTGGAGAGAGACGACTCGCCGCCGCCAACGAAGCGGCGGCCCAGGCAATCTACCTGGGATTCGGCCTGGCGGTGCTGATCGGCATCGTCGGCGCGCTGAACGCGAGATCCCTCCTGGAAGCCATGGGCGCCACCCCAGAGCTCGCCGACTACGGGGAGGACTATCTCCGCATCGCCTTCGCGGCCAACTTCACGATAATCCTCCTCTTCGTACAGAACGGCATCTTCCGCGGCGCCGGAGACGCCAAGGTGGCGATGTACTCGCTCTGGATCGCCAACGGCGCCAACCTCGTCTTGGACCCATGCCTCATCTTCGGCCTGGGCCCCTTCCCCGAGATGGGCCTGGAAGGGGCGGCCGTCGCCACGGCCATCGGCCGATTCACCGGCGTGCTCTACCAGTGGTATCGCCTGTTCGCTCGCTCCGCCCGTGTGCGCCTCGGCCTCGACGCCATGCGCCTTCGCCTCGGCGTGCTCTGGCGCCTGCTGCGCGTCTCCGGTGGCGCCATGCTCCAGGAGCTTGTGGAGACCGTCTCCTGGGTGCTCCTGGTTCGAATCATCGCGGCCTTCGGCGAGCAGGCGGTCGCCGGCTACACCATCGCCATGCGTGTGCTGGTCTTCGCC
The DNA here is from genome assembly GCA_964594295.1 of uncultured Myxococcales bacterium. Lineage (GTDB taxonomy): Bacteria > Myxococcota_A > UBA9042 > UBA3505 > UBA3505 > CAZQPP01. Next base: position 6,116 of record CAZQPP010000177.1, on the reverse strand, counting down.
CTGCTTCCCGCTTGGGGACTCGGCAACGCGGCCGCCACCCTCGTGGGGCAGAACCTCGGCGCCCGACAACCGGAGCGTGCCCAGCGGGCGGTCTGGCTGACCGGCTTCTCGAGCATGGCCTTTCTCTTCGTGGTCTCCCTGCTCTCCGTCGCCCTCGCCGAACCCTTGATCGGCCTCTTCACCGAGAACGAGGAGGTCCTGGCCTTCGGCACCGATTGCCTACAGGTAGTTGCCTACGGCTACGTGTTCTACGCGTGGGGAATGGTGATGGTGCAGTCCTTCAACGGAGCCGGCGACACGCTCACCCCGACCCTGATGAACGTCACCACCTTGTGGTTCTTCAAGCTGCCGGCCGCCTACTTCCTGGCCCATCAGGCCGGTCTCGGCGCGCAGGGCGTCTTCTGGGCGATCACTCTCTCCTACTCGCTGCTCGCGGTCTTGGGCGTCGTTCTCTTCCGCCGCGGCAAGTGGAAGAGGAAGGTGGTCTGAAGCGGGCCGCACGCTGTCGGTCGTCGTCTCGCTCGCGTGGCGCTTCTCTTGTTTGGGGTGTTTGGCAACGAGCACGTCGTGCTTTTCATTCGCCGGGAATGAAGGTCCCCTGCTGCTGGTCCCCCACCAACCGGTCTCA
>CAZQPP010000177.1:0-5478 GCA_964594295.1 uncultured Myxococcales bacterium | reverse complement strand
GGCTCTGGGTCGGCGATCATTGCGGGAGATGCTTCCATGACGAACACCCCCAAGACGCTTGGCAACAGCACCCTTCAGGTCGGCCGCATCGGCCTTGGATGCATGGGCATGTCGGAGTTCTACGGAGGAACGCGCGACGAAGCGGGCCACATCAAGACCCTGCACGCAGCCGTCGACCTTGGCATCAGCCACTTCGACACGGCCGACATGTACGGCGTCGGACACAACGAGGAGCTGCTCTCCAAGGCCTTCTCGGACCGCTGGGGCAAGGTGACCGTGGCGACGAAGTTCGGCGTTCAGCGGGGAGCCAGCGGCGAATGGCAGGGTTTCTGCGGCCGACCGGAGTACGTGAAGGAAGCCTGCGAGAAGAGCCTGAAGCGCCTCGGCCTCGAGACCATCGACCTCTACTATCAGCATCGCCCGGACCCGGACGTGCCGGTGGAAGAGAGCGTCGGCGCCATGAAGGAGCTGGTGGAGGAAGGGAAGGTGCGCTTCATCGGCTTGAGTGAGTTCTCCACCGAGCAGATCCGCGCCGCCCATGCCGTCCACCCGATCACCGCGCTTCAGACCGAGTACTCGCTCTGGACCCGAGACGTGGAGGAGGACGGGGTCTTGGAGACCTGCCGTGACCTGGGCATCGCCTTCGTCGCCTACTCGCCGCTGGGCCGCGGCTTCCTCACCGGCGCGATCCCCAACAGGGAGGCGCTCGACGCAGACGACTGGCGACGCGAGAACCCGCGCTTCAGCGACGAGGCCCTGGCGGAGAACGCCCGCTTCTTGGAGCTGATCCGGGACATCGCCGCCGCAAAGGGCGCGACTGAAGCACAGGTGGCGCTCGCTTGGGTGCTGGCTCAGGGCGAAGACGTCTTCATGATCCCCGGCACGCGGCGCATCGAGCGGCTGAAGGAGAACCTGGGAGCCTGGAAGGTGCAGTTCAGCGCCGAGGAGCTGGCGGAGATCCGAAGCCGCCTGCCGCAAGAGACGACCGGATCACGCTACTGACGAAGATGCCCCGAACGCCGTAGCGCGAGACGAAGGTGGGGGGGGATGGCGAGGACGGCTTTCCCGCCAGCTCACCTCAACCGCAGCTGAACGGCCCCGTGGGGACCAACGTGGGGCGGGACGGCGGGATCTTCCCCGACTTGATCAGGATCAACGACGACCGGGACGCGCCGCGCTAGCTTGCCGATGCCTGACGAAGAAACGAGAGCGAGGACAGCGATGAAGCGCACGATGATCACGATCGACGAGAAGCTCTGCAACGGCTGCGGCGACTGCATCCCCAAGTGCCCGGAGGGCGCGCTCGAGATCGTCGACGGCGTGGCCAGGCTGGTGAGCGAGGTGCGCTGCGACGGCCTGGGCGCCTGCCTGGGACACTGCCCGGAGGGGGCCATCACCGTGGAAGAGCGCGAGGCGCCGCCCTACGACGAGCGCGTCGTGTTGGAGGGAATCATCCCCAAGGGAGCGACCGTGCTCCGGGCGCACCTCGACCACCTGCGCGAGCACGGGCAGCTCGACGACCTGGCCGTCGCCGAGGAGATCCTGCGCGCGCGCGGCATCTCCCTCGACGAGGTCGCGGTCGAGGAGCCGAAGCCGTCGCTGCCGTCGCTGCCGTCACTGCCGCGCGGTTGCCCCGGCTCGGCGGCTCGCGCCTTCGGTGCCGCCACCCCCGCGCCACCCGCTGCAGCGGGCGGCGTGTCCGAAGCGCGCCCCTCAAAGCTCACCCACTGGCCGGTGCAGATGCACCTGATCAACCCGGCAGCGCCCTTCTTCGCCGGGCGCGACCTGCTGCTCTCGGCCGACTGCGTGGCCTTCGCGGTCGGTGGCTTCCACGAGCGCTTCCTGGACGGCCGCACCCTCGCCATCGCCTGCCCCAAGCTCGACCAGGGGCAGGAGAGCTACCTCGCCAAGCTAGTCGCCCTCGTCGACGAGGCGCGCATCAACACCCTGACCGTGGCCACCATGGAGGTGCCGTGCTGCAGCGGCCTGCTGCTGCTGGCCCGGCAGGCCGTGGCGCAGGCACGGCGCAAGGTCCCGGTGCGCTCCGTGGTGGTGGGCGTGCAGGGCGGTATCCTGAGCGACGACTGGGTCTGAGACCCGACCGGCGCCCCCTCCGTCTCTACCCTCCGGCGGCTCGCACGCACCTTTTCACGAGCGCGTGCAGACGGTGGCTCCCTTAGCGTGCCTGCCATACCAACCGTTCTCAAAACCGAGAACTCAGAACGCAACTTCGCCGCGGCCTGGAAGTCGTTGTGCGGTAACGGTTCTCTCGTGTTCTGAGCAAGTGGCAAGTCCAACTGCCACCCGTAACGAACCGTGCACCTGCGGCGAGGGAGCAGCTCGCCCGGAAGTGAAGTGTTCGCTCTGCGCAGAGATACCACATGAAGCGATCGCTTCTTCATGTGGACCAGGATAAAGCGATCGCTTATTATTGTCCGGCAACATGAAGCGAACGGTTCCCAGAGGATGATGAAGCGGCAGACCGGGGAATACGAGCACAGCACTGTGGCGGGGGAGAAGGTTCGGGCCTTCATCCCGCATCCAATGCCTCCACGAGACCCGCCTCTGGACCTTGGGGGCGAGCTGGCATCGCTCCTCGGCCGTGCACGCGAGCAGGTTCGGCTCCTCGAGCTTGCGGGAGACCTGGTGCCCTCGGTGGAGTGGTTCGTCTACGCGTTCGTCCGCAAGGAGGCGGTCCTCTCTGCACAGATCGAAGGAACCCAAGTGACGTTGATGGACCTGCTCGAGGTCGACGCCTCCGGGGAGGCCCCGGTCGACGCTGACGTCGAGGAGGTTTGCGGCTACGTCGACGCCCTCCACTACGCCTGGGACGAGTTGGAACGTGACGCGGGCCTGCCCATCTCGATGCGGCTGCTCTCCGAGACTCACCGCCGGCTGCTCCGCGGCGCCCGCGGCGCCCAGAAGCAACCCGGCGAAGTACGACGGTCGCAGAACTGGATCGGCGGGACGCGGCCGGGAAACGCGAGCTTCGTTCCCCCTTCGCCGCATCGGCTCGGCGAACTGCTCAGCGAGTTCGAGCACGCGGTCCACGACGAGAGTGACCTGCCACCGCTTGTGCGGATCGGGCTGCTACACGTCCAGTTTGAGACGCTGCACCCCTACCTTGACGGCAACGGTCGACTGGGGCGTCTGCTGATCGCGCTGCTACTGCGCCATTGGGGCCTACTCTCGCGCCCGCTGCTCTACTTGAGCCTCTTCTTGAAGACCCACCGCCAGGAGTACTACCGGCGACTGGGCGCGGTTCGAACCGAAGGCGACTGGGAGAGCTGGCTCTCGTACTTCCTCGAAGGTGTCGCGGTCGTGGCCGAGGAGGCCATCGTCACCGCGCGTCGACTGCATGCGATCGTTCGGGAGAGCCGTGAGCGCCTGTTGTCCCGCGACGATGCAACGGTGTTCAGCCTACGCCTCTTCGAGCTTCTGCCGCAGCATCCCATCGTGACGGTGAACCGTGCGGTCAACCTGCTCGACTGCTCGCGGCCAGCCGCCGCCAAAGCGCTGCGCGTGCTCGAGGCCGCGCATGTGCTTCACGCGCTCGACGACCGTAAGAAGAAGAACCGCGCCGTGACGTTCAAGGAGTATCTCGACATCCTCCGCGAAGGCACCGAGGCGACGGCATGAGCTCATGAACGAAGAAGGAGTTGCCACCGCTCAGCAGGGCGGCGGCCGATGCTCGACCACACCACGACCTCTGCCTGTCGAGGAGCCGTGGTCCGCGGAGACCCCGTCCTCCGCATCCCGCTTGACTTCCCGACACCTGGCGGCGGTTTCGCCGACATGATCAAGGCGCTTCTCGGAGTCGTCTCCACCGTGCGCCTCGCGACCTGCTCGCGGGCCGATCTGCTCATGGAGATCCTCGCCCTACGGCAGCAACTCGCCATCTACCAGCGCAAGGTCCGCCGGCCGAAGCTGATCCGCCGTGACCGGCTCTTCTGGATCTGGCTCCGCCGCCACTGGTCACGTTGGCGGGACGCGCTCGTGGTCGTCCATCCCGAAACCGTGCTTCGTTGGCACCGCGAGGGCTACCAGGCGCACTGGCGGCGGCGCTCGCAGAAGCGTCCCGGCCGCCCCACGATTCCGCGGCCCCACATCGAGTTCATCCGACGCATCTCGACCGACCACCCGGAGTGGGGCGAGGACCGTGTTGCCCTCGAGCTGAAGCTCAAGCTCGGAGTGGACCACGCCCCAAGCACCGTCCGTCGCTACATGGTCAAGCGCGGCGGGCCCCGACCCGGCTCCACGTGGCGGCGGTTCTTGCGGACGCACGCCCACCAGATGTTCGCGCTCGACTTCGCCACACAGATCCTCTGGAACTTCGACGTCCGCTACGACGTCCGCTAACTGCTTGTCGTGATGGCCCTGGACACGAGGAAGATCGTTGACGTCGCCGTGACGGCCACGCCGACCCTGGCGTGGGTGAAGCAGCGCCTGCGCGAGACCTTCGCATGGTCGATGGCGCCACGCTTCCTGCTGCACGACAACGACGGCATCTTCGGGCAGTTCGGCCGCGGCAAGGTCGTCGCTGGTCGCCGGTACCGGTGCGCCCTCGACCTGTGGCTTGCCGACGTGATGGGCGTCCCAGGAATCCCCACCCCGTACGGCGCGCACAACGCCGCCGCCCACGTCGAGAGGTTCATCGGCACCCTCAGGCGCGAGTGCCTCGGCCATTTCATCTTCTTCTCGGACGACCATCTGCGCCGCACCGCCCTCGAGTTCGTCCGCTACTACAACGAGGCGCGCCCACATCAAGGAATCGGCGCGATCCCGGCCGGAGAGACCTCCGGGGACGTTCGACCGCCGCCGGAGAGCGGCCGCCTCGTCGCTCGTCCAGTCCTCGGCGGGCTCCACCACGACTATCGGCTCGCGGCGTAGCCGAGATCGCCGAGAAGACACTCCAGACACGTCCCGAAGGCGACAGGCGACGTGCGTCCTCGCGCTGCCGATCACCGCCCGTGTCTCGGTGGTCCAGGTCGAGAAACGGCGGCCCGACGGGCTGATCGGAGGTGAGCTCCGGTCGGTGCGATGGGCGCTCGTGGTCGAACGACGCGCGGATGCGATTTTCGCGGACCACGGCCCCTCCCGCCTTCCCCCAAGACTACGAAACCTCCAGCAACGCCGGGGGCTTTCGTGTGGAGCGGGATACCGGGTTCGAACCGGCGACATTCAGCTTGGGAATGTTCTTGAAGCCCTTTGCCTGTCTGAACATCGTGGCTCGACGTTCGCTGCACCCCACCAACCGGCTCTAGATGGAGAATCAAGAAGTTCAAAGGGGCTCGACGTTCTCGAGGCGGTGGCAGACGCGTGATGCGGCGCACGGCGAGCACATGGGCCGGACCCGGGCGTCGCAGCGTGACAACGCTCCCCAACGGTTTACAAGCGAAGTACAACGCCTTCCATGCCTCTCGGCGAGGACGCACACCGCCCCGTGCGAGCGCTCACCTTCGGGCTGCCGGGGGTGGC
>CAZQPP010000176.1:0-14484 GCA_964594295.1 uncultured Myxococcales bacterium | reverse complement strand
CGTCGGCGACGCCCGCGTCAAGTGCCGTGTCTTCGGTGGCGTCCTCTCCGCCCGGATCGGCGGCCTCGGACTCGTCCGGCACCGTGCCCGGGTCCTCGGCTCCGTCGTCCTCGACGGCGCTGCCCGGGTCTTCGGCCTGGCTCACGTCGGCGACGCCTGCCGCGGCGTCTGCCGGCTCCTTGTCGGCGTAGTCGCCGCAGGCGAAGCAGAGCAGGAGACAAGCAGCGCAGACAGAGCTTGCAGTGAGCGAGTTGGCCATGGCCGGCCATAGTCATCAGCCGGCAAGCCCGTGTCAATGCCGATCACGCTTGACGCCAGCCCTCCACCGTGCTTGATCGCGCGCTCCCTGCCGAGGTAGCCCAGCTGGTGAGAGCGGGCGGCTCATAACCGTCAGGTCGGGGGTTCGAATCCCCCCCTCGGCACCCGCAGCTTGAGGCGCACAGCGCCTCGGCTGCCGCTTGCCCTTGCCCTTGCCCGTGCCCCTGCCCTTGCCCCTGCCGCGGGCTCGCTGACGCGTTGGGCCCGGCCGCTCCTGCACCCTCCATGGGTCAGCTGGGGTTGTTGGGCGCCGGACTCACGTCCACGTACTCGTGCACGTGCACGTGCACGTCCCCCCTACTCCTGCGCGTGCACGTCCCCCGGCCCCATGCGGCTCCCCACGTCCACCTTCCCCTTCCCTCTGAGCACCTCCCACCCCCTCCGGAGGGCGAGGCGGCGGAGGTAGCGGTCAGGTCTCACCGCGACCGGCCGCGCCACGGCCTCGAGCAGCGGGAGGTCCGACATGCTGTCGCAGTAGGCGACGGCCTCTTCGAGGGGCAGCCCCGCACGGTCGGCGAGCACTCCGGCCCAGTGGACCTTTCCCCTCCCGTAGGGGAAGGGACGCCGGAGCTCGTCGGTGATGCGCTCGTCCTTCAGCGTGACATCGGAGCACACGAGGTCGTCGATGGGGAGCACCCGGCGGATGATCTCTCCAATGAGCTGGCTCGTCCCCGAGAGGAGCACCACGGTGTCGCCCGCGCTGTGATGCTCTCGGAGCCTCTCGACGGTCTCGGCCACGAAGGCCCCGCGCATGTGGTGGTCGAAGGAGTGCTCGAACCAGCGCCTGACCTCGTCGACGTGGTGGCCGACGAGGAAGCTCAGCGCGTGGCCCACCACGTCCTCGTAGCGGAGGCGGTGCAGGCGCATGAGGACGGTGAACCAGGCTCCCTGCAGCACGTCGCGCCAGCCGACGAGGCCGAGGTCTTTGAGCCCGCGAGCGAGGAGCAGGCCGGTCGAAGGCACGATGAGCGTGCCGTCGATGTCGAAGATCGCGAGGCGGGGGTGACGCCCCTCCCCCCGGTCATCAGCCACCGCTGTAACGCTTGGCCGCGTTGGCGTGGGCCTTCTTCAGCTCCAACCGGGCCTCGCGGCGGGCCGCGGCCTCTGCCTGCTGCTCTCGCTCCTCCGGGGTGGTGGCGAGCAGCGGCGGCACCGCCGTCGGCCGGCGATCGGCGTCGAGGGCCACCATGGTGAAGTAGGCGTCGGTCGTCAGCTCACGCGCCGAGGGGTCTTCTACGGGCTCGCGCGCGACGGTCACGTAGACCTCGACCGAGCTCCGGCCGACGCTCGTGACGACGCCCTCGAGCAGCACACGGTCGCCCAAGAAGATCGGCCGCAGGAAGTGGAGATCGTCCACCGAGACCGTCACCACGGTGCGCCCGGCGTGGCGGCCTCCGGCGATGCCGGCGCAGATGTCCATCCAGCTCATGATCACGCCGCCGAAGACGGTGGACAGCGCGTTGATGTGGGGCGCGAGGACCAGCTCGGTCATGTGCGTCCGGGAGTCGGAGACGGCCTTCGCCTCCAGCGGTGGCTTGGCCGCCGCAACGGCAGGCGACTCCGCCGCCGAGAGCTGCCCCGCGTTCTCGCTCGGTGTGTCGCTCAACGGCGAGGTGCCTCCTCACTCTGCACGTCCTTGACCACGTCCGCGTAGGAGGCGTGCTTGACCAGCTCGCTGAGCTTCATCGTGTAGGCCTCGACGAGCTCTCCGCGGTTGCGGGAGCGAGCGTCCGCGATGGCCCTGACCATGCACCGGACCGCGCGCTCCGCGTTCAGGAAGTGGCTGACGGCGTCGAGCACCACCAGGACGACAGCCGAGGTCACGCTGCGCGAGGTCTCCCGGAAGGTGAACAGGCGCCCCTCTTCGTTCCGCACGACGAGGACGGCGGTGCCAGCCGCGTCGGTGCCCTCGGCCTCCATGCGGGTGCCCATGTCGCTGGTGACGTGGAAGTCGTCGACGAAGATGTGTCGCAGCGAGGGGTAGGTCTCCGCCAGCGACCCCTGCGCCGCCTGGAACACGGCGTCGACCACGCCCACGCCTACGCCCTTCATGGTCGTCGGGGCGTCACCACCGGTAGCGTGCAGCTCGAGGCGCACCTCGCAGAGCTGCTCGTCGGGCTGCTCGTCGACGACGACTCTTTGCGCCTTGAGCTCGATTGCGTCCTCGCCGAGGGTGTCGGCGACGAGCTGCTCGAGGGAGCTCATTTCCTGGGAGATGGTCATCTTGGGCATACCGGGTTCGGGCGCCGACGGCGTGGCCGTGACCGCCGGCCGGGGCGCGTTGGGCGAAGGAGCGGGAGCTTGCCGGAAGGCAGGCAGGCTCGCAAGCAAAACGGCTCGCGGCCACCCTCGATTCCGCGACCCGAGTCCTGCCCCTGGCTTCTGCCACCTTTGCGTCTTCGCGCCTTGGCGTCTTTGCGTTTCCTGCCATCTTCCCTTCGCGCCCTGGCGTCTTGGCGTTCGGTCTGAAGGAGGCGGATCCTGGAGCGCCGGCAGCGTTGCCAGCACGCTCAATGCGGGTAAACTCCGCTCATCCCAGGCTGTGGAAGAGGCGAGGGGTCATGTCCGAGGGCAAGTGGTACGCGCTGGTCGACGGTGACAAGTTCGGCCCGGTTGACGAGGCCACCCTCTTCGCCTGGATCGGCGAGCAACGCATAACGCCCGAGACCCTCGTCTGGCGGACCGGCATGCAGAGCTGGATGCCGGCCCTGGCCGTCGCGGGAGCCCCCGAGGCCCTCCGCGCGGCAGGCTACAAGGTCGACCTCGACGCCCGCGACACGGACGACGAGACGCGAATCGCCATGTCCACCCTCCCCGAGCCCTCCGAGGAGATAAACGAGGTGACCCTGAGCCGGGCCCCGCCGGTGCAGCCCTCGCGCGTGGACATCGAGGTCCTCGGGGACGCGGAGGGCTTCGAGGACACCTACGAGGAGCAGCCGAGCGCCTCCCCGGAGCTCAAAGCGCAGGCGCGAAACATCGCGGTCAACCTGCAGGCCCAGAGCGACGTGGACCCGACGGGCAAGTGGCAGGAGAGCGACGAGGGCGCGACCCGCCAGCTCCAGGCAGAGCTCATGGCCCACGCGGCCCCGGGAGGCTTGCGCGACGTGCACACGGCGCACGGGCACGGCTCCGGGACCTTCCCCGAGGTCAACTTCAGCGGGCGAGGTGGGCGTCTGGCGCTCGTCCTGCTGCCCGGCCTCATCTTGAGCGTCGCGACGCTCGGGATCTACGGCTTCTGGCTCGTGCGCGATCTCATCGGCTGGGTGACCGGGCACGTACAGATCCGCGGCCAGCACTCCCGCTTCGAGGCGAGGGTCTCGGACATCGCCGGCCACATCCTGAAGAACGGCCTCCTCTGCGTCTTCACCCTGGGCATCTACTCCCCCTGGGCGCTCGCCGACTCGCTGCAGTGGCTGTGCACCCGCACGCACTGCGGGAACCTGGAGCCGCGGAGCACGAACACCGGCGGGGAGCTCCTCGGCGTCATGCTCACGATCTTCCTGCTCCAGGTAGTGACCCTGGGGATCTACACCCCCTGGGGCATGCGCCGCCTGTACGCGCACTGCTCCGAGAGAATCCAGCTCGGCGGCGAGCGCCTCCAGTACAACGGCCGCGGCATCGACCTGCTCTGGCTCGGTCTGTCGAACGCCCTGCTCGTCATGCTCACCGTGGGCATCTACACGCCCTGGGCGATGTGCCGCACGAAGCGTTACCACTGCTCGTCGACCTCACTGACACCCGCGCGCGGGTAAGGACCCGAATGTCCCAGTCCACCCAGTTCCCGCTCCTCCCCAACACTCAGCCCGCGCAGCTCCTGCTGAGCCTGAACCGCCTGGCGGGTCACCTCGAGCGCGAGCGACCGGAGTACCGCGCCCTGCGCACGACTCTCCGCGAGTGGAACATGTGGGACAAGGAGCGCACCGTCGCGGCGCTGCGTTTCCTCCACGTGCCCGCGGACTCCGGCGGGCCTATCGCGGCGGGCCCCCTGCTGACGCAGCTCATGGCCGTCGAGGAGGAGTCCGACCAGCGCAAGCTCCTCGCTCGCTACCTCTTCGACAGCAACCCCCTCCTCGTGAAGACCGTCTTCGACGGCCTCGACACGGAGAACGACGGGCGCATCCAGTCGACCAACGAGCTCTACAGGCTGATCACGTCCTACGTGTACACCGGCGAGTACATCACCCTGCCGGAGTTCAAGAACTGGATTGCCTGGATGGACGCCACCCACGTCATCCGGCTCGTAGGCATCCGCTGGGGCCTCGGCGCCCTCGGCGATGCCTTCGCCCAGGAGCTGCGGCAGACCGACCTCGAGGAGCTGACGGAGGACCTCGAGGAGGGTCGCGGCAGCCCCTGGTCGCTGGATCTCGAGCCGGCCGCGACCGTCGAGAACGCGGACAAGACGACGGTCTCGGCGCCGCCGCTGCCCGTGGAGGTGCCGGCAGGCGGCGAGGCGCCCAAGACCGTGGTTTCTCCAGCGCCTCCGCCGATCCCGGAGGCAGCGGCTGCGGCGCCGAGCGAGGAGGAGGAGGAGGAAGCCCCGGACATGCCGCCGGAGCCCTCGCTCCCCTCGGAAGAGGCGGTGCGGGCAGCCGAGGAGGCGCTCGGGGTGGAGCCGGAGGCGCTGAAGCCGCCCCCGGCCAGGGCGACCCCGACCCCGCCACCCTCGCCACAGGTCTCCGCCCTGCCCCAGCCTCCCGTCGCCCTGCCGCCGCGCAGCGTCCGGCCGACCACTCCCCCGCCCGTGCCCGTGTCGCCGGTGCTGATCGCGCCGGTCTTCGCCGCCGGCGCCACCTCCGTGCCGTCGTCCGTGGGCGAGGGCGCGCGCAAACGAAACGTCGAGAAGATCCGCACCTGGTGGAGCGCCTACACCTTCCGCCACCCCCACCGCGCCAGGGACTTCGGGGTCGATCTCCAAGAGGCCGCCGGCTCGAAGGACAGCCTCACCGAGCTCGCCTGCGCCTCCCTGTTCGTATACCGCCCCGAGGGCTCGACGGCCGGCAAGGCCGCGTTCACCGCGCTGCGCACCTCGGGCGCTCTCGATGCCTGGATCAAGGGTGAGGCCGGCATCGAGACGAGCCTGGAGATGGCCGGCCTGCTCGGCCTCGTCGGAGGTGATCGCCGCTTCCTCGGCGCGGCGCTCGCGGCCTACAACGTGTGTCGGCGCCAGCTCGCCAACCCGCTGGCGCCGGCCGAGCTCTCCACGAGCCCCTCCTCCGAGGCGGTTCAGGTCATCTACGAGGGGCTGCTCGGCCAGACCGACGAGACGGCCCCATTCTGGGTGGCCCGCGAGCTGGTGCTCGCCGGCGTCGCTGACGACGAGCTCCGCAGCGTCGCCTGTGTGCCTTCGCGCGCGACCCGCGAGAACGCCTACCGCCTCGGCCTCCTGGACAGGCTCTACGCCCACAGCCTCACCGAGCTCACCGAGCTGGCGAGAGCCCTCAGCGACTACCTCGACGAGGAGATGGACTTCAACGCCCCCCTCGACCACCTCCAAGACCAGCTCGGCTGCCGCTTCCGCTGCCCCGTCGCCGGGGGCTGCGACTACAGCTGCAGGGAGCGGGTGGCGACTTGAGCGCCGCCTTCCCCGGACACAGAGACGTGCAGCGCGGCAACCGCCTCAGCGTCATGCCGGTGGAAGAGAGGCACTTCGACGAGGTGCTGAGAATGGCCGCCGGATCCTGAGATGGTGCCCGGCCGCCCACGCTCTGCCGCACTGTCTCTGATGCTCCTCCTGGCGGCCGCGTGCAGCGGCACGGACAGATCGGAGAGCGCCGCTGTCGACAGCCGGGCCACGCCCGACTCGGCGAGCGACCCCGGCGCAACGACCCTGAGCGATCCGGGCGCGCCCGACCTGCCGGATGCCGCCCCCCGCGACTCGGCCGAGGCTCCTGAGGTGAAGGGTCCCGAGAAGCGCGCGTTCACCATGGAGCAGACCCTCTCCGACGGAGCGCAGCGCACGACCCTGGCCTTCGCCGGGCTCGCCATGATGACGGGCAACCTCGAGGCCCAGTCCTTCTTCCCGCCGGGAAAGGTGGCCGACTACACGGGCTTCCAATACCTGCGCGACAACGACCCGGACGGCATGGGGCACAACACGAGCTTCCTGAGCCGAATAGCCTGCAACGTGATCTTCATCCTCGATGACGCGCAGCTCGACGAGCTGAAATCCCTCGCGGTCGACCAGATGCCGACCCTCGAGCAGTACGCGCTGGGGCGGTTCCCGTTGATGAAGGCCTTCCGCCGCCAGCTGGAGGGCGACCTGCCCGCGGGCTCGGAGGGCCTGAACCTGGAGTCGGTCGTGCAGGCGTCGCGGGATCTCTACGTGCTCGACGGGCGCATCAGCTTCGAGCGGGCTCGGCTCTACACCGACGTGCTCGCGTCGCTCGACGCCGAGCAGCGCGCCTACCTCGACGACATGTTGGGAAAGGGCTGGCGCTCGTGGCCGGACGTGAAGAAGGACCAGGTAAAGGGGCGCCTGTCCGGGCTGAAGAAGGGCACCAACGTAGCCGTGATGACCTACGCGGGCGACCTCTTCAGCTGGTACGCGGGCTCGGTCGAGGCGGACGTCTACTTCTGCCCCGAGCGCCACGGCACCTACTTCGGGGCGTTCTACATCAAGGACGCCCCCGCCATGGGGCGACAGGGCTACAACATCGACGAGGAGCTCACCGCCACCGCCGGCTCGGCCCTGTGCGACGAGAAGAAGGGCTACGTGACCCGGGAGCAGGCCCGGGAGATGAAGCGCCTCGTGGACGCACAGCGCGAGAACCTCTACGCCGGCGACGAGTCCATCGTGAGCCTGCGCACCGAGAGCGGCAGCGCTGCTCTGTCTGGCATGTCTCGCGTGCACGGGCGCCGCCGGCAGCGAAGAGCGCGACGCGCCGAGCGCAGGCCCCGACTTCTTCATCATGCTCGGTGATGACTTCAGCATCGAGCACCTGATCAACAAGGGCGAGCTCAGCCAGGCTGCCGTTGACGCCGTCTACCTGAGCCAGCTCGGGTTACCTCGACGTGGAGGTGGACGGCGAGCAGGTGACCGTGAGCTACGTCCGCGCGGTGCTGCCGGGCGACGAGACCCGGGCGGGGGCGGAGGACGGCGAGGTCTCGTTCACCTACACGATAGAGCCTCGCCTCAGCGGGTTTTGACAGCGCGGCGAGACCTCCCCAGACTCGGAGGCCCCTCCCCAGCCGGAGTTTGGCTTGAAGCTCACAGATCTTGTTGATCTCGAGGCGCGCCTGATCGCGGATCGCGGGGTCGATCGCGCGGAGCTGCAAGCACGGGACCGGGCCATCTACGGCGATCTCGGCATCAAGACCTCGGACCGACCGCGGCTCCTGGCCGCCTGGCTCGAGGCCCTGCGAGCCAAAGAGGGCAGGAGCCTCGGGGCCCGCGTCGCGGCGGCACACCGCGCCCTGGCGACCCTGCTCGTCATCGCCGGGGGCGCCCTCGGGTGGGGCGCCGCGGTGGCTCTCCTGAGCGCCCCGCCCGGAGAGCCGGTGGACGCCGGGAGCTTCGTGCTGGTGCTCGTGGTCGGCCAGATCTTCCTGCTCCTCCTGCTGCTCGTCGCCGGCCCATTCGCCGTCGTGGGAGGGGACCGCGTCGCCGCGTTGCCCATCGTGGGCGACTTCCGGGCCGGCATGCGCTGGCTCGTCCGCACCGTGGCCGGCGCGGGAGCGCGCCTCGACGCGAGCCGCGCGGCCCGGTGGCGCGAGGCCCTGGATCGGATGGGCGGGCGCGCTTCGCTCTACGGCGGCGCCGAGCGTTGGACCCTGCTGGGCCTCGGGCAGCTCTTCGGCGTGGCCTTCAACGTCGGGGTGCTGGCCTACGTGCTGCGCGCCGGCGTGCCGAGGGGGCTGGCCTTCGGGTGGAGCTCCACCCTGCTCGAGGCCACCCCCGAGAGGGTGCACGCGGCCCTGGCGGTGCTCAGCACACCCTGGACCTGGCTCTGGGCCGACGGCGTGCCCACCCTCGAGGCCCTCGAGGCGACCCGCTGGCTGCCTTCGCCCGAGGCCCGCTTCGCGGGCGCTCCCACCAGCGATCACGCGAGCCTCTGGTGGCACTTCCTCGTGACGTCGGTGACCGTCTACGGGCTGGCCCCGCGCGTCCTGACGCTCGTCCTCGCCCAGGCGCGGCGGCGCCGCGCCTTGAGCTCGGTGCCCCTCGACACACCGGAGATAGACCGGGTCCTGAGGCGCATGATCTCGCCCACCGTCCGCACGAGGGCGAGCGAAGACGAGGAAGACGGCGCCTCGTCGCCCGCGGCCTCGGAGCCGCCGCCGTGGAAGGAGGGCGCCCGCTACGCCGTGGTCGCCTGGAGGGACTTCCCCGCCGACCCGGAGGAGCTTGACCGGGTCGTCAAGAGCCGCCTCTTCGGCCGCGTGGGGAGGAGGTTCTCGGCCGGCGGCGCCGACTACGGAGCGGACGGGGGAGTGATCGAGAGCCTCGCCGAGGAGGAGAAGGAGCCCGTGCTGATCCTCGCCGAGGCCTGGGAGGCGCCGGACCGCGGCACCCTGGCCTTCATCAGCGCCCTGCGCGCCGGTGTCGGCGCCGACCGCAGGCTCATCGTCGGCCTCGCGAACCCAGACCGCGACGGCGACTGGCTGGCCCCCGAAAAAGGCGAGATGGAGGTCTGGCGGCGTCGCCTGGCGAGCCTGCGCGATCCCTACCTCGGCCTCGAAGAGCTGGTGTCCCCCTCATGAGCGCGCCCGTCTTCGCAATCGTAGGTCGCGTCAACCGCGGCAAGTCGAGCGTGATCGCGACCCTCTCCGAGGACGACACCGTCCCCATCGCGCCCGAGCCTGGCACGACCACGCGGTGTCGCAGCTACCCCGTGGTGGTCGACGGGGAGCTGCTCTTCACCGTCGTCGACACGCCCGGCTTCGAGCAGGCCTCCCGGGCGCTGGCCTGGCTGCGCGAGCAGGAAACCTCGGCGGACTCCCGCCCGGCCGCGGTGGCCTCCTTCCTCGAGCGCTTCGGCTCCGGAGACGACTTCCCCGAGGAGTGCAGGCTGCTCAAGCCTATCGTGGAGGGGGCGAGCGTGCTCTACGTCGTGGACGGCTCCCGCCCCTACCGCCCCAACCACGAAGCCGAGATGGAGATCCTGCGCTGGGCCGGTCGCCCGGGCATGGCCCTCATCAACCGGATCGGGACCGACGACCACGCGGAGGTCTGGCGCCGCGCCCTCGACCAGTACTTCAAGGTCGTTCGCGACTTCGACGCTCAGAAGGCGGGCTTCGAGGACCGGGTCGCCCTCCTGCGCACTTTCCGCGAGCTGCGCGACGAGTGGGCCGAGCCCCTCGACCGAGCCGTGACCGCCCTCGAGAAGGACCGCACCCGCAGGCGCGACGAGGCGGTCGGGGAGATCTCGGCGCTCCTCGTCGACATGCTCACCATGCGGCTCGAGGTGCCCGCCTCCGGCGCCGCCGGCGTCCGTGCGCAGAGGACGCGCCTCGAGGCTCGCTTCCACGACCTCCTGCGCGCGAGGGAGACGGCCTCCCGCGAGAGAGTGAACGCCATCTACGGGCACGGCCGAGTGCGGTGGCGGGAGGAGGCGGTGCACCGGGCCGCCTTCGACGACGACCTCTTCGACCCGCAGAACCTGAAGCGCCTCGGCCAGCCGCCCGGCCGGCTGTTGGCCGCCTACACGGCCGCGGGCGGCGCCGTCGGCGGCGTGGTCACGGCGGGCAGCGGGGGCGTCGACCTCGGCTCCGGCGCCCTCGTCGGGGCCGTGAGCGGCTTCGTGCTCGGCGTGTCCCGCCTCGGCGAGCGCCTCGTGCAGGGGCGGCTGAAGGCCGACGGCCAGTGGAGCGTCGGCCCGATCCGCCACCCCAACTTCCCCTGGGTGGCCCTCGACCGCGCCCTGCTCCACCTCGAGGCGGTCTCGAACCGGGCCCACGCGCGCCAGGACGATCCGCGGCTCGAGGAGAGGGAGGGCTTCGCTCACTCCCTGCCGAAGCACCTGTTCACGGCCCTGAACGATGTCTTCGCCCGCATCCGGAAGCGCCCCGGGGACGTGCCGGTCGCCTGCCGGCAGGAGCTCGAGCGCCGCGTCGCCGAGGTCGTCGAGAGGTTCGCCCCGGAGGCCTGAAGACCCTCCCCTCTCGCGGGGTTTTCGTCGAGACCGGGGACGCGCTGGATCTACGTGCGCCGGCGCCGCATGTACGCCGGCATCTCGTACTCGCTCGTGGGCGGCGCGCCGTGCGCCCCCTCCGGCCTGCCCATGAGCTCCTTCAAGCTCTTCGTCACGGGCATCCGGGGCTCGGGAGGCGGTCGCTGCGCGGGGCTCGCGTCAGGTGGCGGGAGCGTCGGAGGCGTGGAGCGCGCGCCGCCTCCCCCGAGGCGCTGCACGCGGCGCTGCTCGCGTGTCAGGGCGGGGGCGTGGCCGGGACGGCGGATCCGGCTCCTCTCCATCGCGACCTCGGGCTCCGACTCCTCCCTGGGCTGCTCGACCGCGTCCACGGCCCGAACACGCTCCTTGACCCCGCCGGTGGCGATCACGGTCACGTGCACCTCGTCACGGTCCTCCATGTCGACGATCGCTCCAACGATGATGTTGGCGTTCGCGGCCGCGCGTTCCTGGACGTAGGTCCCGGCCTCGTGCACCTCGCAGAGCGCGAGATCCTTGCCGCCGCTCACGTTGACGAGGACGCCGGTGGCGCCTTCGATGGTCACGTTGTCGAGGAGGGGGCTGTTGATCGCCGCCTCGGCCGCGGCGAGGGCTCGCCCTTCTCCGCTGGCCGTCGCCATCCCCATCAAGGCCATGCCGCCGCCGCTCATGATGGCTTTGACGTCCGCGAAGTCCACGTTGATGAGGCCGGGGTGGACGATGATGTCGGTGATGCCCCGAACAGCTCCCTGGAGCACGCCGTCCGCCTTCTTGAAGGCCTCCACGAGGGGCGTCTTGTCGTGCACGATGTCGACGAGACGCTCGTTCGGGATGAGGATCAGGGTGTCCACGGCCTCGTAGAGCTCCTTGAGCCCCTCCTTGGCGTTCGTCATGCGCGTCTTGCCTTCGAAGTTGAAGGGCAGCGTCGCGACGGCCACGCAGAGGATGCCGGCGGCCCGCGCCGCCTGCGCCACCACGGGGGCCACACCGGTGCCGGTCCCGCCGCCGAGGCCGAGCGTGACGAAGAGCATGTCGGCGCCGGCGATGGCGGCCTCTATCTCCGACTTGCTCTCCATCGCCGCCTTGTAGCCGACCATCGGGTCCGCGCCGGCCCCGAGGCAATTGGTGATACTCCGGCCGATCTGGAGCTTCTGGTGCGCCAGGTTCTCGACCAGGTCCTGCGTGTCGGTGTTGACGGCGATGAGCTCCACCCCCGTCACACCGGCTTCGGCCAGGTTGTTGAGGGTGTTGCCTCCTGCGCCGCCGCAGCCGACGACCTTGATGCAGGCCTCGCACTCTCTCTCTATCTCGAACATCGTGTCCTCCGTCTTGTCCGGTCTCTCAACCGGGCTCTCGTTCCGTCGTGCGCTCTTCCCGGGACGCGCTCTCCGTGCTCTCTCCGTTGATCCTGGTTTGGGGCGAAACGCCCTTGCTAGAAGAAGTAGCTCCTCCCCTGCCGGACGAGCCCGGCGATCCTGGTGAGGATTGGCTCCCGCGCCGTGGGCGGCGTCCCGATGTCGGTGTCCCACACGGCAGCCTCTTCGAATCCGCACATGGCCAGCCCGACGGCCGTCGCGAAGCCCGGCTCGGCCACCATGTCCTTGAGCCCGCCGACGCCGTGGGGCGACCCCACCCGCGCGTCTGCCCCGAGGACGTCCTCGGCGATATCGCCGATGGCCTCGAGGCTCGCGGTGCCGCCGGTGAGGACCACGCCCGCCCTGAGGTGCTTTGCGTATCCGGAGTTGCAGATCTCCTCGCGGACACGCTCCATGATCTCCTCGACCCTGAGCTCGATGAGCTCGGCGAGGAAGCGGCGACTCTGCCTGGTCGGGGGGCGCCCGCCGACCGAGGGGACGTCGAAGAGATCCTCCTCGTCGACCCGGCTCACGCTGGCGCAGCCGTGCAGGCACTTGATTCGCTCGGCCTCCACCCTGCGCGTCTTCAGGCCGAAGGCCACGTCCCTGGTGATGAGGCCTCCGCCGGCGGGGATCACCACCAGGTGCACCAGGGCCTGGTCGTGCCAGATGGCGACCCCGGTCGTGTCTTCGCCGATGTCCACGAGGACCACCCCGAGCTCGCGCTCGTCGTCGTAGAGCACCGCCCTGCTCGCCGCGACCGGGGACGCCACCCTCCGGTGCACGGCGACTCGGGCCAGCTCCAGGCACCTGTCGAGGTTCTCCAGCGAGGTCTTGGAGGCCGTCACCACGTGGGCCCGCGCCTCGAGGTGCGCCCCGGAGATTCCGATGGGGAGGTCGCTGTCCTCGGTGTCGTCGACCAGGTACCTCTGCGGGAGCATCTGGACGATCTCGCGACCGGGGGCAGCCATGCGCGCGCGGGCGATATCCAGCACCCTGTCGCGATCCTCGGCGCGCACGCGACCGTGGCTCAGGCCGACGACGCCGTGGCTGTTGCTGCCCTCGAGCTGGTCGTCGCCGACGCCGAGCACGACCCTGGCGATGGAGTAGCCGGCCATCCGGGCGGCGCTGTCCACGGCTCGAGCGATGGCCTCGCTCGCCGCCTGGAGGTTCCTAACCTTGCCGTGCTCCACCCCGCCGCACTCGGCTCTCCCGACGGCTACGATCTGGATGCCCTTGCTCTCCTTCTCCGCGATCACGACGCGGGCGTCCTTGCTCCCCGCGTCGAGCCCGACGGTGAACTCGTCACGTCTTGCCATGGTCAGCCTCCCTCCTGGTCGTTCGTGTCGTCCCTGCGGTTCCGCGAGCCCTCATGTCTCCGCTCCTGCTCACTGGTCACGGGCGATGCGCACACCCGCCGGCCCGGCCGGGCTCGGATCCCGGCTCTTCCGTCGGGGCGTCACCACGACCTTGTCCTGCTTCAAGTAGGCGTGTACCTCGGCTGGCACGCCGCGCCCGCTGCGCACATAGTCGGCCACCACGAGGCGCGCACGCTTGATGCGTGTCTGGAAGGCCTCGTGCCCCAGGTGCAGCACCATCTTGTGGCGCTCGGTCACCAGGCTGTAGCCCCGAGCCGGATCACGGTGCACCTCGGCCAGCCTGTCGAAGCGCGGCATCCCGGAGAGCCGGTAGTCGTTGACGAGCGCGATGGCCCGGCGAAGAGCGCGGCGCCCCAATCCGCTCGCCGGGTTGGAGATCCCCGTCAGCACAGGCCGCGTGAGGCGCTCGCCCGGCTGTACGTGGCGGAAGGGAACGCCGTCACGGTCCACCAGGTGCGCGCCCGAGGCCAGGACGGTCGCCACGGGCTGGTTCTCGGTCAAGCGCACGAGCACCGTCCCGGGCGGGATCCGCCGGATTCGTGCCTCCTTCACCCACCCGGTCTGCGCGAGGTCTTCGAGGAGGGCTTCTTCGTCGAGGCGCAGGATCCTCCCCGACGAGTTGGTGCGCACGAGGTCTTCTACGAGCTCGGGGGTGAGCCGCCGGGTCCCCTCGACGAGCACCTCCCGCACCGCGAGGTAGGGCGAGCTGCTCAGATACTCCCACGTGGCGGGCGCGAGGGCGGGCAGGAGCGCCGTGGCCCCGAAGAGCATCACCGTCGGGAGCAGGCTGGCGAAGGCGGCGGGGACCCTGCCGACGGCATCGCGGAGTCGCTCGCGCACGCTCGTGACGCGGCGGTTCCGGCCCCGCGTGTTTCTCAGCCTTCCCATGACGCCCCCTCCCCGCCGCTGCCCGTACCGGCAAGGCGCATCTCGGGCAGCTCGCCGCTCCTTCGAGGGTCCGCCTCTCCCGTGCCGTGAGGCTGCTCGGAGCCCGCCTCAGGCGCGGGGAGCCTCGACAGGTGCAAGAGCACTCCGATGCACAGGCTGGTCACGAGCATGCTCGTGCCGCCGTAGGAGACCAGTGGCAGGGTCAGGCCCTTCGTCGGCACGGCCTTGTACGCCACGGCCACGTTGATGAGGGTCTGTACGCAGAGCAGGAAGACCAGGCCGAAGCCCAGGGCCCTGCCGAAGACGTCGGGAGCCCGCTCCGCCGCGCGGAAGCCGCGCCAGGCGATGACCACGTAGAGCGAGATGAAGAAGAGCGCGCCGAGGAGGCCGAGCTCCTCACCGACAACCGCCATGACGAAGTCCGTCTGGGCCTCCGGG
>CAZQPP010000175.1:0-14566 GCA_964594295.1 uncultured Myxococcales bacterium | reverse complement strand
GGGCGAAGACCCCGATGTCGTAGCCCTGGTCCTTGACCGCACGCTCCATGAGGATGCGGTTGGGCTTCTCGTCGTCGACGACGAAGACAAGGGGGGTGTGCTCCCGCACGAGCTCCCCGAAGGCTTGGGCGGTGTCTGGCTGAGCCGGATCTTGCATGGGAGCTTCCTTCGGTCGGCCTGGTCCGACCGCGGTGCGCCGGCGGATCTAACCATACCCACCGACCGCCCAATGATCGGCGCGCGGGCGCGTGCTGTCAAAACGGCAAAGATCCTGCCCCGCGCACGGCTCCGGAGCGCCGGTCGATAAGCAGCTCTTCACGCGAGGTCGTGCCGTGCCCGCTCTCCAGGTCACCGTCGTCTCGGTGCTGGCCGGAATGCTGCTCGGGGGCGCCGGATGGTGTCTCCTGCCGGCGCTCCTCGTCCTGGCCGCGGCGTGGCTCGAGGCGAGGCCCGGCAGTACCGCGACGCGCCCCTCCCCGGCCGTGTGCCTGCTCATGGGCGCCGGCTTCGCCCTCGGCTTGGCACGCACATCGACCTGGGAAGGAGCGCCAGCTCGCCGGCAGGACCCTGAGCAGGTCCACGGGGCGCAACCGAGGACGGAGCGCAGAGCCGCTCACAGGCTGCCGGCGGTGGTGCGCGTCACCGGCTGGTCGCGGCCCACCCACGAGGGCTGGACGGCGCCCGCCGAGGTTCGCGGCAGGGAGTCCTGGCTCACCGGCCCACACGAGCTCCCGGCGCCGCCGCTCGGGTCGGTGGTCGCCGCGAGCTGTCGAGCCGCACGGAGCGGCGGCGCGTCCTGCCGGGCAAGGCCGGAGAGCGACATCTGGATGCCACCGGGCAGCATGAGGGCGGCGCTGCACCGGGCCCGCGGTGAGGTCATCTCCGCGTTCTCGCGCGCGACCACCGGGCAGGGCGGCGCGGCCGCCGCGGCGCTCGCGACCGGCGCGAGCCGGGTCATGGCGCCGGTCCAACGGGACCGCCTCGCGCGCCTCGGCCTGCTTCACCTCTGGGCCGTCTCCGGCCTGCACCTCGCCCTGGTCGGGGGCGCCCTGCTCTGGATCCTGCAGCGGCTCCAAGCCCGACTCCTGCCGACACGCGGGCGCCCGGCGCCGGGCGTGCTGGCATCCCTGCTCGCGCTGCCCTTCGTCGCAGCTTACGGGGTCTTCGCGGGAGCGGGGCCGTCGGTCGTGCGCGCGGGCCTCGCCTTTGGCGCCTACGCCCTGCTGCGACTCGCGCGAAGACCGGCCCGGCCGGCGACCCTGCTCCTCGCGGTGGTCGCGGTGGAGCTCGGCCTCGCGACCCTCGAGCTCTCGAGCGTAGGCTCATTGCTGAGCCACAGCGCCACCGCCGGCATCCTCTGGGCCTTCTGCGGGCGGGGAGAGAGACGCACCCTCGGAGCGCGGCGCCTCCTGCTCCCCTTTCGAGCCGCTCTCCGCGCCGGGGTCGCCGCGTCGCTGGCGACGGCTGCCGTGCAGGTCGCCTTCTTCGGCTCGGTGGCCCCCTTCGGCATCCCGGCCGGCGCCCTGCTGGTGCCCCTCGTGGGTGTCGTGCTCCTCCCCCTGTGTCTCGGTGCCGCCGCTACGGTCCTGACCGGCCTCGCCGAGATCTGGGACGGACCGCTCGCGCTCGCGGCGGGCGCCATGGACCTCGTGATGGGGGTGCTGGAACGGGTCGACCGGCCGGGCCTGCGCCTCACCGCAGATCCTGATCTCGCGCCGGCGGTCGCCGCGGCAGCCGCGGTGGCGCTCTGGGTCTGGCTGAAGCCGCGCGCGACAGGCGCGGTGCCCGCACGGCGCAGGGCGCTGCTGGGAGCGGGAGCGCTGGGGGCCCTCGTCCTGGTCCCGGGGATGCTCCCCTGGGGAGAAGCCGGGGCCACGCTGCTCGCCCTCGACGTCGGGCGCGGGGACGCCTTCCTCGTGCGCTCAGCCACCGGCTCGGTGGCGCTGGTGGACACGGGCCCAGGGGAGCCGAACGGGGCGCGCAGCCGCGTGTCTCCCGAGCGCCTGCGAAGGCTCGGTGTCAGCCGGGTGGACCTGCTCGTGCTCACCCATCGCCACGCGGACCACGCCGGGGGAGCGCACCGACTCCTTCGAGACCTGCCCGTCCGCCGATGCGTCCGGCCTCCTACTCCCAGAGACTCCGGCATAAACCGCAGAACAAGGCGTTTCCGGAAGGAAACGCCCCGCGTAGGGGAGTTTCGCTCCGAAACTCCCGGTCCGCCAACACCTGACGCCGAGGAGGCGAGCCTCGGGGGGTGGGCGCAGCTCGAAGAGGTCTTGGAGCGGGTCGACCTGAGCTGCGAGGCAGTGCAGCGCGGGGAGATCCTCCGCGAGGGCCCCTTCGAGCTGCGCGTGCTGTGGCCCGGCCCCGACGCGGGCGGCCTCATGGAGGAGAACGCCCGCTCCCTCATGGGCCGCCTGAGCACGGGCTCGGGCACGATCTGGATCAGCGGAGACGCAGGCGTCGCGCAGGAGAAGCTCGCCACGGCGGCAGTTGGTGAGGCAGAGCGAGGCGGGGTGCTGCTCGTCCCGCACCACGGCAGCTCCGGCTCCTCCTCGCGGTCCCTGCTCGACAACCTGGCCCCGGTGGCCGCGGTGGCCTCCCACGGCAGGCCGATCTCGCGCAGGGTGCTGGCCCGCTATCGGGCTCGGGGGCTGCCCCTTTGCGGCACCCTCGCGGGGGGCGGCGCGCGGCTCGAGCTGAGGGGAGGACGGGTGCTCGTGCCGATGGCCTGCGCATCGGTTATGATGGGATTCAATCCCACCGAGAGGAAAAAGAGACGAAGGCTAGTCTTGAAGTGAGGTTTCTCCAAAAAAGTCATTGACAACGCTTTTCGTCTCGTAGAGCATGCGGAATCGTGGGGTTGAAGCCCATTCAGAACCATCAATTCCCATGAGGAGTCATGGGGCGCTCTGAACGGACCTCAATCCCGGCGACGGGAGCCGCGTTTGTTTCAGGGCCGCAAGACGCACACTCTGGATGCCAAGGGACGGGTCTCCATCCCAGAGGAATTCAGGAAGCAGCTCCGGGCTGCGGTGCCTGAGGGAGAAGACGAGGGCGAGACCTTCGTGCTGTCGCGGCATCCCAACGTCGATCGCAAGTGCATCTGCGGCTGGCCCATCGCCGAGTGGGAGAAGCTCCTCACCAAGGTGGAGGTGCTCTCCCTCACCCACGAGGTCGGCGAGTACCTGGATGACCTCGTCATCTCTACCCGTGAGGTCTGCACCTGCGATTCGAACGGGCGCGTCGTGATCCCACCGTTCTTCCGAGAGGAATGTGAGCTCGCCGGGAAGGTCGTGTTCCTCGGTCGGAGAACCAACTTCGAGATCTGGGACCCAGCGCGGCACCGAGAGATGGAAGAGAAGCAAAGGAAGACCAAGCCCAAGCTCGCAGACTTCGGGATTTGACCCAGCCCCCCCCCTTTCACGAACCCGCTCTTCTCCAGGAGGTCCTCTCGGTGCTCGTCCCCGGCGTCAACGACGGGTGGCTCGTCGACTCCACCATCGGCGGTGGAGGACACGGAGAGGGGCTGCTGCGCTCGACGCCCGCGGCCGTCCGCCTGCTCGGCGTCGACAGGGACCCGAACGCCTGTCGCGCGGCGAACGAGCGGCTGAGCGTCTTCGGTGAGCGGGCTCGGGTACGGCACGGGCGCTTCTCGGAGCTGAGCTCCGTCGTGGAGGAGGAGGGGGCGCAGCCCGTCCGCGGCCTGCTGCTCGATCTGGGCGTCTCCTCGACCCAGCTCGACGAGCCCGAGCGGGGCTTCTCCTTTCGCGCAGACGGCCCCCTCGACATGGACATGGAGGCGCGGGGCGAGGAGCGGGCCCTCGTGATGTTGAGGAGCCTCAGGGCCAAGGACCTCGCGCGCGTCCTCGGCAGCTACGGAGAGGTGCCGAGGGCCGGCGCCATCGCGCGGGCGATCCTCGAGGAGGTCAAGCGCAACAAGGTCCGGAGCACCCGCGACCTGGCCGCGCTCGTCGAGAGGCGTTTCCCGTGGCTCCGGAAGGGGCGCCGCCACCCGGCGACGAGGGTCTTCCAGGCGATCCGGATGGCGGTCAACGAGGAGCTCGTCGAGCTCGACGACGCCCTGGACCAGGGCCCGTCCCTGCTGGCGCCCGGGGGCAGGATGGTGATCATCGCCTACCACTCCCTGGAGGACCGCGCCGTCAAACACCGCTTCCGGGAGCTGGCCGCGACCGGAGAGTTCAAGTTGCCCTGGCGAAAGCCGGTCCGGCCCGGGGAAGCCGAGACCGCGAGGAACCCGCGGGCCCGCAGCGCGAAGATGAGAGCCCTCGAAAGAAAAGGAGGGTGTCCCACGTGACCCGGCAGAGCTGCCAACGCGCGGCCGTCAGCGCAAAGCCAAGGTACAGGACAGGGCTCGCCTCCGGCTCGCGCGCCAGCGGGGCCAAGCCCCGATGGCTTGGGACTAATCCGCTTGGGTTACTCCGCTCACCTGCGGCTCGCTGCGCGCGTCCAGGCCAAGGCCTGTACGCTTGCGATCGGGAGTCCGCAGGTCGCGTGGGACACACCCCCAAGAGGGGAAGCAGGCCATGAGCACGTCGCGCTCTCAGAGTCAGCCTCCGAAGCCCGTCCTGCGGTGGCTCGCCTTTGCGGTCGCCCTCGCCGCCCTCGTGGGCCTCGGGGTGCACCGCGTCACCCTGGAGTACCAGGTGCTGCAGGCCGGCTACGCCAAGGCCGAGGCTGCCGACACCAACAGGACCCTGCGAGAGAGGCACCAGCGCATCGGCGTCGAGATCGCCGCCACCAAGGACGCCGCGCGGCTCGAGCAGCTTGCCCGCGGCTACCACCAGATGCGCTACCCGGGGCCCACCGAGCGCATCGTGGTGGGGAGCGAGGAGGGGCGATGAAGCTTGTGACGCTGGCGACCCTGCTCCTGCTCGCGACCGGCTGCGGCCCGGCCGTCACCAGCATCGACGGCGACCGGGAGAAGACCCCGCGCGAAGAGGCGGAGTTCCAGCACAAACTCGCCACCGGCTTCCTCTACGAGAAGAAGCCCATCGCGGCCTTGCGGGAGCTGCACAACGGCCTGCAGAAGGACCCGACCCACGCCGAGTCCCACTACCTGACCGGCTTCATCTACATGGGCCGGCACAACTACAGCGAGGCCGTGGTCCACCTCCGAAAGGCCCTGGAGCTGAAGCCGAAGCTCTACGAGGCCCACAACGCCCTCGCCGCCTCCTACATGGCGCTGCAGCGTTGGCAGGACGCCCTCGAGGCAAGCGAGCCCCTGCTCGACGACCCGCTGAACCCGGCTCCCTGGTTGGCCCACAACAACGCGGGGTGGTCCCACTTCGAGCTGGGGCAACGGAGCCGGGCGGTGCACCACCTCAAGACCGCCATCTTCCTGAACTCGAAGTTCTGCCTGGGCTACTACAACCTGGGCGTCATCCTGAAGCGCGGCGGGCAGATAGACCAGGCCCGCCTACACCTGGAGCAGGCGCGCCGGCAGTGCCCGAAGCACCCCTCCACCCTGTTCGAGCTCGGCGAGGTCTACGAGCACCTGCGCCGCCCCGCGGACGCCAAGGAGGCATACAAGTCCTGTCATGAGCTGGTCGAGGGCTCGGTCCTCGGCGAGCGCTGCCGAAGGAGGGAGGCGCGACTGCGATGAGGTCCCGGGGAGGGAAGAACAGGAAGTCGAAGCCCACCCGGGCCAGCCGGAGCTTCACCGCTGTGCGCAAGCCGCGACGCGACCCCAGGACCGAGGATGGCTTCCAGTGGCGGCGGGTCAGGGTGGTGCTCTCCGTGCTCGTCGTGCTCTCTCTCGGGCTCGTCGGGCGGGCGGTGCAGATGCACGTGCTCGACCGGGAGGCCTACCTGAAGGCCGCCGAGGAGAACATCGGCGGCTACATGGACATCATGCGGCGGCGCGCCGACATCGCAGACCGCCGCGGCGAGGCCCTCGCCTCCACCTTGCGCGCCAAGACCCTCGTAGCCGAGCCCGTTAAGGTCGAGCACCCGGAGAGGGCGGCGGTGCTGCTCGCGCCGCTGACCCCGCAGTCGGCCCCGGAGCTGCTGAAGATCTTCGACTCCGAGCGCAGCTTCTCCTTCGTCGCCCACCAGGTGAGCGAGCAGACCGCGGACCGCATAGAGGCGCTCCTCACCGACCCGGACAGACGGAAGTACCTCGCGGGTCTGCGCCTCGTGCCTGACTTCAAGCGTTACTACCCCAAGCGTGAGGTCGCGGCCCAGATCCTCGGCTGGGCCGGCGTCGACAACCGCGGGGTGACAGGTCTCGAGCACGGCCTCGACCAGGGCTTCGCGGAGTGGATACACGGACGCCGCAAGCGCATCGACGCCCTCAGGACAGGCCGCGGCGGCGGAGAGTCCGGGCGCCGCCTCGCGGTGCTCGAGGAGGTGCTCCCCCTGCTGCGTGACGGCGCCCCGACCGTGCACACGACCCTCGACGTGCGCCTCCAGTCCCACGCGGAGCAGATAGTCTTCGAGACAGTGCGCCGCTCTTTCGCCCGCCGCGGGCTCGCCATCGTCCTCGACGTGAAGAGCGGCGAGATCCTGGCCTTCGCGCACGTCCCGCGTATCGACCCGAACACCTGGCTGGCGGCCGACGGTGATCACCGCATCCCCTGGGGCCTCGTGGAGGTCTACGAGCCCGGGTCGGTCATGAAGGTCTTCACGGTGGCCGCCGCCCTCGATCGCAAGCTCGTCACCCCGTGGACCGTGCTCGACACCCACGGCGGCAGCCTGACCATCGGCGAGCGGACCATCAGCGACCTCCACCGCATGAAAGAGGCGACCCTGACCGACGTGATGCGCTACTCGTCGAACATCGGCGCCTACGAGGTGGCGAAGGTCCTCGGTCAGGAGGCCCTCGAGGCTTTCCTGCGCAGGGCCGGCTTCGGCAAACGCACCGGCCTGCCCCTGCCCCACGAGGCGGCCGGCATCCTCCACCGCCCCGAGAAGGGCTGGGACCAGGTGAAGTTCGCGAACGTGTCCTTCGGGCAGGGCATCGCGGTGACCGCGGTGCAGCTCGTCTCGGCCTTCGCGGCCTTCGGCAACGACGGCGAGCTCCTGCGCCCACAGCTCATCAAGGAGGTCGTGGCCGAGAGCGGTGAGGTGCTCTACCACTCCGAGCCCGAGGCCCTCGGGCGGCTGGTGCGCTCCGAGACGGCCACGTCCGTGCGCCGCCTGCTCGCCGCGGTCGTCGAGCCGGGGGCGACCGGCAAGCTCGCCTACCTCGACGACTGCCCTGTGGGAGGCAAGACGGGCACGGGGCAGCAATACGTGCTGGACCCCGAGACCGGCAAGAAGGGCTACAGCTCCGCGGCCGAGGTTGCGTCCTTTGCCGGGCTGGTGCCCATCGACGACCCGGTCGTCGCCATCTACGTCATGATCGACCGCCCGGCCGGGGGCATGGGCGGAGGCTCGGTCGCCGCCCCCGCGTTCGCCCGCCTCGCCGGAGCGACCCTCGACCTCCTCGGGCGGCGCCCCTGCACGCGCTCGGTGCTGGCACGCACCCGCTTCGAGCGGACCGCGCCGCGCCCGGCCGACGCCCAGGCCTCCTGGCGCCCCCTGCCGCCGCCCGCTCCGACCCCGGTCCCGGACACCATCATCGTGCCCGACCTCGAAGGGCGCGGTCTCGCCGAGGCCATCGAGGTCCTCGTCGGGCGCAGGCTCAGCCCGGAGGTCAGCGGCGCCGGGGTCGTCCGGGCGCAGGAGCCGCCGGGCGGGGCCCTCGTCTCCGAAGGAGCCACGATCCAGCTGCACTGCTCGCTGGGCGAGGGGAGGGTCGATGCTGGTCGTTGAGCTCGTGACCCTCGTGGCCCCCATGGGGCTCCTGCTCGGCGCTGCCGCGGGTGGCGTCGAGCTGCGCGGGGTCTCGCTCTCCTCGGAGCGGGTGGAGCCGGGCGACCTCTTCGTGGCTGTCGAAGGTGCGCGCCGGGACGGTCACAGCTTCATCCGGCACGCCCTCGAGCGCGGGGCGGCCGCCGTGCTCGGCTCGGACCGCGGCGCCCTGGAGTCGCTCCCGGTGCCGGCCGTGTGGCACCCGGAGCCCCGCTCGATCGCCGGGACCGTCGCCGCGGCCGTCTACGGCTACCCCTCGCGCGATCTCTGCCTCTTCGGGCTGACCGGCACCGACGGCAAGACCACCGTGGCGCGACTCCTCACCTCGATCGGCGCCGCCGCGGGCAAGGGCGTCGGTGAGGTGGGCACCCTCGGCGCGCAGCTCCGGCGGGGCGACCAGGTATCGGAGCTCCCCTGGACCGGCCTGACGACCCCCGAGGCCCCCGATCTCCAGGCCCTCCTGGCCCGGATTCGGGACGGAGGCGCCGACTGGGCGGTCATGGAGGCCTCCTCGGTCGGCCTCGCCGCAGGGAGGCTCGACGGGTCCGACGTCGCGGTCGCCGCCCTCACGAACCTCTCCAGGGACCACCTCGACGTGCACGGCAGCGTCGAAGGCTACGCTCAGGCCAAGGCCTCGCTCTTCACCGAGCACCTCCTGCGTTCGCACAACCCACGCGGCGCGGTCCTGAACCTCGACGATCCCTTCGGCCGGCGCCTCTTCGAGGAGCTGGACAGCTCGGCGCTCGAGCTCCTCGGGGTATCGAGGCTCGGCGCGCGCGGTGCCCGCTGCGTGCCGGTGGACACGGTCGTCGGCAGGGAGGGGCTGCGCGGCACCCTGCGGCTCGACGACCGCGCCCTCCCCTTCACCTGCCCGATGCTCGGCGAGCACAACCTCGAGAACCTCCTGGTCGCCGCGGGCGCAGCCAGCCTCGCGGGCGCGGGTGACGAGGAGATCGCCGCGGGGCTCGACTCGGTGCGCTCGGTGCCGGGCCGGCTCGAGCCGGTCGAGAACGACGCCGGCCTGCTCGTCCTGGTCGACTACGCCCACACACCGGACGGCTTGCGGCGCACCCTGCAGGCCCTCCGGGCGCTCACCCCCGGCCGCCTCATCTGCGCCTTCGGGTGCGGTGGCGACCGCGACGCCGGGAAGAGGCCGGAGATGGGTCGAGCCGTCGCGGAGCGAGCCGACCTGTGCGTCATCACGTCGGACAACCCTCGCAGCGAAGACCCCGATCGCATCGCCGACGCCGTCGAAGCCGGGGTGCGCGACGCCGGCCTGCGACCCTACGACGGGGGGGGGCCCGGATACATCCGGCAGGTCGACCGCCGCGCGGCTATCGAGGAGGCGATCTCCCGCGCCCACCCCGGCGACACGGTGGTGATCGCCGGCCGAGGAGCGGAGCCTTTGCAGGTCCTCGCCTCCGGCCCGGTGCCCTTCTCCGACCGCTCCGTCGCCGCCGAGGTGCTGGCGAGCCGCCCGGCCCCCGCCCCCGGCCCCCCGACTCCCGCCTCCCGCCTCCAGCCTCCCGGCGCGACCGGCCCCGGGGAGGCCGGCCCCGGGGGCCCACTCCCGACTCCCGACCCCCGACTCCCGACTCCCGACTCCAGCGTCCAGCCTCTCTCCGCCGGGTGGGTCGCAGACGCGGTCGGCGGCCGCCTCCTCCGAGGCAGCCCCACCGACCGCGCCCTCGGAGCCAGCTCCGACACCCGGCTCCTCGAGACGGGGGAGCTCCTCGTCGCCCTGCGCGGCCCGAGCTTCGACGCCCACGCCTTCCTCGACCGGGCGGAGCGCGCCGCCGGGCTGCTCGTCGACGAGCCGGGGCTGGCCGCCCACGAGCTCCCGGAGGGCAGCTCCTTCGTGGTGGCGGCCGCTGACTCCGGGTTGGCCTTCCTGGAGCTGGCCGCCGCGACCCTCGACCGCCTCGGCGCGCGCGTCATCGGGATCACCGGGAGCTCCGGCAAGACCACGACCAAGGACATGGCCGCGGCCCTCCTGCGCCGCTACGCCTGCGCGGCCACCCTCCGGAACTACAACAACCGCGTGGGCCTCCCCCTGAGCGTTCTCGCCGCGCCGGAGAGGACCGAGGTCTTCGTGGCAGAGCTCGGCATCAGCGCCCCCGGCGAGATGGACGAGCTCGCCTCGGTGGCGCGGCCGCACGTCGCCGTGCTGACCTCGGTGGCACCCGCCCACACGGAGGAGCTCGGCTCTGTGGCGCGGGTGCTCGAGGAGAAGGCTCGCATCTTCGCGCACATGCGCGGCGACGCCGGCGCGACGGCGATCGTACCGGCCGCGCTGCTGGAGTCCGGCTTCGCTCCGTCGCATGGCGGCCGCACCTGGACCTTCGACGCCAGCGGAGCTGCTAAAGAAAATGTAGACGCGCGCGCGTGGGACCTGCGGTGGACCGGCAGCGAGCAGGTCGCGAAGGCCCAGGTGCTCGGAGAGGAGCTCGAGCTGCGCCTCCCGCTGCCCGGCCGTCACAACGTCGCCGACCTGCTCGCGGCCCTGCTGGCGATTCGCGCGTTGGATCTCGAGCCCGATCTCTGTGCGCTCGCCGACTTCGAGACAGGCGAGCACAGGTCGCGCCTGCTCGATCTCTCGGGCGTGAAGGTCTTGGACGACACCTACAACGCCAACCCGGGCTCCGTGCGGGCAGCCCTCGACGGGGCCTTCGACGTGGCCGCGGGCGCGCGGGTGCACGCGGTGCTCGGGACCATGCTCGAGCTGGGGCCGGAGGCGCCGGAGCACCATGCGTCGGTCGGGGCGCACGCCGCGCGCGTGGGCGTGGCGACCCTGGTGGGTTTCGGCACGATGGGAGACACCATCGCCGCCGCCGCGTCGGCGGGCGGGATCGCGGCCGCCAGCACCGATGACCCCGAGGAGGCTGCCGAGAGGGTTGTCGCGGCTGCCGCAGCCGGCGACGTGGTCCTGGTGAAGGCCTCCAGGGGAGCGCGCGCCGAGCGGGTGGTGGAGGCTCTCTCGAGACGCCTCGGCGCCGCCGCCGGAGAGGAGGTCTGAGCGTGGGCCGCAAGCGCAAGACCAAGCGCGACCAGGCGCCGCCGGTGAAGCTGGGGGCGCCCGACCCCGTGCTGCTCTGCGTGGTGCTCCTGCTCATGGCCTGCGGGCTCGTCATGGTCTACAGCGCGAGCGTGCACACCGCCGCGAGCGACCAGGCGGGCAACACCTACTTCCTGGTCCGCAACGGCCTGCACGTGCTCATCGGCATCGCCGCCATGCTGCTGATGTCGCGGGTCCCCTACAGGATCTTCCAGCGCCTGGTGCCCTGGCTGGTCCTGGTCACCGTCACCACCATGGTCCTCGTGCTCGTCATAGGGCACACGGCCGGCAACGCGCAGCGCTGGCTCGACCTCGGCTTCGCCAAGTTCCAGCCGGGCGAGCTGGCCAAGGTCGTGCTCGTCGTCTACCTCGCGCACGTCGCGAGCGCCAAGGCCGAGGACATGAGCTCGCTCTGGCGAGGCTACGTGCCGCCGCTGATCGTGGCCGGGGTCCTCATGGTGACTGCCCTCGCTCAGCCGGACTTCGGCACGGCCGTGATCTTGGGTCTCATCGTCGTCACCATGCTCTTCGTCGCGGGCACGCGCCTCGCCTACGTGGTGGGGACCGTGTTGATCAGCGTCCCCTGCCTGGTCTGGGTGCTCTGGGGTACGAGGCGATGGCTCCGCCTCGAGGCCTTCTTCGACCCCCTGGCGCACCGCTTCGGCCTGGGCTGGCAGACGGTGAACAGCCTGGCGGCCATAGCGAGCGGGGGCTTGTCGGGAGTGGGCCTGGGCCAGGGACACCAGAAGGCGGGCTACATCCCGGAGGCCCAGACGGACTTCGTGGTCTCGGTCATCGGAGAGGAGCTCGGCCTGGTCGGCACGCTCTTCTTGCTCTCGCTCTTCGCCCTCATCGCCGCGCGAGGGATCAGGGCCGCTCGGCGCGCCCCGGACATCTTCGGCAACGCGCTGGGCTTCGGCCTGGTCTTCCTGCTCTGCGTCCAGGTGCTCATCAACGTGGGCGTGGCCTACGGCGCGCTCCCCACCAAGGGGCTGACGCTGCCGCTCGTGTCCTACGGCGGCACGAGCATGCTCATGACCAGCATCTGCATAGGAGTGCTCCTGCACCTCTCGCGGCTGCCGGCGGGCGCGCCCGGCACCCAGGACCAGGCCTCTCGGGCCGGGGTGTCCCGCGACCCCATGGGGAACGCCGGCGCGATCCCGATGAAGCTGGCCACGTCAGCCAGGCGCACCGGGGGTACGGCATGAGCGCCGCCCTCAAGCAGCCGGAGCTCCTGCGTGAGCTCGAGCTGGTCGCCGGCGGCCAGGTGCTCCCGGACGAGCCCATGGCCAGGCACACCTCCTTCCGAACGGGCGGGCCGGTGCGGGCCTTCGTGCGCCCCGGCTCGCGCGCCGCCCTGGTCGAGACCCTGTCCCTGCTCCGCGACCTCGAGGTCGAGATCGTGATCATCGGCGGGGGCACCAACGTGCTCTGGGCCGACGGCCCCTTCGACGGGGTGGTCGTGAACCTCGAGCGGGCGCTGGACAGTCTCGACTTCACAGGAGGCGGAGGACTCGAGGCCGGCGGTGGGGTCTGGCTCAAGAAGCTGCTGGTGCAGGCTCACGCGCACAAGCTCGGCGGCTTCTCCTTCTTGACGGGAATCCCGGGGACCGTGGGCGGGGCGATCCGCATGAACGCCGGCACCCACCTCGGACAGATCTCGGACGTGCTGGTGGCTGTCGAGGTGCTCGACAGCGCCGGCGACATCTCGTGGCGCGAAGCCTCCGAGCTCGAGCTGGCTTACCGCCGGAGCAACCTGGCGCCCGACGACATCGTGCTCACCGCCAGGATGCAGGCCCGCGGGGCTCTCGAGCAGGGCGAGCTCGACGCCATGGCCGAGGCGCAGGCGAGAAGGCGCGCCTCCCAGCCGACCGGCCTCCCGAGCGCCGGCAGCATCTTCAAGAACCCCGCCGGCGACGCGGCCGGCAGGCTGATCGAGGCGGCGGGCCTGAAAGGGCGGCGCTTCGGCGCGGCCATGGTCAGCGAGGTCCACGCCAACTTCATCGTCCGCGTGCCCGCGGCCGACAGCTCGAGGGCCGGCGAGGAGCGCGCCCTCACAAGCGCGGACGTGCGCGGGCTGATCCGCCAGATCCAGGAGGTGGTGCTGGGCAGCCAGGGGGTTCGGCTCGAGCCCGAGATCCGTTTCGCCGGCCCCTGGCCCACCGAGGACGGAGGTGGGTCGTGAGGCGGCGGCTGAGGACGACCGGGCGAAACCGGCGCGTGACCAGCGTCCGCGAGCGGGTCCGCAACGCCGCGAGCAATGCCCTGGCATCGCTGCGGCACCTGCTCCCCTCGACCATGCTCTTCGTGCTGATGGTGCTCGCGCCCGCCCTCGCCCACGCCACCTGGGAGTACCTGACGCGCTCCCCCTTCTTCGCGGTGCGCGAGGTGGTGATCGAGGGCTCCCGCTGGATGACACGCTCTAGGGTGGAGGGGCTGGTCCACGCAAACTCGGGAGGGAACCTGCTGCGCCTCGACGCCGCCTCCCTCGTGGTGAGGCTCGAGCACACCGGCTGGGTGAAGGAGGCCGAGGTCGAGCGCCACCTGCCGGGGACCGTGGTGGTGCGCCTCACCGAGAACCAGCCCGCGGCGACCGTGCTCTCGTCGGGGCCGCAGATGGTCGACCGCAGCGGCAAGCCCTTCCGCCACGTGCTGCCGGGAGAGGAGCTCCCGCGGCCCCTGCTCACCGGGATCGGCGATCCGGGCACGAGAGCCGGCCGGCGGCGGCTGCGCCAGGCCTTGTCCCTGGCGGACTTCTACCGCCGCTCGGGCATGCCGCGCTTCGACACCCTCGCGGAGGTGCACCACGACCCCGCGCGGGGCTTCAGCCTGATCACGGAGCGCCACAAGATGGTCGCTCACCTCGGGCACGAGGACTTCGCAGAGCGCGTCCGGCGCCTGCGTTTCGTGGTGCAGGACTCCATCCGCAGGGACATCGGGGTGCCGGCGGAGGTCCACGCGTATGTCGGGAAAGACAAGGTCGTGGTGACGCCGTCGCGGACCGGCCGACCGCCGGCCCCGGGGGACTCGCCGATGCGCGTCGCGCGCGACCTTTGAGCAAGAGAGGACGCACACCAATGCAGATCACACTGACTTTCAAGAGAGGGGGCGGCCATGGCCAGGCGTGACGACTTCGCAGTCGGGCTCGACGTCGGCAGCCGGTGGGCCAGGTCCGTCGTGGCGGAGAAGGACGAGAAGGGCTTTCACATCATCGGCATCGGGAAGGCCGAGTGCCCAGGGGTGAACTGCGGCACGGTGATGAACATCGAGTCGACCACCCACTCGATCGACCGCGCCATCGACGACGCTGCCCGAATGGCCGGATACCCCATCGGCAAGGTGGTGCTCGGCATCGGCGACCGGCACATCGAGGGGAGCAACAGCCAGGGTGTCGTGGCCATCCGCCACGGCCAGGTGAGCGACGAGGACCGGGACAGGGTGCTCGACGCCGCTCGCGCGCTGAAGGCGGCTCCGGATCGCAAGTTCCTGCAGATGCTGCCGCAGAAGTACCTCGTCGACGACACCGAGGACGTGCAGGTGCCGATAGGGATCACCGGCGGGCGCCTCGAGGCGCGGGTCCACGTCGTGACCGCCTCGCACTCCTCGCTGGCGAACCTCGACCGCTGCGTCGAACAGGCTCAGCTCCTGATCGACAAGAGGAGCCACTTCGTGCCACTTGGCGCTCGGTCCCTG
>CAZQPP010000174.1:7369-14587 GCA_964594295.1 uncultured Myxococcales bacterium | reverse complement strand
GCGACACCTGCAGCGCCGGCACCTGCTCGGGCACACCACGCAACTGCGACGACGGTGACCGCTGCACCGTCGACAGCTGCAGCAGCGGCAGCTGCAGCAACGTCTACAACGAGAACATCTCGGGCTGCGAGCTGACGACCTGCGGCCCTGGTCTCGCCGACTGCGACGGCAACGGCCACTGCGAGATGAACATCTACGCCAACACGAGCCACTGCGGCGGCTGCAACCGGCCCTGCAACCTGGCCCACGCCAGCGAGATCTGCGTCAACGGCAGCTGCCAGGTCGCGGGCTGCGACAACCCGTGGAAGAACTGCGACGGCAACCACGCCAACGGCTGCGAGGTCTACGTCCGCGACAACAACCAGCACTGCGGCTCCTGCAACAACGCCTGCACGGGCGGCTCCACCTGTGTGAACGAGCAGTGCGTCTGGTAGCAGCCCCGCCCCGCGCGGCTCCCCTGTCCCTGCCCGTGTCCCTGCCCCTGCCCTTCAGCGCCGGACCCACTCTATCGCGTCTCGCCCCCGGCACTCCCCGGCCGGCGCCCGGAGCAGGAGCAGCTCTCCGCCGCCCTCCCCGAAACGCCCGAACACCGGCAGGGCGGCCGCGTCGCGGCGTGCCTCCACCTCCCCCGAGGCGATCAGCCGCAGACAACGCGGCGCGCTCTCGACCTGAGGTACCTTCGGGTCACGGGCGAGCTCGCCGGCGGGGCCGCGCGCTCGCCTGAGATCCGCAGCGAGAGCCTCGGCCCCAAAGGCGGTCAGCGGACCTGACTCGGGCCCTACGAGGGCGAAGCTCTCCCCACCGGCGCGGAGCGCGATCAGTGAGGGCACGACCTCGAGCCTCAAGGTCTCGTAGCGGGCCCCGCGCCGGGCGTCCTCGTGGGACGCCGCCGACCAGGCACCGACCGCGACGCACAAGGCGCACAGGGCGACCACGGCGCCCGCCCCGCCGAGGGAGCCTTCAAGGCGCAGCTCGAGCCGGGTGAACGTGGCCTGCAAGGCGATGCCTCCGAGGACGGCGGGCACCAGGCCAAGAGCCGCGAGGGGCAACCCGGCCCACACCGAAATGGCCAGCAGGCCGAGGCACAGGGCCAACAACCCCGCAAGCAGACCCCGCTCCCCCTTCTCGGGCATGTGCCTGAGCGCCCCCGCCAGGGCCATGCACGCGGCCAACAGGAAGGTCGCGGACGCCGCCGGCCCGGGCGTGCGCGACGCAATCACCAACGCCGGCCAGCCACACAGCAGCGCCGCGCTGCCGATTCCCGCTACGGGGCCGAACAGCCTGGCGCTGCCCATCCCGGTGAGCAGGACCGCCGCGGCGCCGAGCAACAAGGAGAGCGGCAGGGCCAGCCCGTGTGGCGCCAGGCCGGTGAAGCCCGACAGGAGCCAGACCAGCGCTACGCCGGCCTGCACCGGGCCCCGAGGAGCGTCCGACTCGAAGACGTCCAGGGACAGATCCGTCGAGGGAGTCGCGGAGGCAGGGAGCAAGACCGGCACGGAGGCCGCCCACACAACGCCCGCCGCCAACGCCACCAGGGCCGGCGCCAGGAAGGTCCCGGCGTGGCGCCCTCCCTCGCTGTCGGCGCCGGGCGCCTCCGGCCTCTTCGCCAGGCGCATCAACGCCATGGCGAGGGCCAGCTGCAAGAGGAGCAGCCAGAGCAGCTGAGCCAGCGGAGCGCTCAGGGGCGCGTGCGAGCCCGCGCCCGTGCCCAGCGGCGTCTTCTCGGGCGGCACGGAGAGCTTCTCCCAGATCCCGCCGTAGTCTCGCTCGTCGATGTCAGCCGCGAGCCTCCGCACGGCCTCCGGCGGGGGCGTATGGCCCTCCCAGCGCAGGGTGAAGGAGCGGGTACGCCTGAGCGCGGGCCCCGGCGTGCTCAGGGGCAAGACGTGCAACCAGCCGGATGCGGCCCCGGCGATCCGCACCCTCAGGGCGGCGCTCTCGATGGCGAGCCCCTCCGCGCGCAGCCCGTCGCCAAGGTCCACCGGCACGGGACCGCCCAGCACGATGTCTTGGATGTACTCCTCGTGACCCGGGGCGATCCGCGCCTGAGCTCGGGCGAGGTCAGAGGAGACCCCGCAGAGGAAGAGGGACGCCACGGTCGCGCTGACAGCGGTCCTCCAGCTCATCGGCGCACCCGGTACCAGCCCAGCTCCAGCTCGCAGTCGGGCAGAGGGCCCTCACGCGGGTCGTGGAAGTCTATGGGGCAGAAGCTGTTCAAGGCGCGCGTGGCGGGCGCCGCCGACACCTCGTGCACCTTCAGCGGCTCCAGCCTGAAGCGCTCCAGCAAGCCCTTCATCACCTCGGGCGGCCTCAGGAGGCCGAGATAGAGCGCCACCTCCTCGGGCGCGGGTGCGCCCGGACAAGCTCTCAGGACGGACTCCAGAGACCACACACGCGGGGCGCCGACCCCTCCACCCGCCCGCTCGGCAGGGCCCTCACAGGCATCCCAGAAGCTGCGATCGGAGCCGGTCGCGGCGCTGATGCCCATGGCCACGTGAACGGCCGGGGTGATGCCGTGGTGCGAGCGCCAGGTGACGACGGCGAGATCTTCATGGGCTGCGGAGATCTCTTCGGCTGTGTCCTCGATGAAGGCGGTCTCGACCTGCAGGTCCACCGCACGAGAGACGAGGTTGCGCAAGGCCCAGGCGTCGGCGACCACGAAGAACCCGAC
Organism: uncultured Myxococcales bacterium; assembly: GCA_964594295.1. Lineage (GTDB taxonomy): Bacteria > Myxococcota_A > UBA9042 > UBA3505 > UBA3505 > CAZQPP01. The sequence goes on along the minus strand of CAZQPP010000174.1, from coordinate 11,916 downwards.
CGCGCCGGTCACGGCCAGGCCTGCTGCCCTGCTCCGGAAGACACCCTCGACCCACGCCGCCAGCCGCGAGGAGGCGAGCCCGAGCCCCAGGCCCAGGAAGGGCGCGCAGGTGACGTAGTAGCGCGAGTGGTGCAGCAAGGGGTTCGTCTCGTTCCCCATCCACACCGCCTGTGCCACGAGGGCCGCGACCAGGAGCAGCGCGGCGGCTCGGACCGTGTGCGGGAGCCGCCCGGCCAGGAGGCCCACGAGCCCCGCCACGACGCAGAAGAGCGGGTTGACGTCGAGCGTCGCGACCAGGGCCCGGACCTCGATGACCGCCTGGGAGAGCGCCCCGGCGCCCGTGCCCAGCTGCCCCGGCGTGCTCAAGAAGACCAGGTACGGGGCCATGGCCGGCGCGAGCAGCCCGGCGGCCGCCAGGCGCATCCTCCAGGTCCAGCCGGGCGCGAAGAAGAGCGGCAGGCAGGCCGCCGCGAGCAGCCGGTACTCGGGTCTCAGGTGCACGCCGAGCACGAGCAGGGCGGAGCTCAGCGTCACCTTCCACGCCGGACCGAGGCGAGGGCTCACCGTGACGAGCACGAGAGCCGTCCAGACCGTGGCGCCGGGCACTATCAGGCCCATGCTGGCGCTGTAGCGGATGTGGGCCGGCCACAGCATCAGCGTCAGGGCGGTTAGCAGGGCGCAGGCCCGGGAGAGCCCCAGCGCCCTCGCCAGAGCCCACGCGAGCCCTACCCCCACGGAGCCGGCCACGGGGCCGCTCCAGCGCAGGAGGGCGGCGGCAGGCACCCCGAGGCCTCTCAGCAAGCCCAGCAAGGCGTCGGAGCTTGCGTGGGGCGGCACCCCGGAGAAGGCCGACCACGCCGCCCTCACCCTGTCGGCCTCGGCGAAGTGCAGGGCGCCGTGGGGGATCATCAGCCGCAGCGCGCCGGCCGCCACTATCAGGAGGGCCAGGATCGCCGCGTCGCCGGGCACCTCCCGCGCGGTGGGCAGGGCGCGCAGGAGCAGCCAGGCCGCCACGCTCAGCAGGGCAGCCGTGGCGACCAGCGCCGCAGGGTAGCTGACGAGCCCTCTCGCGAAGGCCTGGAGGCTGACCTCTAGCATCGCCGCCATGTTGCCATCTGTCGTCGCCCCGGCCACTCCACCAGCATAGCCGGAGGCTAGCATTCCGGGCAGCCTACGCGCTAACATCCAAGCGTCTTCAGAAGGTCATAGAAGCGGCGCCATGAGGATCCTGCTCCTCAACCCGCCCGTGCCCGGAGGCGCGTTCACCAACCGCGACCTCATGGGCGGCATGGGCATCGACGACACCTTCGGCAGCGCCGCGGGGCCGCGCTTCGTCGCCTTGCTCAAGTACGAAGGCATCCGGCTGCCGGTGCTCTACCTGGGCTACGCCGCGGCCATGCTGAGCGCTCACGACGTGATCGTGCTCGACCAGAGCCGGCGCGACCCCGGCGACGAGGCGGTGCTGGCGGAGGCGGTCGCGACAAGGCCCGACTGGGTGATCGCCGCCACCTCCTTCGCCTACCTCGGCTCGGAGCTCCGCTTCCTGCGGGCCCTGCACGAGGAGACCGGGGCGAAGCGCATGCTGGTGGGCTACGCCGCGACCTTCTTCGCAGACGAGCTCCTCAGGCGCGGCCTGGCGGAGGTGGTCACGCGCGGCGACCCGGAGGTGGCATACCGCCACCTGGCCGAGGGCACACTCGCTCCCGGCCTCGAGGGCGTCTCGATGTGCGATGACCGGGGCGAGCCCGTGGCGGCGAGAGACGGCTTCGTCAAGGACCTGGACACCCTGCCCTTCCCGCGCTGGGACGACTTCCCCGTCTCCGACTTCTACTACTACCCCCTGCTCAAGAGACGCCCCTTCCTGAGCATCCTCTCGGCGCGCGGCTGCCCCTACGTCTGCCGCTTCTGCCCCTACCCGGTCGGCCAGGGAGAGGCCTTCCGCCCGCGCAAGCCGGAGCTCGTCGTCGACGAGATGCAGATGCTCATCGAGCGCCACGGCGCGCGCAGCATCCTCTTCCGCGACGCCACCCTCACCTTCGACCTCGAGAGGGTCAAGCAGATCTGCCGGCTGCTGATAGAGCGCGGGGTCGAGGTGGAGTGGGGCGTGGAGACCCGCCTCGACTGCCTCGACGACGAGCTCATAGACCTGCTCTCGGAGTCGGGCTGCCGCTCTCTGGAGTTCGGCCTCGACCCCATCGAGAAGAGCACGCTCAAGGCCTCCAAACGAAAGGGCATGTCCCAAGCGCAGATAGTCAGGCGCGTCGCCCGGCTCGAGCGCAGCGGCATCGCCACCGCGGGCCTCTTCGTCATCGGCCTGCCCGAGCAGAGCGAAGAGGAGATCACAGACACCCTCGACTGGGTGAGCGGCCTCGAGATGTCCTACGTGAACTACGAGATCGCCACCCCCTTCCCGGGCACGAGGCTCTACGCCGAGGCCGTGGAGAAAGGTTGGACGACGCCGCTCGAGCTCTCGGACCTGCTCGCCGGCGACCCGAAGCTGCGCTTCAACGGCGTGATGGAGATCGAGCGCATGAAGGCGCTCCAGGACCGCGCCCTGCGGCGCTTCTACATCCGCCCGGGCAAGGTCTTGCGCGAGGTCTTCAACAAGGACTTCATAGAGAACGTCCGCTTCATGAGCTCGTGCAGCCTGAAGTTCCTCGGTGGCGCCGGCAGGACGGCCGGGCCGTGACGGCGCAGCCACCAGCGGAGGCTCCCGCGCCGCGGGTCGTGGCCGTGATCCCGGCCCACGACGAGGAGACGACCGTCGCCGAGGTCGTACGCCACACCCTCGAGCACACGGACCGCGTCGTGCTCGTAGACGACGGCTCTACGGACGCCACCGCAGAGCTCGCAGAGGCCGCGGGGGCGGAGGTGCTGCGCCAGCACCCCAACCGCGGCAAGGGCGAGGCCCTGCGAGTCGGCCTCCGCCACGCCGTGGAGCTCGGAGCGGAGGTAGTCGTCACCATCGACGCCGACGGCGAGCACGAGCCGGGCGACCTGCCGGCCCTGCTCGGCGCCCTCGAGGACGCAGACGTGGCGCTCGGGGTCCGCGCCGTCTACCGCAGCGGCGTGAGGCGCCTGCTCAACGGCCTCGCGCTCTTCTGGTTTCGGCTGCTCTCGCCGGCCATCTCCGACACCATCTGCGGGCTGCGCGCCTTCCGCGCCAGCGCCCTGCCGGCCCTCGACGCGACCTCGGGCGGCTTCGCCTACGAGCACGAGGTCCTGCTCCGGGCGGTGCGCGCGGGCCTGCGCATGAAGGGCGTGCCTATCAGCACCACCCCGCGCACGCGCTCCCACGTCTCGGTGGCGGAGATCGTGCGGACCAACAACCACTTCGACCGCTGGGTGCTGCGAAACCTCAGGGACCTGCCCGTCGCCTGGTGGCGCAAAGGCCTGCTGGCGGTCGGCTGCACGGCGGGCCTGGCGCTCGGGCTGCCGCTCGAGTGGGCGCTGACCCTGCGAGACCGCAAGCGCCTGAGCGCGACCCCGACCGGGCAAATGGAGCCGCCTCGATGAGCCCCTCGCCCTTCTTCTGGGCCATGGTGGCCACCCACATCCCATACCTGCTCCTGGTGCTCTGCCTGATGATCGGCGCCCGCCGCATTCGCCGGCACGCAGAGTCCGTCGCCGGAAGCCTCGAGGCCACCGTCGCCGCCGGCGGCGGGCTGTCGAAGGCAGCCGGACCGACAAGGAGCCATACCAACCCCGGAGCACGAACATGAGGGACACGGTCTGGGCCATCATCTTCAGCCAGACGCCGATCGCCCTCGGCTGCCTCTGGGTGGCCTGGGAGGTTCGGGGCATCCGCAAGGCCACCGAGCGCATAACGGTGGCCGCCGAGGCCCTCCTGCGCCGAGCCGAGAAGGGAGCTCCGCCGCCCGACGAGGCGAACACACAAACGCAGCAGTGAGCGCCGAGAGAACAAGGCGAGCTCCGATCCGAGCGCGCGTGGCCCTCACCGTGGACGTGGAGGGGGACTTCGGGACCGAGCGCCTCGACGGCGTCGACCAGGTGCTCCCCGCCCTGCTCGACGGCTTCGAGGAGCGAGGCGCCCGCGCCACCTTCTTCGTCGTAGGAGAGGTGGCGCGCCGGCGGCCCGACAGGGTGCGTGAGCTCGTGGAGCGCGGCCACGAGGTCGGCTCCCACGGCATGACCCACGCGACCTTGAGCAGCCTGGACGCGGCCGCGCGGGCCGCGACCCTCGAAGACTCGCGCGCCTGCCTCGAGGAGATCACGGGCGCCGCGTGCGCTGCCTTCCGGGCTCCCTACTTCGACCTGCCGAAGGGCCTCGGCCCGGTCATCGAGGAGGCCGGCTACCGCTGGTCCTCGTCCAAGGCCCCCTTCTCGCCCGTCGCGCGTTATCGCCACCTGCTCGCGTGCCGGCGCCCCCACCTGCTCGCGGGAAGCGAGGTCCACGAGGTCCCCGTCCCCGGCTTCCTCGGGCTGCCGATCCCGGAGGGCCTGTCCTACCGCCGCCTCTTCTGGCCGCTGTCGGCGCTGCCCGCGAGACCGCCGCGGGTCTTCTACCTGCACCCCTGGGAGCTGCT
>CAZQPP010000174.1:0-7338 GCA_964594295.1 uncultured Myxococcales bacterium | reverse complement strand
ACGCGCTGGCGCAGCGGACGATGGGCCGCCAGGCACCTGTGGGCCTGGCTCGACGCCTGGATCGCCCGCGGCGCGGTGATCGAGCCCCCCGAGCTACCGTCCGGTGCAGCTACGGCCGCAGGGCCCCCACCACCTCCGCGATGATCGTGTCGAGCGGGGTGTGACAGACCTCGCCGACGAGATCGTGCAGGCGCTCGCAGTCCGGGACGCGGTCGAGGATCTCACCGAAGCCCGCCGGCAGCACCGTGGCCGGGTCCACGACCGTCACCGGGCTCGCCGAGCCGGACAGGGCCTTGACGCGCCCGGCGAGGGCGACGATGGCGGTCGGCCTCGGGTTGCCAACGTTGAGCACTCGCGGCTCCGGGCCGATGAGCCCGAGGAGCTGCCAGATGATCCTCACCGCGTCGCCCACGTACATGAAGGAGCGGCGCTGCGTGCCGGGTGAGAAGACGCAGAGCGGCTCGCCGGCGAGGGCCCACCGCACGAAGCTGGGCAGCACCATGCCCTGCTCGGCGCTCTGACCCACGCCCGCGATGTTGAACATCCGCACGGCCATGAAGGGGAGGCCCTTCGCCCGCGCGAGCGAGAAGCCGAGCATCTCGCCGTGGAGCTTGCCCGACGCGTAGACCCAGCGGGCGACCCCGGGCGGACCGATCAGGAGCGGGCCGTCCTCACGGAATGGGGCGGGCCCGCCTCCGCCGTAGACCTCCGAGGAGGAGCCGTAGAGCACGGGACGCCCATGGCGCGCCGCCGCGTAGAGCACCGAGGTCGAGCCCTTGTCGTTGACCTCGATGCAGCGCAGGGGGTCCTCGAGCACCCGCCGAACGCCCACGACGGCCGCGAGGTGCACGACCACGTCGCAGGCCTCGACGAGCCGGTCCACCAGCTCGGCGTCGCGCACGTCGCCGTGCATGAACTCGATGCCCGGCAGCTCCGCGCCCGAGACGATGCCGGGACCGGGCGGCGAGGAGAGGTCGTCCAAGACCACGACGCGCGCGCCCTGCGCGAAGGCGTAGGCGGAGAGGTGCGAGCCTATGAAGCCCGCACCTCCCGTGATCAGGACCGTCGGCTCGGAGGAGGTCAAGAGCGCGCGCCTACCCAAGCTTCCCATCGACGTGCACGTCCATCTGCGGGTAGGGGATGCCGACGTTGGCGGCGTCGAGGGCTTTCTTGGTAGCCAACGTGGCGGCCTGCCATACGTCCCAGTAGTCGGAGGCGTTGCACCACACGCGCACCTGCCAGTTGATGCAGGAGTCGCCGAGGCTCTCCAAGAAGATCTGCGGCGCGGGGTCGGCCAGCACGCCCGGCACGGTGGGCGCCATCTTCTCGAGCACCGCGCGCACGGCCTCGAGGTCGGCGTCGTAGTCGGTCCCCACGGCCACGGTCACGCGGCGGGTCGCGTGGAAGCTGATGTTCTCGATGACGCCGCCGGTCACCGCCGAGTTGGGGACGATGATGCGGCGGTTGTCGGGCGTGTCGAGGGTCGTCGTGAACAGGGCGATGGCCTCGACCTTGCCCTTCTGGCCGCCTGCGATGACCACGTCGCCCACGCTGTAGGGCCGGAAGACGAGCAGGAGCACGCCCGAGGCGAAGTTGCTGAGCGAGCCCTGGAAGGCCAGGCCGACCGCGAAGGCGGCGGCGCCGATGACGGCGGCGAAGGTCGTCGTCTCGATGCCGAACACGCCGAGGCAGGCGAGGACCGCGGCGACCAGGATCAGGGCCCGGGTCATGCCGGCGAAGAACCTGGTCAGCGTGAGGTCGAATTCCCTCTTCGTCAGGTTCTTCTCTACGTAGGAGGCGGCCCAGGCGGCCACGATCCGCGCGATGATCAGGAAGACGATTACGCCGATCACGCGCATCCCGTAGGTCGCGATCAGCTCGGTGAGGTTGCTTGGATCCATGGTGCCTTGACTCCCTGGCGATGTGAGTGACCCGGTCCGCGCCGAATGAGCCCGCGACCTAGTTCGTAATACTCAGCGACTTGGTCTTATGGAAGCTCATGGGGATGACACCGAAGCCGGTGTCGATGCGGGCGTCCCCCTTGATGCCGATGTCGACCTTGCCTCCTCCGGTCAATGCCCTGAAGAGGCTCATGCCGACCGCCGTCGGGGAGAGCCCGACCTTAAAGCTCTTCGTCGCCTTTTGCTTCCCCTCGATCTTGAGGCTCTCGCTCAAGCCCCCCTTCACGATCGGCTTGCCGGCCAGGGTTATCGCGGGAGAGAAGCCCTCGATGCCGATCGTGCGGCTGCCCGTGTTCTGTACGTCGAGGTCGACCTCCAGCTCCACCTGCGAAAGCGACGCCTTGGTCACACGCACCCCGGTCGGCAGCACCAGGGGGGGCTTCACCACGGGGATGGTGCTCTCGACGTTGAAGGGGAGGGTCAGGGCGCCGATGGGGCTGTCCACGCTTGCAGAGCCGGCGGCCGTGAAGGGCAGGTCGTCCGGCAGGCCACGGCCGCTGGTCACACGCTCGATGAGCTCGGTCCAGACCAGGGTCACCGGCAGCACGAGCTGGGCGGTCTTGCCGCCGCGCAGGTCGAGGGCGTGATCGACCTCTCCGTCGAGCAGGGTGACGCCGTCGACGACGAGCTTCATGGCGTAGCCGTCGAGCTTCATGCCGATGGGGTTCGGGTTGTGCACGTCGAAGACGAGGTTCATCTTCAGCGCCTTGAAGTCCGCCGCGCTGAAGCGCGCGGCCTGGAACTTCATGGTGGGCTTCTTGATCGCGCCTCGGAGCGTCGCGCAGCCTCCGAGCAGGCAGGCGAGGGTGATGACGACGGCGGCAGCGGCGAAGCGGCGACGAGTGCTCAAGGCTCTCCTCCGAGCGGGACGGTGACCGCGAGGCACCGACACAAAGCTGCTACCCGCCGCGCGGGTGCGCGTCAACGTGTTTGCGGGGCGGGCGTTTCGGAAGCGAAACGCCCCTACGCGGGGAGTTCCGTGCCGAAACTCCTTGTTTTGCGGCGAGATCACCCGGCGGAGGCGGTCGCCGTCAGGGTCCACAGTGCGGTGCGGGCGGGTGGCTGCAGCGCCCGTCGCGCGGATCGCAGTGGTCATGCGTGCAGGGATCCCCGTCGTCACAGACCGGGGGACCGGGGAGGCACCTCCCGCCGCGGCACTCGAGCGTAGCGCAGAGGTCGTCGGTGCCGCACTGCACGTCGAGTTGGCATTCGGCTCCACACCCGTTGATGATCTCGGTCCCACAGCTACCGCGGGCGGCATCGCAGAAGTCCCTCGTACACGGGTCGCCGTCGTCGCAGTGGAGGGGCCCGATCCTGCACTGTCCGGCCTCGCAGCGAGCCTCCGCGCAAGGGTCTTCCGGCCCCGGACAGTCGAGGTCCCGCTCACAGGGCTGCGGCTCGTGGTCGCAGTGCGGCGTGGGCTCGTGAGTGCACGCGCCGGTTGCAGGATCACAGTGATCGTGGGTGCAGGGATCGTGATCGGCGCAGGGCCAGGGCGCGATCACGCAGCGCGACTCCACGCAGTCGAGGGGCGTGCAGAGATCGTTGGAGTCGCAGTCCTCCGGGGTGACGCAGCTTGTGCCGCAGTCCGCGACGCGGTCGTTCCCGCAGCCCCCGCGCATCGGGTCGCAGAAGTCTACCGTGCAGGGGTCGTGGTCGTCGCAGCTGACAGGCCTGGGCCTGCAGGCGCCCTGCTCGCACACGTGGCTCGCGCAGGCGTCGTCCAGGTGAGCGCAGTCCTGCTGCGTGGCGCAGGCGGCGGGGCCGGGGGCCGGGTCCGGGTCCGGGCCGGGCTCGATCTCCGGCGCCCTCACGGCGACACGAGCGACCGCGCGCAGCGGCGGGTTGTGGCCGTCGTGCACCTCGACCTCGATCACGAAGAGCCCCGGCTCCGGAGAGGCGAAGGTGGCCTCGCTGTGGTCTTTGCCGTCGACCCTGTGCCTGAGGAGATCGGGCGGCAGCCAGGAGAAGTGCAGCGGATCCCCCTCCGGGTCCTCGGCCCGGGCGAAGAGGTGCACGTCCTCGTTCGCCTGCACCGTCACCATGAGGGGCGCGATGTGGAGGTGCGCCGGCGGCAGGTTGACCTCGGCCTTGACGACCTCGACGCGCGCGGACCCGACGGGCCCGGCCAGGAGGCCGTCGTGGGCCTGGCAGGCCAGGGCGTAGCGCCCGGGAGCCAAGGCGAAGAAGGTGTTCTCGGGTCCCTCGAGGGCCGCGAGCAGCGGTGTCTCCATCAGGGACTTCCCGTCCGGCCCCAGCAGGCCCCAATGAATGCGCAGGGCGGTGCGGGGCGACTCCGCGTCGCTGGCGTGGGCCGTCACCTCGGTCAGCTCACCCGGCGCCACAACCGGCTCGCGCACGGAGATCTCGCACATGGGAGGCGTGTTCTCCGCCGGCGGCGCCGTGACCTGCACCGCGAAGGTGTGGCTCACGTGCCCTCCCTCGACCGGGAGGCTGCAGCGCACGCGGTGCAGGCCGACCTGCGCGGCGATCAGCATGACCCCCTCGTCGCCCTCGGGGATCAAGGTCGCGCTCGGCACGTCCACCTCCCAGCTCAACGGCCTGACCTCACCGGCGGCACGAACGGCGCAGCTCAGGTGAACGGACCTGCGCGCGTGGGCGCGGACCATGCCGGCGGGCTCGGCCTCGATCTGCGCGGGCACCTCGACTCGCGGGTCGTAGGTGTCAGCGAGGCCGTCACAGTCCTTGTCCCCCGACCGCGGAGCCTGCGCGGCGGCGCCCGCGGACTCCCCCGACGCGGCAAAACGGCCCATGGCGCCTTCGCTGAGGGGGAGCGTCGTGGCGTCCCCCTGGCGGTAACGCAGGAAGACGCGCGCCCGGGCGCGCAGGGCCACGTCTACGGGAGCGTCCACCGCGAAGACCAGGGCGTCGCCGAGCATCAGGGGCTCTATCTCGTTCCGCCACGCGGCTGCCAGATCTACGTGCTCGCGCTGGTGGAGCACGTTCCCCGCGGCGTCGGTGACCACGCTCCGCGCGCTCCCGTCGCCCGGGAGCAGCAGGGAGACGACCAGGTGCCTCTCCCCGATGGGGCGGCCGTCCTGCTCCGAGCGCAGCTCCGCCTCCCAGATGGCGCGCAAGGTGCCGATGAAGGCAGGGTGGTGCACGAGAGTCTTCAGATCCGAGACCCCCTCCGCCTCGAGGAGCTCCTTGACGAAGAAGGGGCTCAAGCCGGCGACAGCGCTCGCCGAGACCGCGCCCGCGCGCTGCTCGAGGGCCCCTCGCATGGCGGCCCCCGGCTCGCAGCCGTGCTCGCTTCGCACGACCTCGGTGCGCACGCTCAGGCTGGGCGCGCCGGCCACGTAGACCGAGAAGTGCGGCGCCTCGACCATGAGCACCCGCCCCTCGCTGTCTCTGCCGACCACCCGGGCCGAGCCCCACACGCCGGTGGACTCGTCGAGCACGAAGGCCTCGAGGGCCCCGGCGGATCCGTCGAGCCCCCGCCCGTAGGGCAGGTGCACCACCGCCGGCTGGCCGAAGGTGGTGCCGGAGGGCCCGAGCACCAGTGCCGTGCTCGTGCTCCCGGTCTCGACACCCGGCACCTCGAGCGAGTCGCTCAGGGCGCCGACCTCGATGTGGGCCTCACCCGAGAGGGCGCCGGCCGGCACTACGACGCCGGCTCCCCGAAGCCCCTCCTCCTCGGAGGACACGCCGACGGTGCCGCCCTCGGCCCCGACCTCTTCACCGGCGAGGCGATCGACACCGAGCACCGAGAGCACGAATGACTGGCTCACCTCGGCCTCGCCGTCTACGGCCTGCAAGGTGACCTCGGCGGTGCCCACGTCCTGCGCCGAGGGCTCCCAGGTCAGCACGCCGTCTTTCGAGATGCTCATGCCTGCCGGCCCCTCCGCTATCTCGAGGGTCGCGCCGGGCCCGCCGGTCAGCTCCACGTGGTAGCGGAAGCTCTTGCCCGCGAGGGCCATCTCGGCGGGTGCCGACAGGAAGCTGAGGCTCGGCTGGGCCATGACGGGCACGGGATGGTCGGAGGTCACCGGGTCCTCCACCCTCTCCGCGTTCCTCACGCCGAGGGTTCCCGCCGCGTCCGGCGGCTGCCACAGGCCCTCGTCAACCGCGACCGAGCCGGTCTCCGGGCCGACGTCGACCACGATCGGGTTCTTGTCCCGAAGCATGCTCGCGACGTCTCTGGGGCAGCCCTGGAGGAGCAGGGCCGCAGCTGCGCACAGGGGTAGGGTCCTTCTGGCCGAGCACATGCCCCGGAATTCGGTGACGCGCGGGTAACCTTAAGGGGAAACCACGTGCTCGGCAGCAGAGAGGGCTACTCCAGGTCTGCCTCGATCTCCTTGAGCAGCTCCTCGGCTTTGTCCTCGACGTTCTCCTCGGTGATCTCCTGCTCCGCCTTCTTGGCGATGGCGGCTTTCTCATCCGCGCTCAGCTCCGCGGGAGCGGCAGGTGCCTCCGCAGCCGGCTTCGGGGCGGGGGCCTCCGCGGCCGGCTTCGGGGCCGGGGTGGGCTTCTCCGCCGCGGGAACGGGCTTCTCGGCGGGCTTCTCGACGCTCTTCTCGGCGCAACCGAGCGCGGTGATCGACAGCGCGGCGACGACGGCGATGGCTCGGATCAGGTGCTTCCTCATGACGACCTCCCTGGTGCGTGGGCTACTTCTTGTGCAGACGCTCCATGGCACGCCTGTGGCGCTGCATCTCCTTCTCCTTCAGCTTCGTGGCCTTCTCGGCCAGCTTCGGCTTCTTCTTGTGGTGTGCCAGAGAGATGATCCTCCTGAGCTTCGCCATGCGGTCGGCGTGCTTGCGCTTCTCCCTGGCGAACCTCGCCTTCCTGGCCGTCTTTGCCGACTTGGAGGCCTCCGAGTCGCGACGCTCGACCGTCCCCTTTACGAAGCTGGGGGCAGGGGCCTGCTTCACCCCGGCCTTGATCCCGGCCTTGCCGCTCTTCCCACCTACCTTGGCCTTGACCGCGCCCTTCTTCTCCGCGGCCTTGACCTTCTTCGCCTTGAGCTTGGCCTTGATCGCCTTGCCCTTGGCCTCGCGTGCTGCGCGCTTCTTCTTGGCGTGCTCGGTCTTGGCCGCCTTGTCCTTGCCCTTTCCCGGCGGCGGCCCTGCGGCGAAAGCCGGACCCGCGCCGAGCAGAAGGCCTGCGGCGAGGAGCGGCAGGACCAGGCGGCGTGCTCGTTCGTATGCTCTCATGGCTGTCTCCCTCCGAACTGAGACCGGAAAGAGCTACAGCCGACGCGCCCTCAGGTCAACGCATATCTTCGACCACAATCCACCGGCCGAAGCCGGCGGATTGCAGTCGTTAGCCATTAGCCATTAGCCGTTAGCTGCTTTCCGTGTAACTTCTCAATAAGTCCGGGCAGAATCGGAGATTGGCTCGCGCAACGAGCGGC
>CAZQPP010000173.1:0-14707 GCA_964594295.1 uncultured Myxococcales bacterium | reverse complement strand
TGAGCACCGAGCCTTCCCCGCACACCCTCGACGAAACGCTGCGCGCTCTGCGTGTAGATCTCGAAGAACCCCGATTAAAAAAAAAATCCATGACCCTCGAGGCGGGGTCCAGCGTGCTCGTCGTCTGCCGGGCCACACGATGCCTGCTCGTGTTGGAGCCGGCGAGCGAGCTCCCTCCGGAGGGTCCCTCCGCCCCCTTTGACCGACACCGTCTGGTGCTCCGAGGCTTCAAGGGGCGCTCGGAGGACGCGCGGTCCTGGCTGAGCACCGCGCTCCCCTGCTTCGAGCGGAACAACCCCTTCCCCCCGGAGCCCGAGCCTGAGCCGGGGGACGGGGACCGGGACGGGGACGGGGACCGGGACGGGGACCGGGACCGAGACGGGGACCGGGACGGGGACGGGGACCGGGACGGGGACCGGGACCAGGAAGAGGGGCCGCAGGCGGCCGACAAGCTCAACCTCGTGGACCTCTGCATGGGCTGCGGCTACGAGGACCCGGATGTCCCGGGCGGAGTGGTCTACAGCCGCTTCTTCGACGTGTGGGGAGCCATAGACTCCTTCGGGCTCACCAACCTGACCGAGGACCTCGAGAAGGGCTCGATGGTCTTCCACTCGGGCAACGACTGCACCATGAGCGGCAGGAGCCTGCTGTCGCGGACCCTGACCTCGGCGCAGACGAGATGGAGCAGCGAGTGGCCGGACCCGGAGGTCTCTCTGACGCGGGTCTTCGTCACCGGCCTAGACGACCTCTCGGCGACGATGGGCGGTGAGGATCGGCTCAGCGAAGCCTTGGACCAGGGCGTGGAGGCCTCGGGCGACGGGCGCTGCCGCGTCTTCACGGCCTGCACCTACGCCATGATCGGCGACAACGTGCCCGCGGTCTGCCATCGCTGCGGAGGGCCCGGTGGCGGGCAGATCGACAACGTGCCGCCCCACGTCTCCGGCTACGAAGGCCTCGAGGAGCGCGACTGGTGGCACCAGTTCTTAGACGCCTGCGACGAGTCCCCGCCGCCCCGCGAGGACGGGCGTCTCTCGGTCAACCTGGTCGGCTACGCGGCCTACAACACGCCGGAAGTCCTGCATCTGAAGGAGCTCCTCGACGCGGCCGGCGTGGCGGTAGAGGCCGTGGTGCTGCCTCACCGCAGCCCGGACGCGACGCACTTCTTCCGGCGCGCCGACCTGACCCTGATCTCACCGGGGGAGCCGATCCCGACGATTTTCGCGCAGAGGCTGCGAGATCGCGAGATCCCATTCATCGACCCTGCGCTCCCCTTCGGCGTCAGCGGCACCTTGCGCTGGCTCGGCGCAGTGCTCGACGCTCTCGGCCTCGGCGCGCTCGACGAAGGCCTCGCAGAGGAGCTCAAGAGCGGCACACGAGCGCGGATCGCTCCCCTCCGCCAGAGCGTGCAGGAGCACGGCGTGCGCGCCGCCGTGTGCTTCGACGCCGGGACCGTGCAGGAGCTGCTCGACCCGAGGAGCTTCTTCGGGGTCGACATCTTGGAGCTCTTCGAGGACACCGGCTGCGAGCTCAACCTGGTCGCCTTCCCGAGGCGTCCCAGCGACGAGGAGCATGACACTCGAGCCCTCGAGATCCTCGAGGCGCGGGGCGTGCGCTTGGTCACCCACCCGATCGGGGCCGACCCCGACGAGGCGCTCCGCGAGCATCGTTTCGAGCACGTCTATTGCGACGTGGAAGACGGCGCCCCGGTCAAACGCCACGGAAGCCTGCCCATGGACATCAAGGCCTTCCGCATGGGCTTGGAGGGCACGGTCGCCAACGCCCGCCTCTTCGCGGCGGCCACCCGCTTCGCCCTCTACCGGAGGTACCACGCCTACCTCGCGCGCCCCGCCGACCCCGGACAGGCGGTCGAGCCATGATGCCGAGCCCCGACTACACGATGCGAACGACGCCGAACTACATGGCGGGGTCTCTGCTCGTGGCCAACGCGGTGAGCGACTGCCTGCTCGTCTACCGCGGCTCGGCGTGCGTCGAAGAGCAGGTCGTGCAGACCTTCCGGCCCCACGACCTCGCCCACGCGCTGAGCGTCAACCGGGAGGAGGGCCGCCTCGTCCTCACCATGGACCCGGAGACCGTGTCCCTCATGGGTGCCACCCAGAGCGCCCTGAAGGCTGCGCGTTGGGGGCTGAGCTGCCGCGAGACCAGGGTGCTGATGATCGCGGAGCTGCTCCGACACTCCCTGACCGGCGAGAACATCCAGCGCCTCGCCGAGCACCTCGAGGAGCACCTCTCGCTGCCCTGCATACCCGCTGACGCCGACGTGCTCGATCGCGACTTCAGCGACTCCTTCAAAGCGCTCGTGGAGGGCATGGCGAAGGCGGTGGCGGGAGCAGCACCGAAGAGGAGCCTGGTCGAAGGCACGGTCGCGGCCGTCGGCTACCTGCGCTCCCGCAACGAGGGCGACGGTGACGGAGACAACGAAGAGCTCAAGAGAATCCTGGCTGGCGGAGGCCTCGAGCTGAGCTCCTTGTGGCTCTCCGGCGGCTCCTACGATGAGCTCGCCCGCGCCGCCGAGGCCGAGACCATCGTCTCTTTGCCCCTCGCGGGGCAGGCGGCGAGCACCATCGCCGAGATGTCGGGCGCCGCGACCATCGAGACCGGCCTCCCGGTGTCCATCTCGGGGACCGTCGAGTGGCTCGAGACCGTCGCCAACGCCGCCGGCCGACCCGGAGCTTTCGAGGGCTTCGTGGAGCAGGAGCTCGGCCGGGTCGTGCCGGTGCTGGACCGCTACGCGACTCGCTTCCTCCAGGGCCGCCGCGTGCTCGTGGCGGCCACGGTGGACTGGCTGGACGGCATCACGCGCTGCCTCTCGGAGGACCTCGGCGTGGAGGTCGTCGCCGCGATCCTGAGGCAACGAGACCCGCCCGCGGACCGGGATGCCCCCGGAGACCCCCACGCCCTCGACCGCCTCTTCGACCCAAGCGTCGCCAGCCTGCGGCACCAGGTCGAGCTTGCCCTGCAGGAGGGCGGCCTGGATCTGATCGTCGGGAGCTTCTGGGAGCGAAGCGCCCTGCTGCCCGAGTACGGGCACATCCCATTCCTGGAGTTCGGCTACCCGCAGTACCGCGCGCACTTCCTCGCGCCGACGCCGCACCTGGGCTTCCAGGGCGTGCTCACCTGGGCCCAGCGGGTCTTCGAGGCGCTGGAGATCCAGACCCTCTGAGAGGCTCGGGAGCCCTCAGTCGCCCCCCGCCGCAGGGCTACGAGCCTTGACGCAGCGGAAGCCCACAGCTCCGAAGCCGCGGAAGCGTTTGCGCAGGCGCAGGCTGGAGGAGGGATCGTGGCTGCCGTGGTCTTTGAAGCTCCACCCACCTCCCCGGAGCAGGTGGTACTGCTCCACCTCGCGCGTCTCGGTCCAGGGCGCCCACTCCTCGGCCATCCACTCGGCCACGTTGCCCACCATGTCGCAGAGACCGCTTGGGCTGTTGCCGGCCGGACGAGAGCACACGGGCAGGGTGTGGCCCTCGCCGCAGCCCTCGCCCTCGGGGCCGCCACCCCACACGGCGCGCTCGCAGGACAGCTCCTCGTCTCCCCATGGGTAGCGCCTCTTCCCAGCCGCGCCGGCCTCGGCGATCCACTCCCGAGAGGCCGGCAGACGCCCGCCGGCAAAGCGGCAGAAGAGCCGGGCCCCGTCCCAGGTGACGCAGTTCATCGGGTGCTCGTCCCGCCCGGCCTGGCCTGCGTTGCAGCTCTCCTGCACGGAGGATCGTCCCGTTGCTATCTCGAAGGTGCTCGGTGAGCATGCCTCCTTTCGAACGCACTCCGCGAACTGGGCGACGGTTACCTCGGTGCGTGTGAAGAGCACTCCAGCTGCTTCGCTCTCCCGCCAGTCCAGGGGAGCGGCGGCGCCGGCGGAGGTGACGCCGCTGGTCTTCTTCTTGTAGGCGTCGTCCTCGTCCTCGTCCTCGCCGACGTCCGCCATCGCCAGGATCTCGTCGATGACCAGCGGGGTCGCCACGATGAGCGCCATTGTGCAGGCGACGGCCACGAACCTGAAGCGCAGCGTGGACCTGCTCGCCGGCAACGCGGCATCCTGGTCCTCTGGCCCCGCTACGATGCGCTGCGCGAGGTTCGTGGCGAGCACGGCGACGGAGACGCTGAATGCCATGAGCCCCGAGAGGCGCAGACAGGCATAGAGAGCGCCACCCACAAGTCCGAAGACGAGCCCCCGGCGACCGGTCGACGCGCTCGTGCGCGGATCGGCGGCGAGGAAGAAGGCTCCCAGGAAGAGGTCCCCGTTGAGCAGGTGATAGACGGGGCTGGGGAAGGAGCCAGCGTCCACGAGCCACGCCACCCCGGTCAGCAGGACGGTCGCGGCGACGAAGGCGAGGGGAAGGGCCCACCCGATGCTCCCGCCGACCAGGAGTACCAGGGCGCCGATCAGCAGGGGCAGGCCGAGCCCTTCGGCCGCGGCTCCGCTCGAGTAGCCGAGGAGGAGGTCGGTCGAGTAGGCGCCGGCGGAGAAGGACAAGAACTCCTCCACACGCCAGAAGCCGAGCGGCGTAGCGCCGGAGATGACGTCCACCCCGGTGGACTGGTCCATGGCGACCGGTAACACGAGAAGCAGGCCCAGGCGGGCGAGCGCCACCGGCTGGAAGAGGGGCGTGCCGTCGCGCTTCAGGGAGAGGCGTCCGAAGACCGCCACAGCGGCGCCTCCCAGGCATACGAGCCACGGCTGCGGCAGCGCCGGAAGGCAGAAGACGAGCAGGAGCCCACCGAGCACGTCCCAGGCGACCGAGGTTGGGGTCGGCCTGCCGCCTCGAAGACGATCCACCAGCCAGCCCGCAAGCCCCGCGGAGGCCACGGCGACGGCGATGCTGAGGGGGCCGAAGGCGAAGAGCGCGGCAAGGGTCACCGGCAACGCGGCCGCGATCGCGTGGAATGGCATGCCTTTGAGCATCGTTCCCAGCAGTTCACCACGTGCCTGCCCCAGCGTGCAACGCCGGGTATGGCATTGGACCTGGGGCGAAGAACGCGGCAATCATGCACACCGTGACCAGCCACCCCAAGGACGGCATCCCCGAGCCTCCCAACGAGGTGTCCACGGCGAAGCGAGGCTCGAGCGTCTCGGTCATCGTGGCTGCCCTCAACGAGGAGCCCCACCTCGAGGCCACCGTGATGACCGGGCTGCGCGCCGCGAAGCGCCACTTCGCGCGCCACGAGGTGCTGGTCTTCGACGACGGCAGCACGGACCGCACCGGGGCCATCGCCGACGAGCTGGCGGCCGCCCACCCCACGGTGCGCGCCTTCCACCACGTTCGCCCGGTCGGGCTCGGCGGCGTCTTCTGGCGCGGCGTCGACGAGGCCCGCATGAGCGCATCGTCCTGCTCAACGGCAAAGACGACACCCCCGAAGCCTCCCTCGACGCGATCTTCGCGCTGCGCGACGCCGCCGACCTGGTGATCCCCTTCACCGTCAACACCCACGAGCGTCCCCTGGCCCGCCGCGCGCTCTCCCGAGCCTTCGTGTTCCTGCTCAACCGCATATGCGGATATGCGCTTCACTACTACAACCACTCTGTCCTCTACCGGACCGAGATTCTGCGGAGCCTGAGCTCACGAAGCGAGAGCTACGCCTTCGAGGCCAAGGCCCTGATCGGGCTTCTCCGCCGCGGCTGCTCCTTCGTCGAGGTGGGCGTGATGGACCGCTTCCACCCGGAGGTCCGCACCAAGGCCTTCCGGCCGAGAAACGTCATCGGGGTGGCCCGCTTCCTCGCGGAGCTCACGTGGGAGGTGCGTGGGCCGGGTTCACGTCGATGAAGGTCCTGCTCCTCAATCCACCGGCGTCGGAGCGCGTCGCGCGGGACTACTACTGCAGCCACCTGACCAACGGGCCCTACTACTGGCCGCAGATCGACCTCCTCGCGTTCAGCGGCCGGGTCGCCGCCGCCGGGCACGAGGTCGTGCTGCTCGACGCCATCGTCGAGGGGCTCTCCCCCGCCGCGGCCACAGACCGGATCCGCCGCGCGGCCCCGGACGCGCTCGTCGCCCTGACCGGAGCCATAGCCTGGTCGGAGGACTCCGGCTTCGTGGAGAGCGTGAGCCGGGAGCTGGGAGCGACGACCCTCGTCACAGGAGACTACGCCAAGACCGAGCCCGGGGCCGTCCTCGAGAGCCATCCCTCCTTCGACGGGGTGATCCTGGACTTCGCCGACTGCGACCTCGTGTCCTGCCTCGAGGCCCCGGCCGAAGGGCCGTGGCGCAACATCTTCACCCGCCACCCGGAGGCCGACCCGGAGCCCCAACGCGCCAGGAGCTTCAGCTACCCCACGCCGCTCCACGAGCTGCTCGCGCTGAGGCGCTACCACCTCCCCACCCTGCTGCACCACCCCTTCACCGTGCTGATGACCGAGTACGGCTGCCCCTACCGTTGCGACTACTGCTACTACGAGCGCATCGACTCCAAGCGGCGCGACCTGGACAACGTCGCTGAGGAGCTCAGGCACATCCGCGCCCTGGGGATCCGCGAGATCGAGCTCATGGACGCGAGCTTCGGGTCGGTGCGCAAGCACGCTCTCGCCGTCTGCGAGCTCTTCAAGGAGGAGGCTCCCGACCTCTCCTGGTCCTGCGAGATGCGCGTCGACGCCGCCGACGAGGAGCTGCTCGGCCTCATGAAGGAGTCGGGCTGCCACACCGTGATGTACGGGGTCGAGACTCCAAACCAAGACGTGTTGGAGCGCCACCGCAAGCCGACCGAGCGCGGCCGCACCGTCGAGGCATTCGCGCTGGCCAGCCGACTCGGCATGCGCACCCTGGGCCACTTCATGATCGGGCTGAGCGGCGAGACCACCGAGTCGATGGAGAGGCTCTTGGAGTTCGCCCTCGAGCTCGACCCCACCTTCGCCTCTTTCAACGTGGCGCGCCCCAACTGGAACACCAGCTTCCGCGACGAGATCCTGGACAAGGGCTGGCTCGTCGACGCCGGCGTGGAGACGGCAAACGAGCGCTTCTTCCCGGTATGGGAGTCGCCTTCGCTGAGCCGGAAGCAGATCCTGGAGCTGCGGGATCGCGCCCACGAGGCATTCTACCTGCGCCCGAGCTACGTGCTCCGGCAGCTCCGCGAGATCCGCACCGCCTATCAGCTCCGGGCCCTCGCCCAGGCCGGCCTCCACCTCGTGGCCGACTCCGTGCTAGCCCGCTTCCGCTCGCGCTGACCGAGGAGGGGCCTTCTCATCCGACCTGGTCGTGTGTGCTGCTGTTGCGTTGGGGACAGCCGTCGCACAGGGGATTCGAGCCGTCGTTGCGGGCGACGGCGCGGCGATAGGCACGGTAGGCCGGCCCGTTCCAGATCTCCTTGAAGCTGGTGCCCTCGCCCTCCGAGGTTGTGAAGAGGTGTCCGACGACGTGCTCGTGCTTCTGGTCCGACACGCAGGGCAGGACCGTGCCGGAGTACCGGATCACCGGCTGCTCGAAGGGGAGCCGGCAGGACCTGGAGACGTCGAGGAGCCCCGGGTCCATGCGCAGCGCAGGATCGGCGGGCATGAGGTCCTCGGGCGACGCGATCCCGGGATCGAGGTGGTAGTTGGCGTCCCGCTCGTCGAGGGCGAGCACGCTCAGCTTGTTTGCCCCCAGATCGCGAGCCAGCCCGCGCAGGCGGTCGATCTCGCGCTCGTTCTCGCGCATGACGATGAACTGCAGGTCGAAGAAGGGGAAGCGACTCCGGAGGCGGCGCTTGGTCGCCGTGAAGGCACCCAGGTTCTCCATCACTCGCTCGTAGCGGTCCACGCCGTGGTAGAGGCGGTAGCTCTCGCGTGAGACCGCGTCGCAGGAGACGACCAGGTAATCCAGGCCGGCCTCGATCAGGCGCGCGGAGGCTGCGGCGTCGAGGCGTGAGGCGTTGGTGTTCAGCGCCGTGAAGACGCCTCGCCGCTTCGCCGAGGCGACCATGTCGGGCAGGGCGCGGTTGAGGAGCGGCTCGCCGTAGTGCCACAGGCGCACCGTCAGCAGGGTGTCCGCGACCTCGTCCATGATGCTCTCGAAGCGCTCGAGGGGCATGTGCTTGCTGCCCCCGACGGGGCCGTCGTCGACGTAGCCGGGGTTGAGCATCGCGCACTTGAGGCAGCGGTAGTTGCAGGCCCCCGTCGGCTCGACGTAGAGGTCGATGGGCATGCCGAGGGAGCGCTCGAGGCGCATGGAGCTCGACAGCTTCACCCGCGCCAGGTTGAGGAGGCGGCGCGGGGTGGGCCGGAGCCGGGCGAGGGTGAGGCCGAGCATGCCCAGCTCAGAGAGGGAGTAGTTGCGGCGGACGATCCTCACTGCTTCGCTAAAGGCTAACGGCTAACGGCTAACAGCTACCGACCCGAGACAGAGGCTTCGGGTCGGGAACGAATCTAACACACGCGGGAGCAGCAGAATCGCGGCGCCTCTGCTATTGGCAAGGGGCCAACGGCTGAGGGCCTATCGGAGACAAGCATGGGGACCGGCGAGACCTTCTCCCACAAGGTGGTGGCCATCACCGGGGCCGGTGGTGGGATAGGCCGCGCCCTCGGGGCGGCCTTCGCCGCCGAAGGCGCGGCCGTGGCGCTCCTCGACCGGGACCTGCCGGCCGCGGAGGAGGCCGCATCAGAGATCGCCACCACCGGACGCAGGGCCCTGGCCCTGCGCTGCGATGTCACGGACGCGGAGGCCTGTCGCCGGGCCGTCGCCGAGGTCCGCGACGCCCTCGGCGGCCTCGACCTCCTCGTCAACAACGCAGGCATCAGCCACCGGAGCCTCTTCGCCGAGACCGATGTCGAGGTGATCGAGCGCGTGCTCGCCGTGAACCTGCTCGGGGCCGTCTTCATGACCCGAGCCGCCCTCCCTTCCATCGTCGAGGGCCGCGGTCAGATAATCGGCATCAGCAGCGTCGCCGGCTTCGCCCCGCTGGTCGGACGCACCGGCTACAGCGCCAGCAAGCACGGGCTCCACGGCTTCCTGGGCTCGCTGCGCACCGAGCTTCGCGGCGCGGGCGTGCACGTGATGCTCGTGTGCCCCGCCTACGTTCGCACCCCACTCGAGAAACGCGCCCTGACCGGCGACGGCAGCCCGGTGGGAGACCGCACCCGCGCCGTCGTCGGCCGCCCTATGGAGGCGGTGGACCTGGCACGGGCCGTGGTACGCGCAGCCGCCTCCAGGAGACGTTTCGTCCTCGGCTCGCGGGTCGCCCGCGCGGCCTTCCTGCTCTCGCGCGTCGCCCCCGGGCTCTACGAACGCCTCATGCTGCGCAGACAAGCGGGGGAGTTCGACCACTGAACCGACAATGCTGTCGGAGACAAGGGCGCGATAAGCCGCCGCGCCACCCGTACACCTCTGAAGCACCCCGCTCGCCACGGCGCGGTCGGCTTCATTGCGCCCCGGCTATGCGGCATTGTGCCGCATAGCCGCCTGTTGACAGTCCATCGCCCACTGGGGCAGCTTGAGAGCCCGCCCGGAGCACGGAATGAAGGTCCCAACCACGTACGTCCCCAAGGCTGGCCGCGGCCGCGGGGAGTCGGCGGCAGGGTATTGACGCTCGAGCGCATAGGGCTCGCCGGCCGCGTCGCCCGGGCGATGATCACGAAGAAGCGCGTGCCGCTCGTCGCCGGGTGGAACCTCACCTACCGCTGCAACCTGCGCTGCAGCTACTGCAGCGCCTGGCGCGACAAAACCCCCGAGGCGAGCACCGATGAGGTCCTGAGCACCGTCGAGCAGCTCCGGGCTCTGGGCTGCCGCTTCGTCGGCTTCGCCGGCGGCGAGACCCTCTTGCGGGAGGACGTGAAGACCGTCGTTGATGCCTGCGCCGAGGCCGGCATGAAGGTCTCGATCCAATCCAACGGGGTGCTCTTCCCCGAGATGGTCGACGAGGTCGCCCGGGTCTCCGAGATGCAGTTCAGCCTCGACGGGCCGCCCGAGCTCAACGACCCGATCCGCGGTGATGGCGTGCACGACGCGGTGCTGCGCTCCCTCGAGGTCTGCCGCGAGCGCGACATCAGGGCTCACCTCGTGACCGTCCTGACCAGCCGCAACCTCGACCACGTCGACCACGTGCTCGACCTCTGCGACCGCTACGGCGTAGGAGCCTACTTCCAGCCCGCCGACAAGATGTACGCTCGCGTGAAGCCCGCCAAGGAGCTCCACGAGCCCGAGATCGAGGCCTATCGCGCCGCAATTCGCCACCTGATCGAGGAGAAGCGGCGCGGCCGGCGCGCCGTCCTCAGCTCCGTCTCGGGATTGCGCCACCTGGAGGCCTGGCCCGACCCGCCGCCGATGTTCTGCCTGGCGAGCCTCGTGGCAGTGCACATCGAGCCCGACGGCAAGCTCTTTGTCTGCGACATGTACAAGGACTACATGGATCACACCGTCGCGGTGGACGGAGACCTGGCCGAGGCCATCGACAAGGTGAAGCTGCCCGACACCTGCGAGCGCTGCCTGAGCGCGTCGAGGGTGGAGTTCAACCTGCTGGGCTCCTTCCACCTCGACGCCATCGTCGGCCTGCTGCGCCGGATGTAGGGGAACGCCGCGATCATGGCGCTCCAGCTCAAGAAGAAGCTGAACCTCGTCAAGCTCCTGGCCAGCTACGCGACCGGGGTGGACGTCCGCTTCAAGCCGGTCCTCGTGGACATCGAGCCCACGAACCGCTGCAACCTCAACTGCGCCTTCTGCCCCCGCGACGAGCTCGTGCGGCCCCTCGGACGCATGGACCCCGCCCTCTTGAGAGAGGTGGTCGACCAGACGGCCGACACGGCCATGGAGTACCACTTCAACCTCAACGGGGAGCCGACCCTGCACCCCAAGCTCCCCTCGATGCTCAGCTACGTCGCGGAGGCCGGCGCCAAGCCCCTGCTCTACTCGAACTTCAGCCACAAGAAGGACTCGCTCACCGACGCCATCGCCGAGTCGGGCGTCGGCCAGATCATCGTCAACGTAGGCGGGGCCGACCCGGGCTCATACAGGGCGAGCACCGGGCACGGAGACTTCGATCTCGTCCTGCACAACCTGAGGCGCCTCGACGAGATCAGGCGCCCGATGGGCAAGAAGAGCCCTCACGTCATCGTGACCTTCGTCCCGGGCGGCGTCGACGCCGCCCACGCCGAGCAGGCGCGGGAGGTCTTCGAGCCGCTCTGCGACTACTTCTCGGTGCCCGAGATGCACGACTGGCTCGGCGTCGACACCGTCCGCGCCGCCGGCGCGAGCTCGCCCCCGAAGAAGAAGAGCTTCACCCGCTGCAGCCGCCTGTGGACCGGGGTCACCGTGCTCTGGGACGGGCGCCTCGCTGCTTGC
The DNA here is from genome assembly GCA_964594295.1 of uncultured Myxococcales bacterium. GTDB lineage: Bacteria > Myxococcota_A > UBA9042 > UBA3505 > UBA3505 > CAZQPP01. The sequence goes on along the minus strand of CAZQPP010000173.1, from coordinate 3,452 downwards.
TGCTACGACTACAACGGAGAGATGATCGTAGGCGATCTGAAGGTCGACAGCGTCGAGGAGCTCTGGTCCTCACCCCGCCTCCACGAGCTCCGCCGCAAGAACTTCGAGCACCCGCCCTGCAACCGCTGCAACAACCCCGACCCTCAGTTCAGCCTCGGCAACACCCTGTTCCGCTTGCGCGCGGCCTTCGGTCGCTGAGCGAGCCCGAGGCGAGCACCTCACCACCACGCAGCCCCAACGCCAGCCCTCCCCATGCTCCGCATCCCACGCTTCCGCCCCCCCCTCTCGCTCCGGGACAGCCTGTCCGTCCTGATGCCGGGGCGCGGGCCCCGCGATCCCTGGGCAGAGCTCGAGGAGCGCTTCGCCCGGATGCTCGGCGTAGCCCACGCCATCGCGGCCCCCTCCTGCCGCGTGGCCACCGAGGCGGCGGCTCACGCCCTGAAGCTGCCGCAGGGTGGCGAGGTGATCATGCCCTCGCTCACCTTCCACAGCATCCCGGCGACCTTCGCCCGCGCCGGCCTCAAGCTGCGCTTCGTCGACATCGACCCGGGCACCTACAACCTCGACATCGACCGCCTCGAAGGCGCCATCGGCCCGTCCACGGTTGCCATCGCGCCGGTACACCTCTACGGGCGCGCATCGAACATGCCGCGTATCCGCGAGCTGGCCGACCAGCACGGGCTCAAGGTGATTGAGGACGTCGCCCAGGCCTGCGGCGCCCGCTCCGGGGAGCGCATGGCCGGCGCCTGGGGAGACGCGGCGGTCTTCTCCTTCCACCCCGCCAAGAACCTCTCGGCCCTCTGGGCCGGCATGGTCGCCACCGACTCCGACGAGGTCGCCGAAGGCGTCCGCGCCTTCCTGCGTGGGCTCCCGACGCTGAGCCGCAGCGGCGTGGCAGGCCGGTGGCTGTCGTCGGCGGGCATGGCCGCGGTCACGAGCACCCCGGCGTGGCTGAGCTTCATGCACCCAGCGCTGCGCGCCTGCGCCAGCGTCTCCTTCGACCCGGTGGCCTGGCTCGCCAGCGAGGTGCCGGGCAAGACCGCTGGCATGGACCGCGACGCGCGCCTCATGCCCCGGCCGCTCCAGGGTGTCGTGGCGCTCCGCCAGCTCGCCTCCCTCCCCGAGCACAACCGCCTGCGCATCCGGAACGGCGAGCGCCTGCTCCAGGGCTTGCAGGGCACTCCCGGCTTGAGCATTCCGGCCCCCGCCGAGCCCGGCGAGAGCATCTTCATGAGCTTCGTCGTGAGGGTCGACGAGCGCGAGCGCTTCCGCCGCCGCCTGCTGCGCCTCGGGGTCGACAGCCACCCGGGAAACATGCACGTGGGCCCCCGCATCCCGGGCATCGACGCGACCGGCGACGAGGAGATCGCCGCCGAGGTCAACGAGCGCATGGTGCACCTGCCGGTCTACCCCGATCTCTCCCTTGGGGACATGGACAGGATCGCAGGGGCGGTCAAGGCGGCGCTCAAAGCGCTGCATTGCTCTTCCTCTTCTGCATTCACCAGCGCCGACCCATGATTGGGCTCGAAAAGCCGCCGCGCCACCCACGATCATGCGCAGAACGCACCGGTTGCGAGGCGCGGACGGCTTCATTGAGCCCCTGTTATGCGGCTTCGGCCGCATAACGGCGTGTTATAGTCGGGGTGATGGATCACGCGCTGCTCGACGCTATCGGCGACCTCTCGGTGGTCGTCTTCGGCGATTTTGCCGTCGATCGATACCTCCACCTCGACCCGTCGATCCGCGACCGCTCCAAGGAGACCCGCCTCCCGATCCGTCAGGTCTGCGCCAGCCGCTCAACCCCGGGCGCTGCCGGGACCGTGGCCAACAACCTGGCCGCACTTGGTGCGGGGCGGGTGATCGCCGTGGGCGTCGTCGGCGACGACGGCGAGGGCTTCGAGCTGCGACGCGGACTGCAGGAGCGCGGGGTGGACTGCAGCCGGCTGCTGACCGTGCCCGAGCGCCCTACCCCGGTCTACATGAAGATCCTCGAGCCGGACGGCGAAGGCTGGCGGGAGCACGATCGACTCGACGTCTTCCCTCGCAAGCCCCTGCAGCGGGATCACGAGGAGCGCCTGCTCGACGAGCTCGAGGGCGCCTGCGAGGGAGCCGGCGCGCTTGTGATCGCTGACTACGGAGAGACCGGCAAGGCAGGGGTGGTCGGCGGCGCGGCGCGCGAGAGAGCCTCCCGCCTGGCCAGGCAGCGCCCCGGCCTGACCGTGGTCGCCGACTCACGCCTGCGGCTCGACCTCTTCGAAGGTGTGGCTATCAAGCCCAACGAGCTCGAGCTTCGCCGCCTGCTGGAGCTACCGGAAGAGGGTAATCTCCCGGTCGGCCGACTCCTCGAGGGAGGCCGGCGCCTGGCGGCACAGCGGGGCGCGCCGATCTACGCCACTCTGGGCGAGCGGGGCGCCCTGGCATGCGACGCCGAGAAGGCCCACCAGCTGCCCGCCTGGCCCGCCAGCGGCAGGATCGACGTGTGCGGCGCGGGCGACGCCTTCACGGCAGGCCTGGTCTGCGCGCTGGCTGCCGGGCGGGGGTCGCTCGAGGCCACGCGCCTGGGACTGGTGTGTGCGTCGCTGTGCGTTGAGCAGATCGACACGACCGGCGTCGCGTCGCGTGACTCCGTGGGCAAAAGGCTGCGAGACTATGCTCGGAGGTTCCCGGATGCGTGTGATCCCTGATCCAAAGGACTTCGACGTCGCCCTCGCCGGGGCCGACTTCGCCGAAGGCTACGCCCGTGATCTCAGAGGAGCCCTGGCTCGTCTCCCCATGGACGCCGTCGGGCGAGTGGCGGAGATCCTCACCGAGGCCCGCGACCGCGGCGGAGAGATCTTCGTCTGCGGCAACGGAGGGGCGGCGGCGAGCGCCTCCCACCTGGCCTGCGACCTCGGCGCCATAGCCTCGGGACCGGACCGGCCGCGCTTCCGGGTGCGATCCCTTGGCGAGAACCGCTCCTGGGCCACCGCCCTGGCCAACGACATCGGCTACGAGGAGGTCTTCGCCGAGGAGCTCAAGAACTTCGCCCGCCCGGGCGACGTGGGCGTGGTCCTGAGCGGCAGCGGGAGCAGCCCCAACGTGCTGCGCGCCATCGAGGTGGCCCGGGGCCTCGGCCTCTGCACGGTCGCCATCTGCGGCGGCGGGCCGCTGGCGGAGATCTGCGACGAGACGGTGACGATCAGCGGCGCCGTCGCCGGCATCTCCGAGGACCTGATGAGCGTGGTCTGCCACATGCTCGGCTTCTTCTTCATCCGCCGCGCGCCGGGTGCCTGAGCCGCTTCAGCTGCCGATCAGGTTCGCGATCAGGCTCGTGCCGATCTTCACGAGGTTCTGCGACATCACCTGGTCGAGCGCGTCCATGAAGCGGTCGATCTCTTCTGTGCTCACGATGAGCGCCGGGTTGCAGAAGATGTTGTCCTCGCGGCCGCCCGTGTAGTGCAGCACGTCGTGCT
>CAZQPP010000172.1:0-14724 GCA_964594295.1 uncultured Myxococcales bacterium | reverse complement strand
CAGCGGTCGCGCGTATCCGGCCCGCAAAGAGGCGGGCCGCGATCCCAAGGACAGGGAGTCCGATTTCTACGTGCGCCGCTATCACAATGTCTTCAAGGAGGGCGGGACGCTAGTGCACTTCGGCAACGCGGGCGAGGACCGCTACTACTTCGGCTCCGCCGACATGATGCAGCGCAACCTCGAGAGCCGGGTCGAGGTGCACGCGCCTGTCGAGGACCCGAAGCACCAGGCCTACCTCGACCACCTCCTCAACCTTCAGCTCACAGACCAGAGGAGCGCCTGGGAGATGGACGGCGACGGATGCTACAGGCAACGGCGGCCCGAGAACGACAAGCCCTCCGTCACCTGTCAGGAGGCGCTCATCGAGCTGCACTCCGAGCGCCACAAAGAAGCCACCCGGCTCAAGAAGCGAAAGACCAAGGGCCTCGCGAAGCGGCGGAACAGGCTGTAGGGCGGACACTCCCGGCGGCAGATCCGCCGTCGGAGGCCGGAGGCTGTGCTTCATGCGACGTGCCGGGGGTGCTAGGACTGCGATCCGCTCCCCTCGCCGAGTCCGCCAAATGCAGAACAGGCCCGCCTTCCGAACGCTCCTGCCCGTCGCGCTCCTGGTCGCCCTCGCCGCATGCGAGAGGGAGGGAGGAGCAGCCGCGGCCGGAGGGGGTGCACCGCAGCTGGTCAGCGACGGCCGGCTCGCCGTCGCGGTGGTCGTGCCTGAGGGCGCCGGCCCGGGCCTGCGCGCGGCGGCCGAGGACCTGCGCGAGGCGATGGCCAGGATCGGGGGCGTCGAGATCTCGGAAGACACAGGCTACGCCGCGGCCGTGGTGGAGGCCCGTGCAGGACAGGACGATCCCGAGCTGGGCGGCGAGGGCTACCGCATCGACCACTGGCAGAGCATCGACGGCAGACCCGGCCTCGTGGTGAGCGCACGCACGGAGACCGGCGCCATGTACGGTCTCTACGCCGTCGCGGAGGCTCTCGGCGTGCAATACATCCACCCAGAGGAGACCTTCTACCCCAGCGATCCGGGCGCCCGCCTGCCCTGGTCCTTCGAGGGCAAGGCGCAGGTCCCCGCCTTCAAGGTCCGGGGCTTCCACGAGCACACCCAGCACCCGATCCCCCTCTCGGACTACCTGCTTCGGCCCGGGGTCGACGGCTTCCGCGACGCGGTCAGCCGCTACCTGCGCTGGCTCGCGCGAAACCGCCAGAACACCCTGACCTTCCACTCCCTGAACACCCTCGATCTCGAGAAGTGGGTGCCCTACATGAAGGGCGTCATCGAGGAGGCCAACGGCCTCGGCATCGAGGTCGGGACCATGGTGAGCTTCGCCGACCAGCAGCAGCACGCCTTCAAGCTCATCTGGGACGGCGCCACCCACCCCGACACCGGCAAGCCCCTCTCCGAGGAGGAGCAGATCCGCGGCGGCCTCGACGAAGTCCTCGCCGCCGGCTTCGACATCATCGGCTTCCAGGTCGGCACGAGCGAGTTCACCACCCCCGAGCCGGGCTCGGTCCTGCGCTGGCTCGGCACGGCGGCGGAGCACCTCGAGAAGGCCCACGAGGGCGTGCGCCCGGTCACATGGATCCACATCACCTGCTCGGTCCGCACCGAAGACGACGGCTACTTCTTCCACCAGCCCTTGGACGCCGACCCCTCCGTCGGCGCCTTCGTGCACACGACCATGTACTACACCCTGGTGGACCCGGCCCCGGTCTACGACTGCGAGGACTTCAGCCACCAGCTCACGGCCCTCGAGAAGTCCCACGGCGTCCGCGAGACCATCTTCTTCCCCGAGACCGCCTGGTGGCTCGGCTTCGACAACAACCTCCCCCTCCTCCTGCCCCTGACCGCCTGGTCCCGCGAGCAGGACCTCGTCAGGGTGCACCGCGACTTCCAGGCCGACGGCCACGTGACCTTCACCACCGGCCGCGAGTGGAGCTACTGGCAGTACGACCACTACCTGACCCGCGCGACCTGGGACCAGAGCCTGAGCTGGGACTCCTACCTCTACTCGATAGGGCCGGTCTACGGCTCGGCCGGGGGCGACGTGCTCGCCCTGCTCGGGGCCTGGACCGAGCTCCAGAAGAAGCACTTCTACGAGGAGAACCCGACCATCTACTTCTACCTCGCTGGTGAGCTCCCCCAGGACGAGGCCGGCGCGAAGGCGGGCGTGCTCGCCCGGCGCCCCAAGATCCCCTTCAACGAGGTCTACGGCTACGACGACGAGGCCTTCGCGACGTGGCAATCGCGGGACCTCGACATGCTCGAGCGCGTGCGCGCCGACTACCAGGCCCTCCTCGACGCCCTGCCCGAGACCACCGAGGGGACGGAGCAGCAGCAGCGCCTCTTCCTCGAGCTGCGAAGCGCCGCGGCGATCTACGTCTGGCGTATCGAGCACGCCCTCGCGCTCTACCGGGGCGTCGTCTCCGCCCGCGGTGAGGACGAGACCGCGGCCAGGGCCCGCCTCGACGAGGCCCGCGCCATCAGCGCCAAGGCGAAGGCGGCGATCCTGGAGGTGGAGTCGAAGGTCTACAGGAGCCCCCTCGAGGTCCTCGCCAGGGAGAAGCCCGAGAGCAAGACAGCCTACCCCTTCGGCTACCTCTACGAGACCAGCACGGCCTACTTCTGGACCCGCCGCGACGACCAGCTCGATACCCTGATCGACCGCGCCTTCTCAGAGACCGTCGAGGAGTGGTCCGAGACCCCGGAGGCGGTGTTCGCCGCGACCCCCAAGGAGGTCACCCTCACCGAGCCCAAGAACCCAGTCGCCTCCGGCGTGCTCGCGGGCTTCATGCCCGGCTTCCTCTTCGCCCAGACCTCATACGAGCCGGCCTCGGGCGCGCTCACCCTGCTCCTCGCCGCCGACCAGAACGTCAACGGCGAGCCCGACGCCGGCACCGAGCAGGTCCTCGCCGGCACCCTGCGAGACGGCGCCTGGACGGCCTCCCCGGATCGGGTCGTCGTGCCCGTCTACGACAGCGCCGACACGCTCCTCGGTCAGCTCGAGCTCTCGGACCCGGTCTTCGCGGCCAGCCCCGCCGTGGACGGAGCAGCCGTCACGGCCCTCGGCGTGGTCTCCCTGGCCGGCGACACCTCGAGCGATGCATTCATCGGGATGGTCCAGTCCATCGCGGGCATCGACAGGGACGGCATCGAGAGCCTCATCAAGAGCGTCTTCAGCCTCGACACCGCGGAGCCGCTCCCCGAGAAGCTGGGCGTGGCCTTCGACATATCAACGAAGCCCCAGGAGTAGGGCTGGGCAGCGCTCGCGCCCGGGGCGCCTGGTCGGCGTAGAAGCTTCGGGATAACATCCGGCCTCCGCAACACCCGCCCCGGAGGGCACATGTCAGACCTCCCCGCTCCGCCCCAGGCATATCAGGACTTCACAGAGCGCTTCCCCGGCCTGGCCGACGCGTGGGATCTCATCGGCGAGGCCGGCACCCAGGGCCCCCTCGAGGACCCGGCCCTGAGACTGCTCAAGCTCGCCATCGCCGTCGGCGCCATGAGCAGGGGCGCCATCCGCGCGAGCGTGCGAAAGGCCCGCGCGCTGGGGATCTCGCGCCGCGCCATCGAGCAGGTGGTCGCCCTCGGCGCCGGCACCATAGGCCTGCCCGCCAGCATCGAGGCGTACCGGCTCGTCCAGGAGGGCTTCGCCGAGTACGACGCCTTCCTCGCCGGCGAGGAGGAGGCTGAGGGCGCGAAAGACAAGGGCGAGGGCGGCAAGGGCAAGGACGAGAAGTAGCCGTGGGGGCCGCGCCGCGCGCCTCCGTGCGCGCACCTCTCCTCCTCTGCTGCGCTCTCTCCCTCGCCGCGTGCGCCCCCGCGGAGAACGCCGAGCCCGAGCCGCCCCCAGGCCACAGCGCCGCGATCCTCGACGACGAGGGCGCGATCCTCGTCCTGCGCGGCATCAACGTCGAGAGCGCGGCCAAGGGAGCCGAGGACCGCCTCGCCCGCGTCGGCGAGGAGGACCTCCACCGCATCGCCCGGAGCTGGGGCTTCAACCTCGTGCGCCTGCTCATATTCTGGGACGCCCTCGAGCCGGAGGCCGGGCGCATCGACCACGCCTACCTCGACAAGGTGGCCGAGCGGGTCGACGCATTCTGGGGCGAGGGCGTCTTCGTCATGCTCGACATGCACCAGGACGTATACGCCGCCCGCTTCTGCTGTGACGGCGCCCCGGAGTGGGCGATCCGCGACGACGGCGAGCCCTTCGAGCTCCAGCCCCAGTGGTTCACGAACTACTTCCAGCCCGCCGTGCAGCGCTCCTTCGACAACTTCTGGGACGCAGACGGCCCCCACGCGGACCTCCAGGAGCACTTCGCCGCCGCCTGGGCCGCGGTGGCCCGCCGCTTCGCCGGCCACCCTGGAGTCATCGGATACGACCTCTTCAACGAGCCCCACCCGGGGAGCCTCTTCGACACCGTGGAGGCAATCTCCCGCCGCAGCCCCGCAGACGGAGGCGACTCCAAGGTCTTCGACGAGACCCTGCTCGCCCCCTTCTACCGGCGCCTGATCCACGCCATCCGCGCCGAAGACGCGGACTCCTGGATCTTCTTCGAGTCCCGCTACGGCGCACCGGGCAACGGCTCCCCCTGCTACATCCCGGCCCTCGACGACCCCCGCGAGGGCGGCCCGCGCCTGGTCTACGCCCCCCACCTCTACTCGGTGCGCCTCGAGGCCAACAACCTCTACGCCGACAACGACGACACCGTCGCCGCATGGGAGGAGGAGCGCAAGGCCGACGCCAAACGCCTCGCCACGCCCATCCTCATCGGAGAGTGGGGCCTCGCGGCCGGCGCCGACGGCTCGGAGCGCTTCACCGCGGAGATCCTCGAGATGTCGGACCGCCTCGGCATGAGCTGGGCCTACTGGAGCTACGATCCGAACGGCCCCGAAGGGTGGGGACCGTGGAACCGCGAGACCGGGGAAGACAACCCCAACGCCGACCTCCTCGTGCGTGGCTACCCGCGCCGCGTGCCGGGTCGCGACCTCAGCTTCTCCTTCGACCCGGACACCAGCGTGCTGGAGCTCAGCTACCGCCCCGAAGCCGGCGTCAGCGGGCCCCTGGAGCTGGCGTTGCCGCAGCGGGTGTACGGAGACGCCTGGGAGCTCGAGGTGCTCGAAGGCGACGCCGCGGAGAAGGGGGAGTGGGACGTCGAGCGCCGCGTGCTGTCGGTCTACGGGCTCGGCGGGTCAGAGCGGGTGAGGGTGAGGGTGACGAGGAAGTAGGGAGGTTCGCTTTCATTCAGGTTGGAGACTCGAGAGACGCAAGCTGACAGCGTGCTCGTGCACGGTAGACGGCTGGTTTCGGCCTTCGCCCGGTTGCTGGTTGCCGTTCTCTTGCTCGCGGGCTGCGAGAGCGCCACGGATGTCGGCGACACGCCGGACGGACTGACGTGCGGAGCTTGCCCCGACGTGAGCACCCACGGCACGGACGGGGTCGACATCTCTGGGGCCTCAGACGCTCCGGTTTGCAGCGACGCGTGCCCGGTCTGCCCCGACGTGAGCACCAATGTCGTCGACCCGACAGACACAAGACCTCCGGAGGGCGACGCGGCGGCGGAGCTGCCCGGCTGCTGGATCGGTGGCGAGTACGTGCCACCTTCCTGGCTCGATCCGGCCAACCCATGCCAGATCTGCGACCCCGAGCGCTCGCGGGAGGCCTGGAGCGAGAACGACGGCGCGCCCTGCGACGACGGGCTCTTCTGCAACGGCGCAGAGATCTGCGACGACGCGACCGGCGCCTGCGGGCACGCGGGGAACCCCTGCACCGGCGAGGACGAGTGCCTCGAGGACGAAGACCAGTGCTGCCTTCCGGACGTCCCCCTCGGCAGGCCGGAGTGCGACGAGGAGGGCAACGCCGTAGCCTACGACTCCTGCGGCCACACGGTCCTCGTGGAGGACTGCGCGGACACCTGGGGCACGTGCGACGAGGGTCGCTGCGGCTGCATCGCCGAGCGGGCCGGTGAGGGTAGCGCCCGCTGCCGGCCGGGCTTCGCCGGAGCCGACTGCGAGCCTTGCTTCGTCTACGTCGACGGCTCGCTCGACGACTACGCGGAGCACGACGGCAGCGCGTGGTCGGAGGCCTTCGAGACCGTCCAGCAGGGGATCGAGCGCGCCTCCGAGCGCGGAGGCTGCGCGGTCTGGGTCAAGGGGGCGGAAGGCGGCCAACGCTACGAGGAGAGCATCACGCTCCGCGACGGCGTGGCGGTCTACGGCGGCTTCGAGGGCGACGAGGCGAGCCTCGAGGAGCGCGGCGCGTCGGAGGCCGTGGCTATCCTCGACGCCGGCGGCAGCGGGACCGTCGCCACGCACGCCGGAGGGCCGGACGAGGAGAACCTCGCGATCCTCGACGGCCTCGTGCTCACCGGTGGGGCCGAGAGCGGCCTGCGCTTCGTGGACGCGTCGACTCTCGTGAGGAACTGCCACATCGTCGAGAACCAGGCCGCGACGGGAGGCGGCGCCTACATAGCCGGCGGCGCGCCGCGGATCGAGGGATGCACCTTCTACGACAACGGCGCCTCCGCCGGCGGTGCGAAAGGCGCGGGAGCTCCGGACGAGGACGTCGGTGTTGACCGAAACGGCAAGGCGGGACGAGGCGGCGCCGTGTCCAACGAGGCCACCGCGTCCAGCCTGAGCAACAGCATCTTGTGGGAGAACAAGGAGCCGGGAGAGGGCCCGAGCGCACAGGTCCACGACGCGGGCGGCGAGCTCGCGGTGCGCCACAGCGACGTCCAGTGGGGGCACCCGGGTCAAGGGAACATCGAGATCTACCCGTGGTTCGTAGACGTCACCTCCGGCGACCTCCGCCTCTACCGGCTCTCCCCCTGCGTCGACGCGGGAGACAGCCTCGCAGCGCTCGCCGGCCGTGACCTCCACGGCAGGCATCGGGTCCAGGGCGCGGCCGTCGACATGGGCGCATACGAGAGCGAAGGCAACCGGGTCTACCCCGCGTCGTGCAAGGAAGCCCTCGACACCGCGAGCCGGCTCAGGAACGGCTCCTTCGAGATCTTCATCGACGGCGACCCCGACAAGCCCTGGTGGGCCTACTGCCACGACACGGGAGACACGCCCGCGGAGTACCTCGCGCTCGAGCGCACCGGCGACGACCTCAACTTCGCGACGTACAAGGCCGGCGGCTACGACCCGGGCACCGACGTCCGCACGGTCTTCAGGTTCTTGCGCCTCGATCCGGTCACCCTTGTCGTCGACCGCGGCGACACGACCTTCGCCACCAGCACGGGCCGGCTCGACTCGGGCAAGGACAGCCAGACATATGCCACGGCCGGCTCCTGCCTCGCCGAGAACGACAGCAGCGGCCGGGCCAACATCGACCTGCGGGGCACGCCCTTCAAGGTCCCCGCCGAGGCCTTCGAGACTCGAGGATGGAAGATGGCGGGTGGCGCGACCTACTCGGAGAACGATCAGGTCGTCGACCTGACCGGCGGCGGCGCGTGCGGGTACACGCACCCGAAGGACGGGGAGCTGAGGCTGCTGTACGTGGGAATGAGGCGGTGGTAGCCCGGGGCCGCACCTTCACGCGCGGTCGCGCGCCCCTCCGCCCTCTCGGTTTGCCATCTGCCCAGGCTCCCATAGAGTTGACCCCTGGAGAACGGCGGGCCGAGACACCCAACCCATCTCGATGAAGCCAGAACGAATAGAAGCCTCCGGCCGCTACCGGATCGTGCGACGCCTCGGCTCCGGCGGGATGGGGGTCGTCTACGAGGCGGAGGACACCGAGCGCGGGCACCTGGTGGCGCTCAAGTCGGTCAGCGACCTCAGCCCTGACGCGACATACCGCCTCAAGCGCGAGTTCCGCGCGCTCGCCGACGTGGTGCATCGCAACGTGGTTCAGTTCTACGACCTGCGCGTCGAAGAGGGCGCCGCCTACTACACGATGGAGCTGCTCCAAGGAGAGCACTTCGTCGACTGGTGCCGCCGCGGCCTCTCCCCGGGGCAATCCTGGCCCACCGAGGCCGGCCAACGCCGCCTGCGCATCGCCCTCGCCCAGCTCGTCGACGCCGTCGACGCCCTTCACGCGAAGGGCCTGGTGCACCGCGACATCAAGCCCTCCAACGTCATCGTCACCCCTGAAGGGCGCGTGGTCTTGCTGGATCTCGGCCTGGCCACGACCTACGGCGAGGCGGGGGAAGACACGGTGACCACCCGTATCGCGGGAACCCCGGCGTACATGGCCCCGGAGCAGACCTGCGCCGCCGGCCCGCTGACCCCTGCCTGCGATTGGTACGCCATCGGCGCCATGGTCTACGAGGTCATGGCGGGGCAGCCACCCTTCGCCGGCTCCTGTCTCACGATCCTCGAAGACAAGCGCCGCGGCCCCCCGTCGCCGCTCCGCGCGCTCTCAGGCGACGTGCCCGAGGACTTCAACCACCTCTGCACCGAGCTGCTCGCGCTCGAACCGCCCGAGCGCGCCCCGGGCATCGAGCGCCTCCGGACCATGGCCGGACGGCGCGACGCCTCCGCATCAGCGACAGCGGACCCGGAAGACCTGTTCACCGGGCGCACCGCGGAGCTCGACCAGCTCGATGCCCACTTCGTCCTCGCCCGGGCCAGGGGCGCAGTCACGGTCCTCGTCCGCGGCCCGTCCGGCATCGGCAAGACCGAGCTCGCTCAGCGATTCCTGAGCCTCCTCCAGCGCCGCGACCCCCAGATCGTGGCTCTGCGCGGCCGCTGCTACGAGCGCGAGGCGATGCCTTTCCGGGCGCTCGACAGCCTCGTCGACGGGCTCAGTGACCTCTGGCGCTCCCTCCCCGGCGCCGACGCCCATTACCTGCTCCCCCGCGACGCCGGTCTACTGGCCGAGGCCTTCAACACCCTCGGCCGCGTCCCCGTGGTTGCCAACGCTCCCCGCGTCGCAGCTCCCCTCGATCCCCAAGAACGCCGCAAGCGCGCAATCGCCGCCTTCCGCGAGCTTCTCCAGCGCGCCGCCGAGCGCTTCCCGCTGGTGCTCTTCTTGGACGACGTCCAGTGGATCGACTCGGAGACGAGGTTGCTGCTCGAAGACGTCATGCTGCACGCCGACGCGCCCAAGGGCTTGCTCGTGATGTGCGAGCGCGGCCCATGGGAGCGCGACACGACTCGAGGGAGCCCGGACGCCGTGAGCTGGCTCGAAGGGCACGACGTGGAGTGGAAGGAGCTGCAGGTGCCGCCGCTCCCCCCCCCCTGACGCCAAGAGCCTGGCGGAGCGCCTCCTCGGTCCGGCCATGGCCCGGCGCGCGGAGGACGTGGCCCGCGAGTCGGGGGGCAACCCCTTCTGGATCGGAGAGCTCGCACGCTACCTGGTCGAGGAGGAGGTCTCGAGCGACGCCCCGCTGCAGCTCAGCGACGTCATCGACGACCGCTTGGCGCACCTCTCGACCGCGCAACGCAGCCTCGTGGAGGTCCTGGCCGTCGCGGGCGACCCCATCCCTGTCGCCCTGGCCGTCACGGCAGCCGGCGTCAGCCCGGAAGAAGGCGCCAAGGCAGCGCACTACCTGAAGGTCCACCACCTCTCCCGCCGGGCGGGGGGCGAAGCCTCCGAGCACCTCTTGCCCTACCACGACAGGCTCCGCGAGCGGGTCCTGGGCCTGCTCCCCAGCGAGCGGCTGGCCTACCTGCACCGAGCCCTGGCGCTGGCCTTCGAGAGCGCCGAGGTGGCGGAGCCGGGGCGCGTCGCGCGCCACTGGCACGGCGCGGGTGAGCCGGCTCGAGCGGCCCCCTTTGCGCTCGAGGCGGCCGATCGTGCAGCCGCCGCGCTGGCCTTCGACCGGGCCGCCACCCTCTTGCGAGAATACATCGCCCTCAGGGACGGAGAGGTCGACACCCGGACGTGGCTCAACCTGGGAGACGCGCTCGCCAACACGGGTCATGCGCCGGAGTCGGCCGAGGCCTACCTGCAGGCCGCAGAGCTCGCGAGCGGTGAGGCCGCGTTGGAGGCTCGCCAGCTGGCGGCGCACCAGCTGCTGATCTCGGGGCGCCTGGAGCAAGGCCGCGCCGTCGCCTTTGGGGTGCTGTCATCGGTAGGGATCCGCCCGCCACGGGGCCCTGTCTCCACGATCTTCGGGATCTTGAAGACCAGGATCGCGCTGCGCGGCTTCACCGAGCGAGCCGACCTGTGGAACGGCGGCTCCCGGGACGCGAGATCCCGGATCAAGAACGACGCCGTCCATGCCGCGGCGATCGGGCTCGCGATGATCGACATCGTCACCGCCTCCCACTTCGCCGGCCTCGACACCTTGCTCGCGACCGAGGCCAACGATCTCCGCCGCAGCCTGCGCGCGATTCTCCTTTACTCGGGGATCTACTCAGCCGAGAGCCACAGGAACTGGCCCAGGGTCGACTCCTATCTCTCGGTGGTCCGACGGCGCTTGCCGGATGTAGGTGAGGACGCCCTCGCCGGCAGCTCGTTGTTGATCGAAGGCATCCACCGCTACTTGATGGGGGAGTGGAGAGACGCGCTCCCTTTCTTCGAGTCCTCCGAGGAGCTCCTGAGGACAAGATGCCAAAACGTCGAGTGGTACCTGAGGACCGCGGAGCTCTACCGCGTCTACACGCTGTGCCTGGTTGGCCAGGTGAAGGCCGCCAGCGAGCTGGTGCCCGACTACCTCAAGGTGGCCATCGGCCGAGGCAACCTCTACGCCGCAACAAACCTCCGCCTCGGTTTCTCGAACCTGCGCTGGCTTGCGTGCGATCAGCCCGAGACCGCCTCCGAGAATGCTACGAGCGCCATCGAGGGCTGGCCCCAGAGCGGCGCGACCACCCAGCTGTTTTTCTACATCCTCGGTGAAGCGCAACGCTCGGCCTACGCTCCGATGAGCCCGAGATCCGAAGAAGCGCTTGACTCCCAGATTGCGGTCGTCGAGCGGAGCTTGCTGACACGCTGCGAGTTCCTCATCTGCCATGCCCGCCACGCCGCAGCGACGGCCCTGATTGCCCGCGCAAGACGCGAGGACTGGTCGCCACGCAGCAAGCTGGTGAGGGCCGCTCGGCGCCGCGCGCGAATCCTCTCGCGCCTGCGACGGCCGTGGGTCGCGGCCTGCGCCGCGTCGTTGAGAGCCGGACTGGCGGCCGCGCAAGGCGACCTGGACACTGCCCTCGACGAGCTCTCGCGGTGCGAGGCGGGCTTCGAGGGCTGGGGCATGCACCTCTACGCCATGGCCGCCCGCCGCTGCCGCGGCCGCCTCGTCGGCGGCGACGAAGGGGCTGAGCTCATCGCAGAGGTCGACGCCTGGATGCACGACCAGGGCGTCGTGCGACCCGACCGCATGGCGAACGCTTTCGTGGCCGGCTTCCACGACGTGTAGCGCGCGCCTCAGCCATCCGAGGAGGAGCCGAGCAGGCCGTGCTTCTGCATGAGCCGTCGCAGCGCCCAGCGGTTCTTCAGCCCGAGCTCTGTGGCCGCCCGCGTCTGGTTCCCGCCGTGGCGCTGCAGGGAAGCCTCGATCTCTTCGCGAGAGACGGTCGCCACGTCGCGATGCCGCGCCACCGGGCCAGCCCTCAAGTCGGCCGAGAGGTCAGGCGGCAGCTCGATCCTGCGGCCTCGGCTCCCCGCAAAGGCTCGCCACAGAAGCGACTCCAGCTCTCGCGCGTGCAGCGTGTAGCGATGGCTGGACAGCGCCTCTACCAGGTCGGCGCTAAAGCGCGGAGAGAGCTCGCCGTCGACTCCCTCGTCGAAGAAACGCGCCGCCAGCTCCTTGTCCCCTGCCGCGATCGACAGCGCCATGTGGTGCATGAGCAAGGCGACATCCTCGCGGTGCTCGTTCAGGCCGGGCATCTCGATCTGGAGCGACAACCGAGCAAGCAGATCCTGTTTCAGCTCGTCTTTGGCGCGATTCGTCGCTCCGAGCAGCCTGATGTCCGCCCGCCGCGCCTTCGCCTCCCCGAGCCGGTGGTACTCCCCGCCGCCGTCGAGCACCCGCAGGAGGTGTGACTGGAGCTCGCTCGGCAGCTCGCCCAGCTCGTCCAGGAAGAGGGTGCCGCCGTCCGCCTCGCCGATCAGCCCCGGCCGCTCGCGCATCCCCGGGTTCGGGTAGTCGCGCAGGTTGCCGAAGATCTCCGCGTCGGCGATCCCCGCCGGGATGGTCGCCGCGTTCCGCGCCACCAGGGCTCCCCGCCTTCGCTCCGACAAGGCGTGGATCGCCCTCGCCGCCAGCTCCTTTCCCGTCCCGCTCTCACCGAGCAGCAAGGCGTGCAGGTCCCGAGCCGCCGCAAACGCGACGCTCTCGCGCGCCGCCCACATGGCCGGGCTCTCACCAACCATCCCGAATCCGTCAGGCCCTCCGAAGCTCCCCGCCCGGTCCGCTGGGAAGGAGGCCAGCGGCGCCCACTCGAGCGGCCGCTCGACGACCATGAGCACGAGCTGGCCACGCAACGCGAACACGTCCCCCGCCTCCAGCGTCAGCTGACCGTGCTGCACCCCCTTGCGCTGCATTGGCGCGCGCCCGATGTTCTGCACATTCAGCACAGCGCGCTCCACCTCCACGACCAGCTGCCGCCGCGACAACGTCGCCCCGCCCAGGGGCTGCCTTTGCGTCGCCGCGCCCGGCCGGCGCTGCATCCACACCGCTGGCCGCGGACCATGAGGCGGCACCCTGTCCCCGCGACCTACGATCCACGCCGCGCCCGGACCTCCGCCGGCGAACAACGCCGTCTCACCGATCCGCTTCGGCTCGTCCCGGCACCACAGGATCGAAAGCCCGAGCGCCGCCCGCCCCTCATCAGGCCGCTCCCGACCCTTGTCGGTGATGCGCTCTATGGTCGTGCTGTCCACGCACAGATCTCCTTCGATGTGCATCCGGTCTCCTATTCTGGTTGCCGGCGGCCTTGCGGTTCAACTCCAGATCCTGGCTACTCCCAGAACTTTTCCCCTTGCTCGATCTCCAGAGCTTCAACAAGACCGAGCAGGCTCGAGGCGGCGACAGCCCAGTCGTCTCGGCCATCGAGCGGCGTTACCACCAACACGCTGCCGAAATCGGCAGCCGCTGGATCACAGCGGACGAGCAGCAGGTCAGAATCACCTTTGAACTCTCCAACGATGAGGTCACCAGACCTTTGGTCCCGGTGACGGTCTCGCCGAAAACGCCTAGTCGCGCTCTCCGCTTGCGCTCGGTCAAACAAGACTAAGCCCCATTGGCCATACTCTTCGTCGACGAATAGGCGGGCACCCGACGCTGCCGCCCAGAACTGGCCCAAATGGGTTGGAAGAGCATTCGATTCGGCGGAAGTAACGGCACCCCAAACCACAGCACAGCGTAGCTTGAAGAAGGTTGGCTCACCTCCGTGCTCAGCCGACCGAGGTTCTCCCCAAACCGCTTCGAGTCGTTTCAGGGCATCGACGATGCTCATGCCAGTCTCCTAGGGGTCGATGAACTTCTGCCAAAACGAGTTCAGCCATTTCTGGTGCGTCTCGCGTTGCACGGGCACTAGATTCCAGAAATCGTTGGTGCCGCCAAGCTCTCTCGGATGGATGTGATGAATGTCGTACTCAGCCCAGCCACCTCGAGGAGCCTCATAGCCTCGGTCGTGCCATGCCTTGATGAACGCTGCTCGATCATGACTGTCCCAACTCACACGAGCTTCCTTCGCAACAACCTTCAGATCGCCAGTGGGAAACGAAATCGCCCGCCCAGTGCGGGCGTCCGTGACCTTTGGATACCGCCACAAAGCGGCTTTGACCTTCGCCACCAAGCTGCCATCTGGCCCATTGGGGACGAGTTTCTTTTGCATGCGGACAACATCGTCCATCTTGTCGGCGGCCCGGCTCAGCGACCGTAAACCACCGATGAACGGCACAACTGCATCGAACAGCTTGTCCGCCGCTTCGTCCCTTAGCTGCTCGCGCAGGTTGTTGATGATCTCTGCGTGGTCAACATCCAGCTCCGCCACAGAGATGTTGACCTGAGCCCCCTCCCATTCGGCGTTTGCCACGTATTCCCTGCGCTTGGCCCCGGGCGCCAGCGCCGCATAGTTCTGCGCTTCACCGTAGCTCGTCCACCCAACAAGATCACACCCGCCGCCCTGGCCGCAAAGCCAAACCGGCGCCTTCCCATCTGGATCCCAATACACCACCGGATTCCCCCGCACATACCCATACGGGTTCAGATCCCACGGCGCCTCCATGAACCTCTCCGCCGGCCCCTTCACCGGCGGGTCGGGGCTGGTCCAGATCCCCAGCTCTACCGCCATCCACCGCGCCCCGTGGTCGCTCCACCCTGTCACCGGCTCCACCGGCTTCGCCAACCCGCCCAGCGGCTCCACCCCCGCGTCTGCCATGATCTCGACGCCGAAGGGCTCATACGCCCGGTCATCCATCACCGCGCCCGACTCATCCGTGACCATTGCCGGCCCCGGGCCAACGCCCCGGTGCAGCCACAACACCTCGGGGCGGCTCGGCGCTCCGGGCGCGGGCCCCAATACCGGCGCTGGCGCCACCGCCACTGCCAGACGCGCCACCTCCCCACCCGGCGGTCCGACCAACACCTCATGCCAGCCGCCACGCACGACCGAGCCCGAGCCGAAGCGCAGCTCAGTCGGCGCCCCGGCCACATCTGTCCGCACCCGCTCCCCATCCGGGCCGTAGTAATGCGCAACGACCGTCGCCCCGTCGAGCGTCACCTCGCGCAGCCCGTCGAAGGCGTCGTAGGCCATCCTCCGGTCCACGCCTTCGCCGCCGCAGGTGCCCGACAGACAAGCGCGCGCTACCATGCGGCCAGCGAGGTCGTACCAGA